>JAGBMP010000028.1 GCA_017634825.1 Butyrivibrio sp.
CTTTTCAAACACCATCATCTGAGCCCTGGTATAGTCCTGAACCTCATCCACCATGACGTAACGCATGTTCTTGTCGCACCTTCCGGTAAGCTCCATTCTGGCATATAGCCACTGGGCGGAAGTTACTTTTTTCACCCCAAGGATCCTCTGAACGATGTGGGTCACATTGATAAAGCCACAGTTTCTGATGGTGGAAAGAGCTCCTCCAAAGTCATTCTCTATGCGATTTTCCCTGGCGTTTTCAGAACCTGCCGTAGACTCTGATGCTTCGTCAGTTCCGTCGTCCATGTTTCGCATGTTGTTCTTGGCCCGCTGCTCAAGTTCGTCTGATGCTATCTGGATAAGCCTCATTCCCAGAGGGAACTTCTTGTATTTTTTTACAACTGACAGCACATCTTCTTTTGTCAGCACTATCGTCTCTTTTTGTCTTACGTCAAAAAAGTCTTCGGCTTCAAGCTCAAGATCCGGCAGGCACACGCGTATGCACTCAAGAGTTTCTGCATCAGTATCGTCATAATCCAGGATGCTTCCTGGGGCATTTGCAGCCTCCAAAAACTCACGCCAGGTAAGGGTCACAGGATTGGTCTCACCCATGTCCGGAAGAACGTTATCGATATATTCCCTGAACACAGGATTAAGCGTTAAGAGGCACACCTGATCCGGGCGCAGAGTTTTTCTTTTCTGGTAAAAGAGATATGCAATGCGCTGAAGAAGTACTGAAGTCTTGCCACTTCCTGCGATTCCGTCAACCAATAGAACCGGAACGTCAGGGTAACGGATGACCGTGTTCTGCTCCTTCTGGATAGTTGCCGTGATAGCCTGCATCTTGTCAGTGTGAGTCTGAGAAAGAGACTTTATAAGCATGGGGTCTTCTATAGCAATCTGGGTGTCAAAGTAAGATATGAGCTTGTCCCTGTCAAGGTCAAACTGACGACGCAGCTGAAGATCTACGGGAATCTCCCTGTCATCCACCGTGTAGCTTGTGTGGCCCATCTCCTGATTGTAGTAAACTTCAGCAATTGGAGACCTCCAGTCAACGATGAGCTGATTGGGGCCTTTCTCCGAAATGGCAGCGCGGCCAATGTAGTAGCTCTCAGGCTCCTCAGATGGATCGAACTGAAGACTTATCTTGGCAAAATATGGAGACTCAAGGAGCTTTTCAACTGTATCAAGTTTTTTGGAAAGAGAACTGCTCTCAACATTGTAGGTGTCGATATAGCGGTTCCAAACCTCGATCTCTGTCAGGGTCTCCATGGTCGTCTCAATGTCCGCATAGTCAAAACGGATATTGTCGCGCATATCGTTTTTATCAGCCACAGCCTTCTCATTGAGGGCCGAAATCTGGCTTAAAATCTCTTCCTTCTTTTTAAGGAGTTTGTCTACGGTTTCAGACAGATGTGATTGTTCTTTATCAAATATTTCTTTATTCATATGGTCACCATTTACCCCTTCTGTATCTTTTCAGTATAACATATTCGCGCAAGCAAAGTTTAGTGTATAATGCTGATAAGTATTCGCTAAAGAAAGGCATTTTATGAGACTATTATTTTTCAGACACGGAGATCCAGACTACGTGGTCGACGGTCTAACTGATAAAGGAAAAATTGAAGCTGGACTCCTTGCAGAGCAGATAAAGAGCTTTGGCATTGATGAGGTCTATCAGTCACCTCTTGGAAGAGCCAGAGATACAGCGTCTTTTTCGTTAAAAGAACTTGGTCTTCCCGTAACTACTTTCGACTGGCTTATGGAGTTTCCAGCTCTTTTCGATCCTAATAAAGCAAGCGAAGAAACCCGCAGTGCCTATAAGAACGAACTAAAAAAAGAAGAAGGCGGCGCCTTTGAAAAGCGCATTGTCTGGGATATGATGCCCTCTTACTACATGAACCATCCAGAGCTCTTTGACAGGAATGCCTGGAGAAGATCAGAGGTTGTTTCATCCTCCAATGCTGCCACCGTCTACGATAACGTCATCAAAAATTTTGATGGATTTTTGGAAGAACATGGTTACAAAAGAGATGGTGATATTTATAAAGTTATAGAAAGCAATGATAAGACTATAGCTCTTTTCTGCCACTTCGGGATCACCTGTGTTATGCTAAGCCGCCTCTGGAATGTATCGCCCTTTATGCCACTGCAGTTTCTTGCCATGGCGCCAACTTCAGTAACTGAAGTTGTTACGGAGGAAAGAGAAAAAGGCATTGCAATCTTCAGAACTCTCAGGGTAGGCGATATTACGCACCTTACTATCGGAAACGAGGCTCCATCATTTTCCGCCAGGTTCTGCGAGAGATTTGAAAACGAAGAGGAGAGACACTAATGGAAAAAGAGACTACAGGCGGATGTAAGAGATGCCTTCTATTTGAGATGGCGGGCAAAGATGATGTGATAGCTCAGGTTGAAAAGACAAGACAGCTCCTTAAAGACGATGAGCGCTCTTCAGATGCAGAATACAAAAGACGCCTTGAGCTTTGCAAAGAATGCGACAAACTAATAGATGCCACCTGCCTTAAATGCGGATGCTACGTTGAGATAAGAGCTCTTTCCAAAGGAGCACACTGCCCAGGCAAAAAGTGGTAAGGATAAATGTGAGGACAAAAATGGAATCTACTATGACAAAGGGCAGGCCCCTTACTCTTTTACTGAAATTCGTTATTCCTATTTTTCTTGGATTTATATTCCAGCAGTTTTACAACATGGTAGATACTGTGATCGTAGGCCGCTATGTATCTCCTAATGCCCTGGCTGCTGTAGGTTCCACCGGAACCATCATGTTCATGATAATGGGACTTGCCAATGGCATGACTACGGGGTATACCGTTCTCATCAGCCAGAAATATGGTGCCGGAGACCATGAAGGAACAAGGAAGGCTTTTGTAAATGCCATTCTTCTTGGGATTATCAGTACCGTAATTATTACAATCATTGCTCTTATGGTCATGCATCCCCTTCTTAAAATCATGAATACTCCGGAGGATATCTACAATGACGCATATGCCTACATATCAACCATATGTGCCGGAAGCATCGCGCTTATTGGTTATAATCTTCTTGCAGCATCCCTTAGAGCAATAGGAAACAGCAGGACGCCTTTGTACTTCCTGATTTTCTCAGCGTTTTTAAACATAGTCCTTGACCTTGTATTCATTATCGGCTTCCATCTTGGAACCTTTGGCGCAGCCCTTGCCACTGATCTTTCCCAGGCGGCATCTGCAGTTCTGTGTACCATTTATATAGTAAAAAAAGTTGATGTTCTGCGACCTAAGAAAACCGACTGGCACCTTAGAAGAGATTATTCATTAAAGCAGCTCAACATCGGAATACCAATGGCTCTGCAGTTTGGTATAACAGCTTCCGGAACAATGGTCATGCAGTCTTCCATCAACATCTACGGCTCAACTGCTGTAACAGGCTTTACCGCTGCAGGTAAAGTTGTAAACCTAATGACAGCAGGAATGCCATCTCTTGGCCAAACCATGGCAGCATACTGTGGCCAGAACTTTGGCTATGGCGACCTTGACAGAGTTCATCAGGGAACCAAGGATGCCATGAAGATTGCAAGTGTTTACTCAATAATCAATGGCGTTTTAAGTGTTGTACTCCTTCCAATAATAATTGGATTCTTCTTTGACAAGGGCGTTGACGTGACAGCTTACATGCCCTATGCAAGAGCTTATGTAATTGCATGTGTTCCGTTCTACATCCCGCTTGCCATGATCTTCATATACAGAAATGCAATGCAGGCCTGCGGATATGGAAAGACTGCTCTGATGCTTGGTATAGTTGAACTGTTTGCAAGGTTCTTTACCGCTTTCCTGTCTATCAGGATCCACAGCTTCAACCTGGCAGTTGCAGGAGATGCAGCAGCCTGGATAACCGCCGGAATCTTCTCAATCATCCTGTACCTGTTCGTTATGAAACAGCTAAGAAAAAGCGCAGAGGGACCAAACTGGTAAATCAAGACAAAACAAGGGCGATGTATAAGCACCGCCCTTTTCTTAAACCAACCTATTTATCGAAAGTTGTAATCAGGTATTACTGAAGCTTTGTTGTTGTTCCAGCATCAAGCATTGACTGTCTCTCGTCGATGATCTCCTGGTAACCAGCATCAAGGTACTTCTGTGAAAGCTCATCGTAAAGAGCATCGAACTCATCAGGCTTGCACATTACAAGCTGATCTCTGAACTCTGGATAAACTTCTTCC
>JAGBMP010000003.1 GCA_017634825.1 Butyrivibrio sp.
ATAATTCTCTTGGAATTTTTCAGGGTTGCATTACTGTTTATTTGTCAAGGTGCTATAATTATGACCCTTACTGATTGCGTAAGGCAACGCAGAAGGAGGGATTTGAACCCTCGCGCCGCTATTAACGACCTGCACCCTTTCCAGGGGTGTCTCTTCAACCACTTGAGTACTTCTGCAAAATAGTTGATACACAATAACTTATATTGTTGTAGCAGCGTGTTCATAATTAAGCGGAGCGAAAGGGATTCGAACCCTTGTGGCGTTGCCGCCAAACGGTTTTCAAGACCGCCTCGTTATGACCGCTTCGATATCGCTCCGAGTTAACTTACCACATATATCTCAGATAAGATAACGCTCTGTTTGAGTTGCTGTGGCATCTCGCGCAGCGCAAGATTTATATTAACAAAGCAGGGGATAGATGTCAACTACATTTTTTAATTTTTTTCTTTTATTTTATAATTTATCAAATTAAAAACGAGCTTTGTGACAAAATAACAAATATCAAATCAGAGAATTGTAGATATTTACTAGTCTTTCCACACTGGTACTGCTCGAATAATTTTCCTCAACTTTTTTAAAGGCGCTTACTCTAAGTTTATCGGCAAGAGTCTTGTCATTCATAACCTTAAGCACAGCATTTTTCAGCATTTCCGGGTCCTTTGGAGGCACAAGCACACCTGTTTCTCCATCTGTCACCACATCAGGAATACCTCCAACCTCGCTGGCTACTACAACACAGCCGCCAGCCATAGCCTCAAGGACTGACACCGGAAAGCCTTCATAATACGAAGGAAGCACAAAGATGCCACATTCGCCAAGGTACTTCTCCTTCTCTTCTCCCGAGATCCATCCCAGGAACTTAACAAGATCGTTACCTTCTATCTTCTTTCTATAGCTCTCCTCTTCGTAAATTCCGCCAACATAGAGCATTACGTCCTTATTTTCGCATCCAATCTCCGTAACAGCATCCAGAAGTTCATCAATACCCTTATCCTTACAAATTCGTCCCAGAAAGAGAAGCTTGTTTATATCCCTGCCAGAATCCTCACCTTCGGCAAAAGAGATATCTCTTTTAACCGCAACGCAGTTGGGGAAGACCTTTATCTTGCCGGAATCTGTCAGACCGGAGAAATACTCCTTCCAGGACGGAGTAAGAACCAGCATCACGTCTGCCATATCAAGAATAGACTTAAGATACTCTCTTCTCTTATCGCTTATCTGGTTTTCGAAGTAATTCTTGAAATCACCGCCGTGCTGATGGAGCACTATCTTCTTGTTGTGGCGATAAGCTGCTCTAATAAAGAAAGACTTCCTCATGATGCTGCTGTCTGAGGAGGCATTGACGTGCACAACATCGCACCATGAAAGAGCGCACAAGAACTTAAAGTAAGCAGCAGCAGCTACCAAAAGCTTCTTGCCCCTGCTTCCCTCTTTCATTGTTCCTATATATTTGAGGTCGACCTTTTTATCAAGGCCGGCCTCATAGTAGTTGTTGACTATGGCAGAGATTCCGCCGTGGACGCCTCTGTCAGGGCCCACCATCAGAACTCTTTTTCTTTCGCTTTCCATGTAAGTTATCCTTATTTCCTTCCAAGGATTGCCTCTGCTACGGCGATATCCTCCGGTGTAGTGATCTTGATATTATCGTAGGAGCCCTCAACGAGCTTGACCTTTGTGTCTGTGTAATACTCAACAACCATGGCATCGTCGGTGATGTTGACGCCCTTGGCCATGAGGTCGCCCTCCTCGCGGTCGAGTCTCTGATAGAGATCCAGTATCATCTTATAGGAGAAACACTGTGGAGTCTGAATGGTCCACATGAGATTTCTGTCGGGAGTTGATGCTGCAAAGCCCTTCTCGTCAGCAATCTTGATGGTATCCTTGGCAGGCATACCGACTACGCAGGCCTTGTATTCCTTAACAGCCTGAAGTGCCCTCAGAATAATGTCCCTGTTTATGAAAGGTCTTGCGCCGTCGTGGATAAAGGCATAGTCGCAATCTGCAGCTGCTGCCTGAAGTCCGAGCCTTACACTGTGGTACCTTGCAAGTCCGCCTTCAACAACTGCCGTAACCTTGTCAAACTTATATTTCTCCACGATCTCTTTTGTCACGTAGGAAACGTCGCCTCTGGAGACCACCAGAACAATGTCGTCGATGATGCTCTCCTCAAAAGCCTTGAGAGAATAGTAAATAAGGGGCTTCCCACCTATCTCCATATACTGTTTTTTTACATCACTGTTCATTCTGCTCCCGGAGCCAGCTGCCAGAACAATCGCTACTGTTTTCATCTTGCGTGGAACCTCCTCTCGCGATCACCCAACGGAAGGTTTGGAACTGCGTTCATGTCCAGTCCGAACCTTACACCTTTTCTGTATTCATAGTATGCTGCTGCACCGATCATTGCTGCATTGTCAGTGCATAAAACAGGACTTGGCCTGTAGAATTCGATATTATTGGCCGCGCACTCTTTTTCCAAAAGCTCGCGAAGAGCAGTGTTTGATGCAACTCCGCCGGCGATGGCGAGCTTGTTCATGCCGTATTCCTTGCAGGCGCGGATTGCATGTCCGGCGAGGACCTCTACTACTGCCTTCTGGAATGAGGCTGCGATGTCTGCCTGACTGAGCTCCTGTCCTTGCATCTTGGCCTGGTTGATGAGATTCAGCACTGCGGACTTAAGTCCGGAAAAAGAGAAATCGTACTCCGCACCCTCGATCTTGGCCTGAGGGAATACGAAAGCGTCGGGATTTCCTTCCCTTGCTGCTTTGTCAATCTTGGGACCTCCGGGATAGCCAAGGCCGATGGCTCTTGCCACCTTGTCAAAAGCCTCTCCTGCTGCGTCGTCTCTGGTCTGGCCGATTATGTCGTACTCGCCGTAGTCCTTGACTACCACAAGATGAGAGTGACCTCCCGATACCACAAGGCACACGAAAGGCGGCTCAAGGTCTTTGTTCTCAATGAAGTTTGCGCTGATATGGCCCTCTATGTGGTGGACGCCGATAAGTGGCTTGTTTTTGGCAAAAGAGATTGCTTTTGCCGCGGAGACTCCCACCAAAAGAGCACCTACAAGGCCGGGGCCGTAGGTTACAGCTACTGCGTCAATGTCATCAAGCGTAACTCCCGCTTCGCTTAGCGCTGCTCTTATGCAGCCATTGATCTTCTCAACGTGCTTTCTGGATGCGATCTCGGGAACAACTCCGCCGTAGATGGTATGGAGCGCGATCTGGGATGAGATGATGTTGGAGAGGACTTCGCGTCCGTTTCTGACAACTGCTGCAGCAGTCTCATCGCAGGAACTCTCGATGGCAAGGATGGTCACATCACCCTCGCTGCCGGTTTCCTGCGCTCTCTCATCATTCTCCTTTATCGACATGAAGATCACGCCGTCGTTTTCTACATTCTTATCTATCTTCATATACTTATCTCTTTAATCCGCCGCCAAATTTAACAAGGGCCTCGGCCTCTTTGAATCTATTGGCACTGTTTACATTAAGAAAATCAAGATCATCTTTACTTGTAATCTGTGAAACTTCAGTCAGCTCTGTGACATCTCCGGGATGGAAGAGTATCTCCATATCCTGAAGTCCCCTGTCAGCCATGATATCTGCTGCCACAGGAATGCACTCTTTTACATTGTCATAGAACATGTGACCCGAGAGCATGACTCCCATGAAAAACTTCCTCTGAACGCCGAGGCTGACGAGCATATCTTCATACTTTCTCTCATTGCGGTTTGCAAGGGTGTTAAGCACAAGAACCTTAATTACGTTAATAAGCTTGACGCCCTTTATCTTGCCGAAGACCTTACGATAGAGATTCAGGTCTTCCCTTGGGAACCTGATATAGGAAACCTCAAGGCCATGCTCCTTAACAACATCCATCATCGCATCAAAGACCAGCGGAAGCATGTGGTAGTGAACGTGTCCGTCCAGCCTGAACTTTCCATCGTTCATATACTCTCTGCAGGAGAGGATCTGAGCTTCCATCTCGCGCCTTATCTGGCGATAGTAAAGTCTTCTGAGCACCGGCACAAATCCAACAAAAAGGAGCTTTGTAAATCCGATGTTAAAGTTTCCGTCATTGTCGATCAGTCTGGAGGCTCTATCTCCGGTCAGGGGCTGTCCCTCCACGAGATTTAAGTGCACGGTGATGGCGAGCTTTTTCTTAAAGTCTTTTATCTCCTCCATGCACTCTGCAAGGTATGGGCTGTTTGGCATGATGCTGATGCCGTTTAAGGCCCCGTTGTGATAACAGTCGATTATATGACGGCTCTGGGTCTTAAACATCCCATAGTCGTCTGCATGATATTCAATCATCTGTTTCTTCCCTCTGTGTCCATCCAAGGATCTTCCAGTTGTTTGTGGTCTGATCCCTTCTCAGGATAAATGTATAGTAATTCGAGTAAGTCGGAGTTGTTGCATTTCTTATGTTAAAGAGACAGTCGCAGCTGCACATCTTGCGACCATCCACAACAACCTCCTCAGGCTCTTTTGTCTGAACGACATATGCAGGGATTGAATACTGCTGCGCTTTTCTGCTGGTGACCTCGATTCTGATGGAGCCCTCAAAATTCTCGTTGGAAGCAAGAAGCTCATCATCCATAAGTCCCTTAAGCACTGCAATCATGGCGTCTCTCTGGTCGTCGTCATAGGTCTCTCTGTAAAGAGTCTGCATGATCTTGGCGTAGAGCTCAACGACCTTTCTGGCGCTGGCGGGATAGCTCTTTTCAAGGTTGGTGGTTGTAATCTCGTCAACTACTGTGATGACGTAGTCCTCGTCCTTGGCCGGCTGCTTCCTGGTCCTGGTGAGCATCATATAGACACCCAGAACAATCATCGCTCCGAGCACGATCAGAACAATCGATTTAAGTACCGCTGATCCGACACTGCCTTTTTCCATACTTCCTCCTCCTTATTCGGTAAATCTAAGGGTGCAGCTTCGTCCGTCCTTGGCTGCAATGGTATTAGGAAAGATCTTCTTTGTATCCGGCATGAACTCCATGGGATTAACAAGGGATGGGCTGTAGTGGGTGAGCCACATCTCTTTTACCCCGGCGTCCCTGGCCATTTTGGCGGCCTCGTAGAAGGTCATGTGCTTGTATTCCTTGGCCTTCTGGAGCTTGTCAGGCTCGCCGTACATTCCCTCGCAGATAAAGAGGTCTGACCCGGCAGCGTTTCTGACTATGCTGTCGGTGGGCCTTGAATCCGTACTGTAGGTGAGCTTGATGCCCTTTCTCTCCTCTCCGAGAACCATGTCCGGTGTGTAGGTGATCCCGTCATCTGTTGTCACGGTATCGCCCCTCTGGAGACTATTCCAGAAATCTCTGGGAATCCCCTTCTCCTGGGCGGCTTCCACATTGAACTTGCCCTGACGGCGCAGGTTCATAGTATATCCGTAACAGGTAATATTGTGGTTAACCTTGAAGGCTGTGATCGTGAATTCAGGCATGCCTTCCAAGGCAAAAGACATCTCGTCTCCGTTAATCTCTTTGAACTTAATTTCAAAGGGCAGCTCCGGCGCGATGGTGCGAAGGCTGTTTACCACCTTCTCAAGACCCTTGGGGCCGACCATAAGGAGCGGCTCCGTGCGCTCTGCATTTCCCATGGTCAGCAGCATTCCGGGAAGTCCCGAGATGTGGTCCGCATGATAATGGGTAAAGCACATTACGTCTATAGGTTTGGCGCTAAGGCCCTTTTTCTTCATGGCAATCTGCGTTCCTTCACCACAGTCGATGAGGATGCACTTGCCGTTATATCTCACAAGAAGTGCTGTGAGAAGTCTGTTGGGGAGTGGCATCATTCCGCCGGTTCCCAGTAGGCATACATCTATCATTAATTCTCTTCTCTCTTCCAATAAATCACTGCGTCGTCCTTGGGGTCCTCGTAAAATCCCGGGCGAACGCCTTCGCTCTTAAATCCAAGTTTCTCATAAAGCCTTATGGCAGGCGCATTCTGGGCTCTGACTTCCAAAGTGTAGTCCTTGATCCCAATGCCCTTGCCCCTTTCAAGGAGCTGCTTGACCATCTTGTAGCCACAGCCTTCCCTGCGGACATCGCCTGAAACCGAGACATTGGTGACTTCACCTTCGCCGGAGATGTTCTGAACTCCGCAGAGTCCCACGATCCTGCCGGCCATCTCGGCAACAAGGTAGATGGTATCATCTCTTGTCATGGCACCAAGGAGCTGTTTCTGTGTCCAGGCTTCCTTACCAAGGTTTATCTGTTCAAGCTTCCAGGCATCCTCAACATCCTCAGCAGTCATGGGCCTTATGCGGACTTTGCCGGGAGTGCTGTGAGCAGCTGCTCTCTTCTCAGAAGCCTTAGTGCTGTCCGATCCCTCTTTTTCCAGAGACTCACGCTCTGCCTGAGAGAGGCGCAGATAATCCGGAGCAAACTCATCGGAGGATACAAACCTGCCGTCTGCAGCGTACTTAAGAGCCAGGGCTGCAAGAGATGCTGCGTTCTGGCGGTTCATATGCAGGGGCGCAACAGTGAAGGGCACCTTAAGGCCCTGTTCAAGCTTGTCATGATAAACCGGAACACCGTCACCCAGGAGCACAACGCTCTTGCCGATGCTGTTAAGCTCAGCGATGACATCGTCCACGGAAGCTGCGTACTGTTTCCTTATCACACGCATATCAAAGCCCTGCTCGAAGTTCTTTTCCTCAGTGGGGCTTGGTACGAAGGTATAGATTCCTGTGTAGACCTGACCACGCCTTGCGTCCATCATAGGGCAGATGATCTTCTCATTGCCGTAGAGGTTGTAGGCAAGGCCATCCACTGTGGGGATGGGGATGATGGGCTTATCAAGAGCCAGTGCCAGTCCCTTGGCTGTGGCAGAGCCTATGCGAAGTCCGGTAAAAGAGCCGGGACCTTTCGCGACAGCTATGGCATCAATGGTACTAAGGTCGAGCCCTATCTTGTCCGTCATGTCTTTTAACATGGGCATCAGGATCTCTGAATGTGTGGTTTTATGTTGTATTGAGAACTGGGCTTTAAGCAGGTCGCCGTCAGTGATGGCAACGGTTGCAACCAGTCCCGAAGTGTCTATTGCCAGTATTTTCATAATCTATGTTCCTGTTATTAGTATGGCTTAGTGCCTTGTCATGGTGATGAGCCTGTAATCAAGGCCCTTCTCAAGGTTCTTTTCAATAACGATCTCTGTGTAGTGCTCGGGAAGCAGCTCCTCTATGAGGTTGGCCCACTCAACAAAGCAGACTCCGTCGCCGTAGAAGTAGTCCTCGTAGCCGATCTCGTCCATCTCGCTGATATCACCGATCCTGTAGACATCAAAGTGATAGAATGGAATCCTGCCCTCGTCATAGACCTGCAGAATGGTAAAGGTCGGCGAACTCACAGGTCCAAGGATGCCGAGTCCTGCTGCCACGCCCTGGGTCAGCACGGTCTTGCCAACGCCAAGGTCACCGATCAGGGTGTAGACCATTCCCGGAGACGCGCTCTCTCCAATCCTTCTTCCGATCTCGAAGGTCTCTTCCCAACTATTTGTCTCATGTCTGGTTACGATTTCCATAAAAACCCCCGTATGCACAAACTAAACCAACTTTATGATACCACAAAAAAAGCGCCGCGGGTAGATTCCGCAGCGCTTCGAGGTATGCGTTATTTGGTTGTATTTGTATTATGCTTCCTCAGCCTTGGCTACTCTCTTTCTAACTGCCATGGGAGTGGTCTTAAGGATAGGGCTGAGCTGCTTGTAAACAAGGAAGGTCAGTGCACTGTCCAATGCACCCTTTAAGAGGTTAAACGGTGCTACGCAGATCGCGCAGAAAGTAAATACGTTGGTAACAAGAGGATTGATGGCTGTTCCGGCCTCAATGAATACGCTTATGTCACAGCCATAGGCGATTGCGTATGCAGGAAGCAGGAAGAACGCATTTAAGGTTGATCCTACGATCGCGATGCAAAGTGTACCTGTGATACAGCTGATAAGGGCAACCTTTCTGGTCTTCTTGAATCTGTAGATGACTGTTGCAGGAATTACGAAAGCTGCTCCAACGCAGAAGTTTGCGATCTCACCTACAAATCCCGGTGTAGGTCCCTGGATAAGGACGTTTAATGTGACCTTGATGAACTCGATCATCACTGCAACCATGGGACCTGCTGCGAATCCGCCGATAAGAGCAGGGATATCGCTGAAGTCAAATTTGTAGAACGGAGGTGCAATGGGAAGCGGGAACTCAAGGAGCATCAGCACGAAGGCAATTGCGGAAAAGACACCTATGATGGCGATCTTTCTTGTGCTGAACATAGCTTCTACGGTTCCGGTCTTTTCAAGTTCCTGTTTCCCTGCGAGTTTCTCGGCGAAGTATGCAATGACAAATGCTACAACGATAAGTAGCAAGAGGGCTGCAAATCGGCCGGGCGCTCCTGTGATGTTTGCGATTGTTTCTTTTAAGTTGTTCATTTTTTCTCCTTCTTTCTCATCGGGTTAATTTTTATTTGATTTGAAGGAGAGATAAAGTGGGAAAGTTGTTAGTTGACTGTCATTCTTCACTAAACTCGTGGGAAACCTCGTTAAGTGAAAATGACTGGCTCGTACTAGGTTCGAGAGGACCTCACCAAGTACTCTGCACACACTTCTTCTCTCATCCAGACTATACTGTCGGTCTTGGAATCTCACCAAGTCGGCCGCTTGAAAATCAAGCAGTTCGCGGACTATACCGCCGGTTGGGAATCTCACCCTGCCCCGAAGAATTATTTTTCTAGTAAAATACTATCCCTTGCCGAAGATACTGTCAAGGATTTATAATAATACATATCTATACGTTTTCACGTAAATTCTTTTTGCGAGGGACAATGAAGAGAGTACTAACAAAAAAACTTTTACCCGGAATGATCCTGGCAAGTGACGTGTTTACCTACGATTCCCATACCAAGCTTATGGAAAAGGGAACTGTGCTTAATGAAAAAGACATTGCCAGACTTGCATTCTACTCAATAATAGATGTTCCTATCGAAGAAACCCCTCCACAGGATGCTGCAGGAAGCAGTGCCGAAGCAGGGCTTACTTATGCTGAGCGGCTTAAGCAGTCCGAGGCCTTTAAGGAGTTCAAGCATGACTTCGAAGAGTGTGCAAACAAGTTTGAGCACACAATCGGAGATATCTTAAAGGGCAATGAAGACCTTGATATTGATGACATGATGACGCCCATCTACTCGCTTCTCAGTGAGGGCAGAACAACCGCCAATATCTTCGATATGCTCCACAACCTAAGGCTATATGATGATGCCACATATACACACTGTATTAACGTGGCTCTCATTACCAATATCATCGCCCAGTGGCTTAAATGGGATGAGGCAGAAATAGAGATAGCTACTCAGGCAGGTCTTTTCCATGATATCGGCAAGCTCCTGATTCCGGATACCATCATAACCAAGCCCGGTGCACTTACGGATGATGAGTATAACATGATCAAGACACACCCCCAGAAGGGGTATGAAGCCATGAAAGCTCTGAGTATCAGTGCACATGTCAAGAACGCCGCCCTCATGCATCATGAGAGATGCGACGGAACGGGATATCCCTTGAGATTAAAAGGCCCTCAGATCGATAAGTTCGCCAAGGCTGTTGCCATTGCGGATGTATATGATGCCATGACAAGCTCAAGATACTACCGCGGCCCTTTGTGTCCGTTCATTGCAATCTCAATGTTTGAAGAAGAAGGCTTCCAGAAATACGATCCGGAGATGATCCTGTCCTTCCTCAACAACATAGTAAATACATATCTTCTCAACACCGTACGCCTCAATACGGGCGAAGTCGGCGAGATCATATTTATAAACAGTACGCACCTCTCAAGGCCTACCATCAAGGTTGGCAATGATTACATTGATCTATCGAAATGCCCCGGGGTGTATATTCAGGAGATTATATGAACGATATAGACTAACAAGTAGAAAAAGCCTGGCATGCTAAGCATGTCAGGCTTTTATAATGCGCTTTATGCGTTCTTGAGTTTAAACTTCTGGATATCTCTGTCATCATCTACCTTCTCGATCTGAGCACCAAGGCCTCTTAGCTTGACCTCAAAGTCCTCATATCCTCTCTCGATATACTTGATATCCTCTATTGTTGAGTAGCCTTCTGCTGTCAGGGCTGCGATAACAAGCGCTGCGCCTGCTCTAAGGTCAGG
>JAGBMP010000029.1 GCA_017634825.1 Butyrivibrio sp.
AAGCTGAAGTGTATTGAAATGAAGGGACCTAAGCTTTTGTACATCGGCTCCCATCTCCTCACAGAGCTTTAATTCACTCTCATAGGAGTTTCCGCCAAAGACATCCAATCCCGAATATGAACTTGAAGCAGTACTTCCGTTACCAAAATTTGCCATAAATACCTCAAGAAGGTGCAATTATCGATACTACCTTATATTATAAATCACAATATCGTACAAATGCACTATTAATTGACATATTTTCCCTATTCCATTAGACTAATTTTATAGATAATTAATAAGAAGGTAGGGGAAATAGTGAAAGACTTAAAGCATCTGATTTTCTTCGAGAATCTGCTCCTTGAGGCAAACAATGAGCTGGTTCAAAAAGCACAGGCAGATGGTTGTATTTGTGTTGCCTATGCTTGTGAAAACACTCCCGAACCACTACTAAATCTTCCGGGGTGTTTCTCCGCACGTCTCCGTGCACCAAGGACAGGATCTTTGGACATCTCCACTTACTACATGACAAGTTTTCTATGCGAATACAGCCGTGCTCTTTTGGAACGCGCCATTGAAGGAGGCTATAATTTCGCTGACGCGGTAATTACTCCCGACGGCTGCTCTATGATGAACCGCTGCATAGAAAATATGGAACTTTTAAAGACTCTTGGCAAGGGTAAGGACAAGTTCTTTTTCGAGTATATGGAGATTCCTATGAAGGCCGACGACAACGGTCTTAATCTCTATGTGGTCCAATGCAGAAACCATATTTTAAAGCCGCTTAGCGAGAAATACGGCATAGATGTTTCAGATGAGGCTATCAGGAAGGCTGTGGCAGATCACAACCGCGTTTGCGAACTGATCCGCGCAATCGGTGATTTCAGGAAGGAAGAAAATCCTCGTATCACCGGCTATGAATTTAATGTGATCACTCTGGCAACCTATGTTGCTCCCAAATATCTTTTGCTGGATAAGCTCGAGGAGACTTTGGAGGAATTAAAGACCCGCGAGCCTGATGAAAAGAATGGTTTCAGAGCAAGAGTACTTGTTGTGGGCTCTGAAGTAGACGACACAGATTTTGTTAAGCTTATTGAGGACGCAGGTGCCTATGTTTGTGCCGACCGCTTCTGCTACGGCTCTCTTCCGGGCAGAAATCCCATCGTATTAAACGATGAAGAAGACCCTCTCACTCAGATCTGCAGAGCTTATATGAACAGAGGCGAATGCCCTCGCTACATGAACACTGACAAGATGGATCACCGCAGGATCTACGTGGATGAGCTTGCCAAAGAATACAAAGCCGACGGCATTATCTACCAGCAGATGAAATTCTGCGACCCATGGGCTTATGAAAAGATGATGGGTTCAAATATCCTCAGAGAGAAGTACGGATATCCTGTTCTTGCAGTAGACAGACCTTACAGCATAGGTGTATCGGGACAGATGACCACCAGAGTACAGGCCTTTGTCGAGAGCATAGAGATTAAAAAGATTCAGCGAGGTGATGCAAATGGCTAAAGAGATTGGCGCCGACAGGCTCGGTGATTTTTATAAAGAGGGGTCCCTGGTCAGAAAAAGGCGTGAATGGCGCGGACTTGCGGACACAATGTACGACTATTCAAGATGGCTTAAGATCATGATGACCCTCGGTAAATTCGTCATGAAGCCAAGAAATGTAAAGGCCATGTTCAGATATCGCTGGATGGCCAACTACCTGGCAGTTCCCATGATGGTAGACAGACATACTCAGGGCCTTAGAGGCGAGTACCTCAGGATCTGTCACGAGGAACAGGACCTGGTTATCGATGACGTAGCCAAGCTCCTTGACTCACTCTTTAGAGGTGATCGCAGGATCGGCAATGACAAAAAGTTTTCAGACAAGGTGGTTCTTGTTGATGAGAATGAGATGACAGCTGTAATGATGGGCTTCCCCACTCTTAAATGTCTCTCAAGAGAAACTCCTTCCACCTATGTATCCGTACTCCTTAATCAGTACGCCGCCTGTCACTATATTGATGTGGCACAGGAATTCGGTCTTGCAGGAGACGTATGCCCCATGCCTGAAGCTGAGGCAGGTGTTTCCATAGATGATGATGCTCCGATCCTTGGTGCATGCGCTATCCAGTGCAACACAACCTGCGACGGGTCACTTCTTGGTAACGGTGTAATCTCCCAGCGACTTGAGAAGGAGGATGGAATCCCTGTATTCCAGCTTGCTGCTCCTCTTCGTCACAGAGAGGATGACGTTCAGGAATATGCTGCTCAGGAGATCAGAAACGCCATTGCCTTCATTGAGAAGCACACCGGCGTCAAATGGGACTGGAAGGCATACTTTGAGTGCGCAAAGCGTGTTAACTACGCAACCGAGTGTCGTCAGGAGTGGCTTGAAATGAACCGTACTCCTTACCCACAGGTATTTGGTTCAAACCTTGCTCTCTACACAGAGACCAACTACATGGCTATCTGCGGAAGAGTTGCATCCTTTGAAAAGGCAGACAAAAAGATCACCAAGCTTGCCCGTCAGGCTTATGCAAAAAAGAAAATGGCAGCCAAGGAATACAGACACCGTGCTATCGTTTGGGGTGTTCAGTCCCACTACTACATGGACTTCCTTGTATGGCTCCTTAACTGCTGGGGCATTGTTCCTCTTACAGATATGCTTTCAATGGTATCAACCAAAAAGCTTGTAACTGAGGATACTCCCGAGAACAGAGAACAGGCCATCTATGACATGGCTTGGCTTACGGAGAACATGATCATGAGAAACAGAACCCACGGCGGTTACAAGGTTCTTCTTGATGAGCTCTGGGAGTTTGTTGAGATGTTCAACGCAGACATAGTTATCCTCTGGGAGCACATGAGTTGTAAGGCCCTCGATGGAATGCATGGTCTCTTCGAAGAAAAGGCCCGTGAAAAGGGTATTCCTCTTGTATGGGTATCCCACGACCTCTTCGATCCTCGTATCATCTCCCGCCAGGGCGTTCGTGATCAGATCAACTCCTTCATGAGGACAGTATTTAACGAGGAGCCGATTGATCCATCACTTGAAGTTCTTCCTGATGAAAAGAGCTGGTAATGGATTTTCACTTAAATCTATAATGTAACGCGTCGAATTATTCTTCCCTCATACTGTAAAAATACAGCAGATTAAATTCGGCTTCTCCTATATGTTGTCTATCTTAACGTGCAGTTTTATACCGCACGTTTTTTTCTGTACATATCTTGACCATTAATCCCCATCTAGTCTATATTCATAAAGTTGCATAAAGAAAAGAGGAAAGACAGCCCCTACCACAGTTCGTCCTTCCTCATTCACCAATCAAGAGCTGCAAGCAGGTCCTTTTGCGCAGGGTCATGCCCTAATTAAGGGATCACTGTTCATAAGCAGTCATCTTGAAGCGTCGCCCCACAAGAGGGCTGACACACTGTTATGATAAGGAAAAACTTACTGTTTATCAAGATGTTAAATATTAAAACTTCATCAAAATTTCTGTTGGACAGGTACATGGATAAATTCATTCCAGAAATGGAAACCTGTCCTGTATGTGGCTCAAAAGGTGAATGCCACGTCCATGCTTACTATAACCGGACTATAACAGACTATGCTGGTGGTCACAGGATCACTTACTCTGTCTGCATTATGAGGGTCATATGCGAAAGCTGCCATCATACTCATGCCATTCTCCCGGATCACATCATTCCCTATGGGACCCATGGCCTGTTCTTTGTTCTCAGGGTACTCTCAGAGCACTTCTTTCACTTTCACTCCATCGAAGCCATATGTGAGAAATATAGTATCTCAGATAGGCTGTTTCACAAATGGAAGACTTTGTTCAACAAACACAAAAAGCTCTGGCTTGGTTCCCTTCCTGATTCCGGCATGAGTTCTTCTGATTTCATGAAAGACCTTATAAACAGGCCTTACTCCAGGTTTGCATCAGAGTTCATAAGCCGGTTTTCATTCTCATTCATGCAATCTCATAAAAATCCATCTGTGATTTTTAAGAATACCGCAGGTTATTGCCAGAAGATATTTTCTCCTGACTACAATGTCACCTGACCACACAACCAGTGAATGGCTGCCAGCTCACTCCACCTTTATGATGTAAAAAAACGTAAAGGAGGTCTATAAACCATGAACAATCAATCAGAGATCACAAAGCAGGACGCAGATATGGCTCAGTTTCGCTTTGCACTCATAGCTCCTGTTGTACAGGGGCTTTTTCCCGATACTTCTGCCACTGCCTACTACAAGAGGGTTACAGAGAATCCCCTTACCCTCCCCGATGGTACGGTAATGAAGTACAGCTACAAGACTCTGGAAAAATGGAAATCCCAGTATTCCACCGGTGGTCTCGATGCTCTCCTTCCCGGAAGAAGGTCTGACATGGGAGTATCCCGTGTCCTTGACGACGAGGCAATCTGTGAGATCTATCGTCTCAAGCAGGCGCAACCACGCATGAATGCTACTCAGATATACAACCATCTTGTAAAAGAGTCCTTTATACCTGCGTATGTAAGTGTTGACTCTGTACAGCGCTTTATCAGGAATAATGACCTGAAGTCTGCCCGTAATCCCAATCTTAAAGACCGCAAGGCCTTTGAGGAAGATGAATTCGGGAAATGCTGGCAGGCAGACACCTGTTATCTCCCTCACATCACAGAGGATGGGAAATCACGCCGTGTCTACTGCATCATGATAATCGATGATCACTCCAGACTCCTTGTTGGAGGCGGCTTGTTCTATAACGACAATGCTTACAACTTCCAGAAAGTTTTGAAACAGGCCATAGCAACCTATGGTATCCCGGATAAACTCTATGTAGACAACGGATGCAGCTACTCCAACGACCAGCTATCCATGATCTGCGTTTCCCTCGGAGTCGTGCTTCTGCATACAAAAGTCAGGGACGGCGCCAGCAAGGGCAAGGTGGAACGGCATTTCAGGACTCTTAAGGAAAGGTGGCTTTACACTCTCGATATCGAATCCATCACATCTCTTGATCAGTTCAACGGCATGCTCAAGGATTACATGCATACCTACAACACAACCTTTCACCGCGGTATTGATGACACTCCCATGAACAGATATCTGCACTCTGAATACATCCTTAAAGAGCCCAAATCTTCAGAATGGCTTGAGGAATGCTTTCTTAATCGCATAACCCGCAAAGTAAGAAAAGATTCCACAGTATCAATAGACAAGGTCAGCTATGATGTACCCATGCAGTTCATCTCGACCAAGGTCGAGATTCGTTTTCTACCGGATGACATGGAGTCTGCTTATATACTCTTTGAAGAAAAGCATTACCCCATCCGCAGAACCAACCGTAACGAAAACTGTCATGTAAAGCGTCAGAATCCTATCGATTACTCTAAGATCGGAGGTGATACCTGATGTTCAACAGCTTCTATGGGCTGTCTTACAATCCTTTTGACAAGCAGCAGCTAAAGGAAAAGGACTGCTTCATCTCCAAGGATTTCACCGAGATGACCAACCGTCTCAACTACCTTAAAGATATCCGCGGTATAGGTGTTTTTACCGCAAGGCCGGGCATGGGTAAATCCTATGCCCTCAGGTGCTTTGCAAACACCCTCAACCCAAGCCTGTATCACATGGAATACATGTGCCTGTCCACTATAAGTGTTGCAGATTTCTACAAACAGTTCTGCAGTATACTCGGTGTCACTGAGAAAGGCGGAAAGCCCGCAATGTTTCAGGCCATCAGGGAGCAGATCACTTATCTCTACAAAGAGAAAAGGCAACCTCTTCTCCTGGCCATTGATGAAGCACAGTATCTCAATACCGGCATTCTCAACGATATCAAGATGCTCATGAACTATGGTTATGACTCAGTCAACTACTTTACCCTTATCCTCTGTGGAGAATCACACCTGAACGACACTCTCAGAAAGCCCGTCCATGAAGCTCTTCGTCAGAGGATAACTGTTCATTACAACTACAATGGTCTTGACGATGGTGAGGTTGCAGAGTATATACTCCACAAGATCAGTCTTGCCGGTGCTTCCGAAAAGATCATCGATGCAGCAGCATTGTCCGCTGCTCACAGTTTTACCCAGGGTAATCCACGCCTGATCGACAATCTCATGACAGATGCTATAGCCATCGGCTCCCAGCGTAAGAGCAAGGTAATTGATGCCGAGATCATACGTGACGCTGTAGAAAATCAGGTTCTTGGCTAATGGAGTTTTCAATGTACAAGGCTATGACTCATATGTCATGGCCTTATTTCAAAGAGCACCTGGATGCTCCCTGGAATAAGCCCACGACAACCTGCGGCATTCCCGCTGATATCCTGCGGCTGGGAATTATGCCGCACAATCGGGGAGTGGATTCCGCCTGAAATAATCTGCGGTTACCGCCTCCCACAATCTGCCGCCGGACACTATAACACCAAATGTAGGAGAAAAAGAAATGACAACATTTTTACATGTATTAAAAGTTATAGTGATCGTTATCGCTGCTCTCTTCGCCCTGACCTTCACTGTCTATATCTTCAACCTTGATATGAAGCTCACAGCAGCTATCTATCCATGGCTCAACAAGCAGTATGACAAGGTTAAGAGAGATCAGCACCTTTGATCTGGCTGTTAAACGTACAAGATTTAAAGCCATCCCCGATTGCATTTAATATCGGGGATGGCTTTATTGTCATATGGTGGCATTTTGATATTGGCGCAGCGGAATAATGACCCATCTGGCGAATATCACCCGCCCCGAACATCACAAGTTATCAGATTCAGCCATATTGGTTGGAATTGATTTTTTGAAATACACAACAAAAATTGTTTCAGAGAAAAATAGTTGGAAATCGCAAACACAAGCTTCACGCTTGCAATAACTAAACCAGTTTTAGAACATCACAATCCTTTGCCTACTGGCATTTTATGATGTAGTTCCTAAAACAGTTAACAAAGACAAGTTTGAGATTTCCTACCAATTCTCATTTTATAACTTTTTGTGGAGTGATCGAAATACCGTTTCCAACCATTTATTCAAATACATCATATTATGATGTAGCCCCTATTGCATATTTCAAATACAAAGGTTTTTTAAATAAACCATTTTTTTAGCCGACACTTTGTATATCCCTGCTTTTGGATATATTCTTTCATCAACAGATAGGCATAAAGCCATCTTTCACCTTTATTCAATGAATATCTTCCACTCTTTCGTCTTTTCTCTAAATTAGTTTTTGTCTTATTCTTATCAATAATGGTGTCGTCTTTAAGAAAAGCCTCAAATACTTTTTCCATCACTTGTTCTGAATTAGAATACTTTTCTCTCGAATACTCTTCACTAATGGTCTCTGATCTTGTAGAATCTATTTCCCAAAGTTTTGAGTCAATGTTATTATATAGAGCTTTATAAAATGTTCCATCCACATACTCTATGGTCTCCGGATATTTCATAGCAATATCAAGAAATTTTGCATCTGTATATGGACAAATTCCATTTAGATTGGGGTACATGGAAAGAAGAAA
This sequence comes from Butyrivibrio sp., assembly GCA_017634825.1. GTDB lineage: Bacteria > Bacillota > Clostridia > Lachnospirales > Lachnospiraceae > Butyrivibrio. The sequence continues at coordinate 7,489 of JAGBMP010000029.1, forward strand.
TTCGACATTATTGTAACATATCCCTTCCAGATAATAATCTGCCATACCTCGTTTTTCAAAATCATATTCCATAAGACACAATTCTAAATAGTCTTCAGCTCTTTTCAGCATTTCCTCGTATACATCGTCTTTTATGTACTGTTTGATTTTTAATAACGAAGACGTAATTACTCTTTTTTTCTCATTAG
>JAGBMP010000030.1 GCA_017634825.1 Butyrivibrio sp.
CTGGGACACAAGATCAAAGTAGCACTGCTTCGCGTGAGCCCTGAGCTGTACCTGAAGCTCTATGGCAGGCACAAAGGAAAAGGATAATATGATAGATCTGAATAGACCAATAATTCTATATATGCACGCCGGAAGCGGAAACCATGGGTGTGAGGCCATTGCGGACAGCACCATCAAGCTGATACACAGAACAAGGCTTGAGCAGGGGTGCGATGTGGAGAAACTGCCGGCGCCGGTGATCATCTCCAATGACGCTGATGAGGACAGGAAATATGTTCTGGGCGATCTGGAGAAGCAGGGACTTTGCGTGCTTACCACGGAGCGCCACATAGACAGGGATTTTCTGGCACATGTCTTTTACTATGGATGGCGCAAGATAACCGGAGATAAGCAGTCCTTCATGCGCTACAGGTTTAAGGATGCTTACAGGGACTATGAGAAAGAATGCGCTAAATACGGCGCGTCTGAGGCCGATGCTGGCAAAAAGCCGCTGGCAATATCCATCGGGGGCGACAACTACTGCTATCCTGAGATGGTGCCTGATCTGATACTGGCTCATGACTATTTTATAAAAAGAGGTTTTGAGACTATCCTGTGGGGATGCTCGATTGAACCCGATTCCCTTAAGGATGCAGCTCTTTTAAAGGACCTGACTAGGTTTGATAGGATTTATGCCAGGGAGTCGATAAGCTATAATGCTCTTCTTGGCGCAGGACTTTCAGCGGATAAGCTGGAATTGCGTAAGGATCCGGCATTCGAACTGGAAACTGCAGAGCCACCGGCTTTAGAGGGCTTTATTACGGGGAAGACTGTGGGTATCAACTTAAGCCCCATGGTTCTCGATAGGGCAGGAAATCCGGAGCTTGTAAGGCAGGGCTACAGGAATTTCATTCGCTATATTTTGTATAAAACCGACAATAACATCGCCTTTGTTCCTCATGTTGTCTGGAACAGCAACGATGACAGAAAGCCTCTTACAGAGCTGTATAATGAGTTTAAGGACACCGGGCGCGTGGTTATTATAGAGGATGCGCCGGCTGAGGTCTTAAAGGGCTATATTTCAAAGTGCAGTTTCTTTGTTGGGGCGAGAACTCACAGTACTATAGCAGCTTACAGCTCAGGGGTTCCGACTCTTGTAATAGGCTATTCTGTTAAGAGCAGGGGAATTGCGACGGATCTGTTCGGAACTTGTGATAATTATGTCTTACCTGTTCAGGAGCTTTCTGATCCGCAGGGACTGATCCGTTCTTATGAATTTATTTTGGGAAATAAGTAATTACTATTTGGGGGAGATAATATGCTGATTATTCAGATTGCCGGGGGGCTTGGAAACCAGATGCAGCAGTACGCTGTTTACACCAAGCTTCGCGAAATGGGGAAGGACGTTAAGCTGGACCTGTCCTGGTTTGACCCACAGGTTCAGAAGAATATGCTGGCGCCAAGGGAGTTTGAGCTTCCTATCTTTGGTGGCACGGACTATGAGGAGTGCAGCGCTTTTGAGAGGGATGCTCTTCTTAAGCAGGGCGCATTTGCAGCACTTACAGGTAAGGTGCTAAAAAAGTTGGGTCTTAGAGACGAGGCCAATCCAAAGGTCTTTTCCGAAAAAGAGATGTACCATCCGGAAGTGTTCGAGCTGGAGGATAAGTACATAAAGGGCTATTTTGCCTGCCAGAAATACTATGGGGACATCATGGACAAGCTCTGGGAGAAGTTCATCTTTCCTGAGCATTCGGACCCGGACCTTCATGCAAGGAATATGGCACTTGCCGAACGCATGGAGAGAGAGCCTTCTGTCAGCGTTCACATCAGAAGGGGCGACTACCTTGATCCGTCTAACGTGGCGATACTGGGTAACATCGCAACCGAGGAGTACTATCAGGGCGCCATGGATTACTTTACGGTAAAAGAGCCTGATACGCATTTCTACATCTTTACCAGCGACCATGAGTACGCTCGCGAGAAGTTCTCGGACGAGAGCAGATATACTATCATCGATTGGAACAATGGCAAAAACAGTGTTCAGGACCTTATGCTCATGAGTCACTGCAAGGGCAATATCTGTGCGAATTCCACCTTCAGCTTCTGGGGAGCAAGGCTAAATAAAAGGCCTGACAAGACGGTGATCCGCACCTACAAAATGAGAAACAACCAGCCGGTAAATCCGGAGATCATGCATGATTACTGGAATGGCTGGATACTAATGGACGAAAAAGGAAGTATCATCTAAGTTCTATGGGCAGAGTTAAGTCGGCAACAAGAAATATCGCCTTCGGGTATGTGGGACAGATCGCAACGGCGCTGATGTCGTTCATTTTGCGAACTGTCTTTATCATGCACTTAAATGAGGATCTTCTTGGAATCAACTCCACTTACGGAAATATCCTCTCGCTCCTCAACATGGCAGAGCTGGGAATCGGAACTGCGCTGAACTTCAGTCTCTATGGGCCTGTTGCCAGGGGAGAGAAAGAGAAGATCAAGTCATATATGCAGCTCTATCGCAAGGCATACTTTATTATTGCCTGTGTTGTTGCTGCTGTCGGACTACTTCTTACTCCGTTCCTGCAGTACTTTAAGCTTAGGTCACCTGAGAATACTACTGTCAGGGAACTGACAATCTATTATCTGATCTTCCTGTTCAATACAGTCAGCAGTTATTTTGTGGCGTACAAGTACAGCCTCATAAATGCTGAGCAAAAGAACTACATTCAGACCAATATCATTACAATAACAAAAGTTATTGTTGTATTCCTTCAAATAATAGTTGTTATTGTAACTAAGAACTTCCTGCTCTATCTCCTTACAGATGCTGTGGTTCAGCTGATACAGAAGGTCTTTGTCTCAAAGTTTTTGGACAAGATGTATCCGTTCCTCAAGGAGAAGAATGTTGAGAAGCTCTCTAAGGAAGAGAGCGATGAGGTCTGGAAGAAGACTAAGGCTCTGGTCTTCCACAAGGTTGGAGATGTGGCCAGACTTCAGACTGATGCACTTATCATTTCGACATTTGTGGAAGTCGCTATGGCGGGCGTTGTTGATAACTACAACATGGTCATCAGCACGGTTTCCAACTTCGTAAATATTATTTTTAACTCGGTTATTTCAAGCTTTGGAAATCTCATTGCAACTGAATCGAGGGAGAAGCAGTTTTCCATGTTTAAAGTCTACAGGTTCTTCGCATCCTGGATTTATGGATTCTCCTGCGTGGGATTCATGGTTCTTTTAACACCGCTTATAAGGATATGGCTGGGAGATCACTGGATCCTCACGTCGGCAGCTGTTTACTGCATCCTGATCGACTACTATTTCAAGGGCGACAGGATTGTTCTTAGTAACTATAAGACTGCTGCCGGAGTTTTTGAGCCGGATAAGTATCTGGCGCTGATCCAGGGAGCTGTTAACCTTGTGATCTCTATCGTGCTGGTTCAGACGCCTCTTGGAATTACCGGTATTTACATCGGAACCATCGTTTCGGGACTTATTGCAAACTTCACGAAGCCGGTGATCATCTACAGGGAGTGCTTTGATATGAAGGCCGGAAGCTATTTCGTGGATACCATGAAGTACCTGGCAAGCCTGGTGTTCGTGCTGGTGGTTTCACAGCTTATCAGTATTAAGGTTCTTGAAAACCTGAACATCCTTACATTTATACTGATGGCGATCATCATCACTGTTTTGTTTAACGGCGTTTACTTCGTTTTGTACGGAAGAAGCGAGGAGTTTAAGTATCTCACAGGTAAGGTCCGTGAGAAGCTTGGCAGATGAGGGAGATAAATGACTGAGAGAGAAAAACAGATCATAAACGAGTCCATAGCAGAGCTTGAGACCATCATGGAGGTCTCTCTTGGGCAGATGGCAAAGGACCTGGTAAAGAGTGCTCTTGGAAGATCAGTTCGCACCAAGGATCCCATGTTCTGGCCTGCGGGAATGCTGATGCTGGGACTTGCGGAAGCAAGGAAAAGAGCGGTTTTGGATGGCGAAGAAGGGCTTGTTGGTAAGATTGACGAGGCGTTTCTTGTGCATATCAGGCTCTGGAAGGAAAAGTACGATAAGAAGATTTCTTATATAGATGATGCACTCGCTGGTGTTGCCCTCATAAGGCTCTATGAGCAGCTTGAGGAGGGAAGGCTCAGAACTGAGTGCAGGAGCATCGCGGACGGGATTTACAAGTATCTGCTTGTCGCTGCCAGAGATGGCGAGGAGACGATTGTCTATAACTCTGACAGGAGCGCTTGTAATGTCTTTGCTGACGGTATCGGACAGACATCAATGTTCCTTTCGGCCTATGCAAAGGCCTTTGGCGTGGATGATGCAAGAAAGCTGGCTAAGCTCCAGCTTAAGAACTTTTTAAAGCACGGAATGGACGAGCGTAGCGGGCTTCCGTACCATGGCTATGCTCTTTTGGATGACGGAGCAATCTGCGAAAAGAAGGGACTCATGTCCTGGGGCAGAGCTGCCGGGTGGCTTATCATGGGGCTTTCCGAGTATGTGAAGGGGTCC
>JAGBMP010000031.1 GCA_017634825.1 Butyrivibrio sp.
AGACCTTGGAGAGAAGAGGCCAGAACAGTTTTCCTTAATTGCACCATGGATGATAGCATCGCACCCGAGCGCTTCTCAGGCTGGGGCGGAATAACCAAGGACGAGCCGGATACATTTTATGGCGAATTTGGGACTAGGATTACTGCCGGTATAGGCGCAGAGGGTTCAAATACTGCCTCTGAGGCAACAACTGGTGACGCTGAGGGAGCAAATACCGGCGCTGAGGCAGGCAAGCCGGCTTCCCTTGAGCACAAGAATCCATGGGTCCGCGACATCGACGAATCCTTAGCTGCAGAAATCTCCCACCGCGCCGACGAACTCGTGCAGGGAGTCACCGGGGACGGCTCTCTTTGACTCATTGCGCACAATGAGACACCGGGGACGTTTCAGTTTGAGTCAAAACTTCTGAGTCAGCAGGGATGCTTCAATTTGGCTCAAGACTTCAGCACAAAGCGGGATATTGTGTACGGTGGTTGGAAACGTGATATCGACCACCCCATAACTTGCTTCTATACCAAAACTAGTTGGAAATTTCAAAAAGGGTTTTGGAGCCGCCTAACAATATTGACAAGAAACTACATCACAACGTACCGCGGAGCCGGTTGCTGTGATGTAGCCACTGTGTTAGCCATGAAATTTTCCAAGCGAAGAGGTTTGTAATTTCCAACTAATTTTTCATATATAAATTTTTGTTATGCATTTGAAAAAAGCTTTCCAACCAAGAGACCTAGCTGGAGAGCTTTGTGATGAACTTTACAAGCATATTCATGACTTTTGAGGTATTCTATCATTAGTTCCAAATACCGCAAGCAAATATAAAGGAAAAACAAGATGAATTTGACAAGAAAAAAGCGAAGCAGACTTAAAGTCCTGCCTTTGATCCTTATAATATCGATGTTCCTGCTCTTTACAGGCTGCCAGAAGAAGCCTGTAACGCAACAGCCGGAGCAATCTGGGCAGACTACAGCTACGGAACAAGCTGCAACGGCATCCACAGAGCAGCCTACAGAAGCCTCAGAGGCATCTGAAGCCACAACTCTGATATCCATGCCGACTGAAGCGCCAGACAGCACCAGTACCGACGCAGCCTCACAGGATACAAGCCAGATAGCTGCCACAGCAGAGACTTCGGACAAGGCTGTGACAAGCTCAAATGCCGCTCAGGCAGCATCAACAAAGGATGCCACAGGTTCAGAAGCAGCAAGCACAGCTGCCACAGCAGAGAAGTCAGATAAATCATCAGCCTCAGAAGCCACATCCCAGTCACCTTCTGATCTAATCCCCGAAGATGGAACCTACACCACCAAGGAAGATGTGGCGCTATATATCCACACCTATGGCAAGCTTCCGCAGAACTTCATCACCAAGAAAGCTGCCAAGAAGCTTGGCTGGCAAGGCGGATCCCTTGAAGATTACGCGCCGGGCAAGTGTATCGGAGGCGACTACTTTGGCAACTACGAAGGGCTTCTTCCGGAGGACAAAGAGTATCACGAGTGCGACATCGGCACCCTTGGCAAATCCAAGCGAGGCGCTAAGCGCATCATATACTCGGACGATGGCTACATATACTACACCAGCGACCACTACGAGAGCTTTGAGCTCCTATACGAGCCCTGAATCACAACAAATAAACCATAAATCACCTTTCCCACAGGAGACACGCATGGAACAAGTTTTTTACATAGACCTTTCGAACGTTACCACCAAGTCCGAACTTCACGATATTTTGGCAAAAGAGCTACCTCTGCCGGAACATTACGGGCACAACCTGGACGCTCTCTATGACGTACTGACAGAGACGACGGAGGCCTGGAACATAATCATCTACAATACAAGTGCCATGGAACATGAGAATCCTGACTACCTGAACAGGCTTAAAAAGCTCACCAGCCGCGCCCGGAAGGAATCAGGCAACCTTAAGATCAGATTCTATCCCTGATCCAACCAACCATGAAATCTATCGCAAATCTCATAACTACGTGCAGAAAATATCAGGCTAAATCTGATAACCACATACATTAAACAATCAGCACAAATCCCATAACCACGCGCATCAAAAAAATATCTTGCGCACAATCAATTATAGGAGTAGAATAACGAATTGTATAAAGGAGTACATTAATCATGGGTTCATTAAAAGATTTATTCTTTGGAAGTGATACAGAAAGAGAGGGAAACACAATGTCAGAAGAGTTAAAGAACGAGAATGCCGGCGCAACAGCCGATAACGGTGACATCATAGATTCCAGCATGCTTGTAGGAGACATCATCAGACAGCACCCACTTGCAGCGCAGTTCCTTATGGAGTGCGGAATGGGATGCATCTCATGTCCCGCATCACAGATGGAGTCACTGGCTGAGGCCTGTGCAGTACACGGAATCGATGGCGACGAGATCACAGACGCCCTTAACGATTATCTTCTTGAGCACAACGCCTGAACAGACAACGCCTATACTCACAGCGCCAACCAGCGTCAGCTGCCGAGCGCTAAACACTAAACAAGATCCTAACTAAAACCATAAACAACACGAAAGCCCCTGAGACTCAAAAGGTCCCGGGGGCTTTCCATATATCTCCCCTACAATCTCACGCAAACCAAATCTGTCACCTAATACCAACAACCAATCCCCTCCAGCCAAACATAAAAAATCCAAAAACAATCCATAAAAAGTATATATTTTTACGTTAATATGCAATTACTCATAGTATAATTAATATGCATTATTGGCGCGCGTCATACCATCAGACCATCGTGCAGCGCACCATCACGTCATACCAAAAACAGGTGATTGCTCATGACAATGGACAGCTCCAACAAACTGGATATAGGAGCCAAGCAAGGCCGTGATTTCAGACGAACCATCCTTATCGTAGATGATGAGCCGGTCAATCTGCGCATTCTTGGCAACATCCTGGGCGATGATTATGACACAGATTTCGCCACGTCAGCGGACGAAGCCATAAGCATAATCCAGACGGAAAAAGACGCCATTTCCCTGGTGCTCCTGGACCTTCACATGCCGGGAAAGAGCGGTTTAGCTGTGCTCGATGCCATGAGAGCCGACAAAGACCTTCATAACATACCGGTTGTTGTGGTTACAACCGACAAGGAAGCTGAGGTTGAGAGCCTCCATCGCGGAGCCGTAGACTTCCTTGGCAAGCCCTACGACAAGCCCGAAGTCATAAAGGCCAGAGTGGGAAGGGCCATCGAACTCTTCATCGACAAGGCCATCATCGGAGCCACAGGAATCGACCGCCTGACGGGCCTCATGACCAGGGACTTCTTCTTCCAGTACTGCCAGGAGTACGACAAGTATCACCCTGAACAGCAGGTTGACGCAGTGGTTGTGAACTTCATCAAGTTCCACCTGATCAACGACCTCTACGGCCGAGTCTTTGGAGATACAGTCCTTAAGAGCATGGCAGAGGGCGTAAGAACCGTGGCCAGAGCCTACGGAGGAGTTGCCTGCCGCCACAACGCCGACAGCTTCTACCTCTACATCGAGCATCAGAAAGACTACGAATACCTGAAAAAGACAATTCTGGACAAGCTCAGCGAAGTCATGAACAACATAAACGCAAAGCTTCGAATCGGCGTGTATCCTGACCTTTACCGTTCCTGTAACCTTCATCAGCGCTTCGACCGCGCCCTTCAGGCCTGCAACAACATATCCAGAAACGCCCACAACACTGAGGTCGCCATCTACAACAACGAGATGCATGAAAAAGAGCTCTATGAGGAGCGACTACTCAGAGACGTGGATGAAGCTCTTTTGAATAATCAGATCAGCGTCGTATTCCAGCCAAAGTATGACATTTCCGGCCAGCGCCCCGTACTTTGCAGCGCAGAGGCTCTAATTCGCTGGAAGCATCCGAAGTTTGGCTTCGTGAGCCCGGATTTCTTCATTCCGCTCTTCGAGGAAAACGGGCATATAAAAGAAATCGACCGTTATGTTTGGCGCGAATCCGCCCGTCAGATCCGCAGATGGCGCGATATATACGGCGTTACGGTGCATGTTTCTGTAAATGTTTCAAGCGCCGAGATCTTCGCCCCTGATCTTTTGGACTTCCTTAATGGCATTGTCAAGGAGAATGGCCTTGAGAACTCGGATCTGTCGCTGGAGATCACCGAGTCATCCTACACAGACAGCGTCAGCGGAATTGTCGAAGTGGTCAAAGAGATCAGAAGCCACGGCTTTAAGGTGGCCATGGACGACTTCGGAAAGGGCTACTCATCCCTGAACATGCTGACAAACCTGCCCATTGACTCCCTCAAGCTCGATATGGCCTTCATAAAAGACATTTCTCCGGACAACAAGGAGATGCACATGGTGGAGTTTGTCCTGAGAATGGCTGAATTTCTGAAGGTTCCGGTCATTGCCGAGGGTGTCGATACGTACGAACAGTTTGCCCTTCTTAAAGGCGCAGGCTGTAGTGTCATACAGGGTTATTACTTCTCCAAGCCGCTTACTGCCGGCGAATTTGGGAAACTTATAGAAAGGAGCTGCCATGACAATTGATTCCTTGAGGGAATTTGGTGCAAACGTAGACGAAGGCCTTGAGAGATGCATGGGTATGGAGGACTTCTATATTGAGATGATAGAGCTTGGCATGTCCGACGAGCGCTTTGAGCTCCTGGGCAGGAACCTTGAGGCAAAAGACCTTGAGGAGGCCTTTGAGACAGTGCATGCGCTAAAGGGCGTCATCGGAAACCTCGCTCTGGGCCCACTTTACGATACCATCTGCGAGCTGACCGAGCACCTTCGCGGGCAATATGAGATTGACTATAAGCCACTTTATGATAAGCTAATAGAGCAACGAAATCAGGTAAAAGAGCTAAAGTGAAGCCATGGACGAGAAGAAGAATCCCTTATCATTTCTAATTGAACATTTTCAGGAGGTTGACCTCTGGGGGCGCATAAGAGTGCTGTTCAGATGGCTGTTTTTGGGCAGCGTGACAGGACTTGTAGTGGGCGCCATTGGTGCTATATTCTCTAAATCAATTATTTTTGCAACACAATTTAGGATAGCACATGACTATATTATATTGGGTCTGCCTGTGGCGGGACTTCTGATTGTCTTTTTATACAGAATCTGCAAGGACTACGAGGACAAGGGAACGAACCTGGTCATCAAGTCCATTCAGGGAGGGGATATCCTGCCTATTACCAAGGCTCCCCTGATATTTATTTCAACAACCTTAACCCACCTGTTCGGCGGATCCACAGGCCGTGAGAGTGCAGCTCTGCAGATGGGCGGAAGTATCGGTTACAATCTGGGAAAGCTCTTTAAACTAAAAGAGGGCAACGTCAAGATAATCACCATGTGTGGCATGAGTGCTGCATTCTCCGCACTGTTCGGGACTCCCATGACAGCTTCGTTTATGGCCATGGAGATTGAGAATGTAGGTGTTATGTATTATTCCGCGCTGGTTCCGTGCGTTGTTTCAGCACTGGTGGCCCAGGGCATCAGCCAATGGATGGGAGCAACGGGAGAGCAGTTCGCAGTAAACGTAGTCCCGGAGTTCACACCATATCATGCGATATTCACAGGTGTACTTGCACTGCTGTGCGCAATAGTGAGCGTTATTTTTTGTGAGGTTCTCAAGTTCTCGGGAAAGACCTACAAGAAGCTCCTGCCAAATCCCTACATCAGGATTTTCGTAGGCGGATGTATCGTCGTAGCTCTGACATACCTCTCCGGCACCAGATACTACAACGGCGCAGGTATGAATGTCATTGAGATGGCGATAAAGGGCGAAGCTCCGTACTTTGCGTTCCTGCTTAAGATGATATTCACGGCACTGACTCTGGGTGCAGGTTATAAGGGCGGCGAGATCGTCCCGGCGCTGTACATAGGAGCGACCTTCGGTTGCCTTTACTCGCAGCTTTTTGGCTTTGATCCGGCTCTTTGCGCAGCTATCGGAATGGGAGCGCTGTTTTGCGGAGTTACCAACTGCCCGATCTCATCGCTGTTTATCTGCTTCGAGCTCTTTGGATTTAAGGGAATGCCTTTCTATCTGCTAGCCGTGGCACTCAGCTACACGTTCTCTGGCTATCACAGCCTCTACAGCAGCCAGAAGATCATGTACTCCAAGTTCCATAACAAGTTCGTAAACCGCGACACTATGTGACGTATTCAGAATATTTCTATATTTACAAAAAAATCCTTCTTACCTATAATAAACATGTTGTTTATGTAGAGGTTAAGGAGGATTTTATTATGTTTTGTAGTAATTGTGGGACACAGATAAATGATGGGGAGAAGTTTTGTCCTAATTGCGGAGCACCTGTTCAGGGAGCAGAGCAGAATGCAGCTCAGTTCACAAATCAGGAGCCTGCAAGTGATGAGATAAAAGGCTTTACAGGGGGAAATACCTACTCAGCACCTTACGGATTTATGCCACTTAGAACAGATCGAAGCCTTTTGGTATACATTCTGCTCACAATCGTTACATGTGGTATTTACAACTGGGTATTCATCTATCAGCTTATTCAGGATGTTAACATCGCCTGCGACGGTGACGGAGAGGAAACAATGAACTTCTGGCTCTTCTTCCTGCTTTCACTGGTAACATGCGGTATATTTGCATATGTTTGGTACTATCAGCTCGGTAACAGGCTTCAGAACAACTGCGCAAGATACGGACAGCCTACCACTGAGGGTGGCACAGCAGTTCTTCTCTGGATGCTCGTTGGAATTCTTCTTTGTGGTATCGGTGTTTTCATCGGATGGAACATCATCATCAACAACACAAACACTGTATGCCGTGGCTACAACAGAGCACATGGGATCGGTGTCTGAAACAAGAGAAGTATGCAGTAGAATACTAATAGAATAATAACGCCACGGCTTGGACATGTTTTGAGCTGTGGCGTTTTTTCGTTAATTAATGTACGGTATAACTTTCGTTGCTTTGGTGCAAAAAGGTTGTTACAATTAATTCATAGGGGGATGACTCAATGCTCAAATTATCGTATGTGGGGATTGCCTTTGCACTTGTATTCTACATAGTGTTTGGACTGGCTGTTCGTTTCATGGAGCTTACTCAGAAAGCCAGGAATAAGGCAAGGCTGATCATTCTATTAGTTTCCTTGTTTATCTTCTCAATATCAGGTGTTACCGCCGGAGTCCTTAATATCAGATCAGGGCTTACTCTTTGTGGCGCGGTATTTACGGTGCTTGGAATAGCAGCCATTATCTTTATCTTTTCCATCTTTTTTGAAATTCATCAGATCAACACCCGTGTGAGGATGCGCAGATTTATGGTGCTCTTCGACATCGTTGACAGGTTCTTAAGCGAGGGCAAGACTCACGAGGAGATTTTCGAGTACCTAACCACGATCCAGAAGCTTAAGAATAAGGAAGCATCAGACTTCCTTGAGTTCATATCGGATCCGACCAATCACCAGTTTTTGGTTGACGTCAACGACAAGATCCAGGAGGCCAAGATGCTCCAGAAGGCCGAGAACGATTATTACCGCTAGGTTACGCTTTTTTGTTAAAAGAACTATCGGTGGCTCCCATATTTTTGGGAGTCACTTTTTTGCTTTAAAGTATTGACTTTTCTTAACTATTGATTTAACTTAAGATATAACATTGTATACAAATATACATTTGAGGAGGGAAAACTATGAAGAAGTTTAACAAAGTAGTAAGTGCAGTTATGACTTCTGCTCTTGCTCTTACAATGCTTGCAGGATGTGGCAGCGGAGCAGCTTCAGGATCTGACACATTCAAGATTGGTGCTATCGGACCTCTTACAGGTGCAGCAGCTGCTTACGGTAACGCAGTAGTTAACGGCGCACAGATCGCAGTAGACGAGATCAACGAGGCCGGTGGAATTAACGGTGTTAAGATTGAGTACAAGGGCGAGGATGACGAGCTCAACGCTGAGAAGTCAGTTAACGCTTACAACACTCTTAAGGACTGGGGAATGCAGATCCTTGTTGGATCAACAACATCTGCTTGCTCAATCGCAGTTTCAGAGAACACTAAGGCAGACAACATGTTCCAGCTTACACCTTCAGGATCAGCTGAGGATTGCGTTAAGTATGACAACGTATTCCGTGTATGCTTCTCAGATCCTAACCAGGGTATCGCTTCTGCTCAGTATATAAGTGATCACAACCTTGCAACTAAGGTTGGTATCATCTACGACAGCTCAGACGTTTATTCTTCAGGTATCTACCAGAAGTTTGCTCAGGAGTCTGAGGGCAAGAATTACGAAATAGTTTCAGCTGAGGCTTACACACAGGACAACAACACAGACTTCTCTGTACAGCTTCAGAAGGCTAAGGATGCAGGTGCTGATCTTGTATTCCTTCCTATTTATTATTCAGATGCAGCTCTTATTCTTACACAGGCTAACACAATGGGATATGCTCCTACATTCTTCGGTGTAGACGGTATGGATGGTATCCTTACAGTTGAGAACTTCGACACATCACTTGCTGAGGGACTTATGCTTCTTACACCTTTCGCAGCTGATGCAACAGATGATCTCACAGTTAACTTCGTTAAGAAGTACAACGAGAAGTACGGCGAGACACCTAACCAGTTCGCAGCTGACGCTTACGATGCAGTTTACATCATCAAGGCAGCTATCGAGAAGAGCGGTGTTACACCTGACATGAGCGTTTCAGATATCGGAAGCAAGCTTTCAGAGGCTATGACTCAGATCGAGGCTTCAGGTCTTACATCTTCCAAGATGACATGGGAAGCAAGCGGAGAGCCTAACAAGGAGCCTAAGGCTGTTGTTATCAAGGGTGGCGTTTACGTATCTGCAGAATAAGTTTTCTATGATATAATGTTTTAGACATCCAGCGAGGGATGCTGTCAAAGGTATCCCTCGTTATCTTTATTATTAAAAGACACTTTGGAGGTGGCCGATGAGTTTTTTAACTTATCTCATTAACGGACTTAGCTTAGGAAGCATATATGCCATAATTGCCCTGGGATACACCATGGTTTACGGTATTGCCAAGATGCTGAATTTCGCACATGGCGATTTTATCATGGTGGGCTGCTATATTATCTTTTCAGTGAGCGCAGCACTTTCAGGCAATTCAGTAGTGGGCATTATTGTTGCAATTGTACTCTGCACACTCCTGGGCGTAACAACTGAGTTCGTGGCTTACAGACCTCTTCGTGGAGCAGCTTCACCCCTGGCGGTTCTCATCACAGCCATCGGTGTCAGCTACCTTCTTGAGAACATCGCGCTTCTTATCTACGGCGCAGATATCAAGTCATTTTCTTCAGTTATCAAGTGGGAGGGCGTCTCCTTTGCAGGCGGACAGCTCAAGATCCAGGGCGTAACCATCGTGACCATCCTTGTCAGCGTGGTTATCCTGATCGCCCTTCAGCTCTTTATCAACAAGACAAAGCAGGGACAGGCAATGCTTGCAGCCTCAGAGGACAAGGGCGCTGCAGCACTTATGGGCATCAACGTAAACAGAACCATTGCCCTCACCTTTGCCATCGGTTCAGCACTTGCTGCTGTTGCCGGAGCGCTTCTTTGCTCGGCTTATCCGTCCCTTTCTCCATACACCGGCGCAATGCCCGGTATCAAAGCCTTCGTAGCAGCGGTTCTTGGCGGAATCGGTTCAATCCCCGGCGCCATGATCGGAGGCCTGGTTCTCGGAATCGTAGAGATCCTGTCCAAAACCTATATTTCATCACAGCTTTCCGATGCGATCGTGTTCGGAATCCTGGTAGTGGTGCTCCTGGTTAAGCCCACCGGAATACTGGGCAAGGTTGTACAGGAAAAAGTCTGATTGCGAGAGCGGAACTACCTTGTGAAATAGTAATGATTCAATATTGGAGTGCGAACTATGAATAAAATCACCAAGAACAATCTCATAACCTACGGCATCGTAATCTTTGCCTATATCGTATTTGAAATCCTGATGCTGACGGGCAATCTCTCAAGCCATCTGAAAGGTCTTTTGGTACCCATGACATATTACGCTGTCATCGCCGTGGCCCTGAATCTGTGCGTTGGAATCCTTGGTGAGCTCTCCATCGGACACTGCGGTTTTATGTGCCTCGGAGCTTTCTCCAGCGCATTCTTTTCCAAAGCAACAGAGAACGTACTTCCCACAGTTCCGAGATTCATCATCGCTTTCATCATCGGAATCGGCGTGGCTGCGCTGTTTGGCTTCCTTATCGGAATCCCTGTACTGCGCCTTAAAGGTGACTACCTGGCCATCGTAACTCTGGCTTTTGGTGAGATCATCAAGAATGTCATCAACTCTTTTTACATCGGAATCGACTCCAAGGGCCTTCATATGAACATGAAGAGCGCCATGGATCTTAACATGGAGGCCGACGGAAACGTCATCGTCAACGGCGCTATGGGAATCACCGGAACACCTCACAACGCTAACTTCACCATAGGAATTGTGGTGCTTCTGATATCTCTTTTCATAGTTCAGAACCTTATCAATTCTCGCGACGGCCGTGCAATCATGGCTATCCGCGACAACTATATCGCCGCAGAAGCAACAGGCATCAACGTTACAGGTTACAAGATGATGGCATTTACCATTTCTGCTGCAATTGCAGGGGCTGCGGGAGTTCTTTTCTCCCATAACATCACAACCCTGACGGCTTCCTCACAGTACTTCGGCTACAACGCATCGATCATGATCCTGGTTTACGTGGTACTGGGCGGAATCGGAAACATCCGCGGAAGCGTCATCGCAGCCTGCATCCTTTACATGCTTCCTGAGCTGCTCAGAGGCCTTAACACCTACAGAATGCTGATCTACTCCATCATTCTGATCGTGATGATGATCGTTAACTGGTCACCCAAGATCATCGCCTGGAGGGAAAAGAAATTTGGAAAGAGCGGAATGTTCGGCTTAATCGGTCGAATTATCTTCCGCAGAAATAAGGAGGTGGCTTAAATGGCACTTCTTGAAGTAAACAACCTGAGCATTTCATTCGGCGGACTTCGCGCCGTTGACAACTTTAACGTACAGATCGAAAAGGGCGAGCTCTACGGACTTATCGGACCTAACGGCGCCGGAAAGACCACAGTTTTCAACCTTTTGACAGGCGTATATAAGCCAAACGAAGGAATCATCAGGCTTGACGGCGAGGACATCACTCGTAAGAGCACCATCGAGATCAACCACGCCGGAATCGCCAGAACCTTCCAGAACATCAGACTTTTCAAGAATATGTCGGTTATCGACAACGTAAAGGTCGGACTTTCCGAGCATTACAAATACAGCGCCCTCGAGGGCATGCTCCACATCGGCAATTACAAGAGGGTGGAGAAGGAGATGGACGACGAAGCCATGCGCCTTCTACAGGTCTTTGGACTGGACCTTGAGCGTGACTACCTCGCAGCCAATCTCCCTTACGGTAAGCAGCGTAAGCTCGAGATCGCGAGAGCCATGGCAACAAGCCCAAAGCTCCTTCTGCTTGATGAGCCCGCAGCCGGCATGAATCCTAATGAGACAAAAGAGCTGATGGACACCATCGCACTTGTCCGCAGGGAGTTTAATATGACAATCCTTCTGATCGAGCATGATATGAAGCTTGTTTCAGGTATTTGCGAGAAGCTGACAGTGCTGAACTTTGGCCGCGTGCTTTGCCAGGGCGATACCAAGGACGTGCTGAGTAATCCGGAAGTTATTACAGCTTATCTTGGTGAGTAGAGCACTTGCTGAGGTATTTTCGAAGCTAGTGCGAACCATGGGTGACCACTTGACGAGGTACTATCGAGTCTAGTGGGGCATCCCAGAGTAGAGCAGAACTTCCTTATGAAGTATAAATCATTTTAAGAGGTTATTTTTATGGCTGAACCAATCTTAGAAGTAAAAGATCTAAGTGTATATTATGGCGTGATCCAGGCCCTCAAGGGCATCTCTTTTCACGTTGATAAAGGTGAGATCGTGGCCCTGATCGGTGCTAACGGCGCAGGTAAGACCACCACGCTCCACAGCTTGTCAGGTCTTCTCAAGGCAGAGACAGGAGAGATCAAGTATAAGGGCGTCGAGCTTACCAAGACTCCCAGCCACAAGATCGTAAGTCTTGGCATGGCCCAGGTTCCTGAGGGAAGACGAGTATTCGCTGAGATGACAGTGCTTCAGAACCTTAAGATGGGTGCTTACACAAGATCCGATAAAGCTGAGATGGAGGCTACACTTCAGGATATCTACAAGAGATTCCCAAGACTTGAAGAGCGTAAGAACCAGCTTGCCGGCACACTTTCAGGTGGTGAGCAGCAGATGCTTGCCATGGGCAGGGCTCTCATGTCCCATCCGGACCTGATTCTCATGGACGAGCCTTCAATGGGTCTTTCACCAATCTTCGTTAACGAGATCTTCAACATCATCCAGGACGTCAACAAAGACGGCGTTACCGTGCTCCTGGTTGAGCAGAACGCCCGCAAGGCGCTCTCTATCGCAAATAGAGCCTACGTTCTTGAAACAGGAAGTATTTCAAAAGAGGGAGATGCTAAGGATCTTCTTAATGATGAAGCTATTAGGAAGGCATATCTGGGCGAGTAAGTAGAGTTGAATATGTAGTAATATACAGAAATGGTTTTTTGGATAAGAATCATTTCTGTATTTGAATTAATGCACGATACTGTTTTTGAGGGTGATTTGGAAGTATAATTTATGTAGAAGGTATTTTTACTTTTATATGGAGGGATTTGAGGGATGAAGAGGAATATCGTCATCACAATTGCGCGTCAGTATGGTAGCGGCGGAAGAACCGTCGGCGAGATGCTGGCCAATGATCTTGGAATACATTACTACGACCATGAACTTATTCATCTTGCTTCTGAGGAAAGCGGCATTAGCCTTGGACTTTTCCTCGATGCAGACGAGAGAGTAAGAAATACCGGATTTTTCAAGACTCCGGTAAACGTATATAAGGGCGAACTCATCGGCCCTGACAGCAAGGAGTTCACATCCGAGGCCAACCTTTTCAACTACCAGGCCAAGGTTATCAAGAGACTTGCAGAAACCACCAGCTGCGTCATTGTCGGAAGATGTGCAGACTTCGTCCTTAAGGACTACGACAACGTCCTCAGCGTCTTTGTCCATGCACCACAGCCATTCCTCGAGGAACAGGCAGCCAAGGTTAAGAGCCTTCCTCACGATGAACTTGTTAAGTTCATGGCCCAGGAAGACAAGTTCCGTGCAGTCTACTACGAGCACCACACCGGCCAGAAGTGGACCGACGCCATGAACTACGATCTCTGCATCGACAGCAGCAAGCTTGGGTTCGATAAGTGTGTGGAAGCTATTAAGGCTCACGCCAAGGTTAGATTTGGTGAGGATATATTTGACTAATGATGGCCATATTTCGCCGCAGCCTGGTATTTAACAGGGCTGCGGCGTTTTTTTGTGCCTTTTTGCTTCTATTTGATCCATGGCTAGGGAAAAGTGCGTCACACGGCGACATATAATGTACGTTGGTTGGAAACGTGATTTCGACCACCCCACAACTCACTTCCATATAAAAAATAGTTGGAAATTGCAAAAAAGATTTTGGAGGCCAATGACTATATTGGCACAAAACTACATCACAAAGTACCGTGGAGCCGGTAGCTGTGATGTAGCCACTGTGTTAGCCATGAAATTTTTCAAACATAGAGGTTTGTAATTTCCAACTATTTTTCCATATAGAAATTTTTGTTATGCATTTTAAAAATCGAATCATACCATGAAACCTATATAGCTGCTGTTGTGATGCAGTACCAAGAAATAAAGACGGGAAAAATAAAGATATAAAAGTCACAAGTAACAAAAAAAAGAGCAAGCAGCCGTTGAACAGCTACTTGCTCTTAAAAAAATCAATGAATTTCAAATCATACATACCATTTAGACGCTATCAAAAATCCGGGTTGAGGATGACTTCCAGTCCGGAAATCGTAGATTCTTGATGCATGACCATAGGCTTTTGGACGATCGTCCATTCTGATGCCCGGCCGACTGTTGCCTTGAAGGCTTTTCTGTGACCACGAGGACACATAATGGTGAATATCCCTTTGACAAGCTACTCACCTCGCACATCTTTTCATAAAAACGGTGAATTAGATGCTATCAATAGTCAGGCTGTGCGTACCCTACCTGTGATGCTTTGCCGTGAGCTCTTTTTGCGAACGCCTCTTGTGATGCTCAGGCAGACTCTCATCTCGCGTGACGCAAGTGGAAATATATCACAGGGAATATGTTGCGTTCAATATAAAATGATAAAAATTATTACGGTTTTGCAACATAATTCTTCGAGCATTTAATTTTGTTTGGAAAAAAGTTTCACGACACCCGTAGAACCCGCATATATCCTATAATATAATTGTCTGACAATTCCCACTGAGCACTAGTCAGAAAAGACGCAAAATGTGAATATTTTGTGTCCTATTATATTTTGCAAAACAACCCCATTTCCCCTCTTCACAAATTCAATTCATTCTGATACAATCAACCTTGTTTCTAGGGATTCCCAGGATATTCTTCCAAATTTCCCCGGATTATTGATTTTTGCCGCATCCACAGGCACTTAATTGTGGACAAAAGAAATTACATAAGCATGTACGGATATGCCGAGTTGTCTTTTTCCCATATTTGTCACATGCGGAAAAGGAGACTATGCAAAGAAAAAAGTTTTACATCGCCAGAAAAAAGCAGCTGGCAAAAGAAATCCAAAAACTGAAAAGAGATATTGAACACTACCCCAAGGGAACACTTGTGATCAGCGCCTCGAAAGGCAAACCACAATGGTATGTTCAGCGAAAAGAAAAAGATGGCAAATATTCCCGCACATACATCAAGAGAGAAAATCTGATGCATGCCAAGAAGCTTGCCAGAAAAGCTTATGACCGAGCAGTTATGCTAGACAAGCAAAATGAGCTTCGCTGTATTGATCGCTATTTGGTAAATTGCAGCGAAGTAAACTACAGGAGATTCCTGCAAAAGACATCTCCCTACAGGGAGCTTCTTGTAGACGTTAACTGGGAAAATGAGCCTTATGAGAAAAATATGAAGTACCCTGAAAAATTAACGCACCCTACAATAAGAGGAGAAAAGGTACGTTCTAAGTCGGAAGCAAGCATAGCAGATGGGCTTTTGGCTGAAGGAATTGCATACCGATATGAGAACAAACTTGTGCTTGATGGAGTGGAACTTTTCCCGGACTTTACG
>JAGBMP010000032.1 GCA_017634825.1 Butyrivibrio sp.
CGAGGGCACTGAGATTGAGAACGACTATTACAATTTCACAGCTCTTAATACACCTGCCGATCACCCTGCAAGAGATATGCAGGATACATTCTACTTAAGCCCTGAGTTCCTCTTAAGAACACAGACTTCATCAGGCCAGATCCATGTTATGGAGAACAAGAAGCCTCCAATCAAGATATTATCTCCCGGTAAGGTCTTTCGTTCAGATGATGATGCAACTCATTCTCCTATGTTCTCACAGATGGAAGGTCTTGTAGTTGACAAGAATGTTACACTCTGTGACCTTAAGGGCGCTTTGGAGACCTTTGCTCAGAAGATCTTCGGCGAGGGAACAACAACAAGACTTCGTCCGTCATACTTCCCGTTTACAGAGCCTTCAGTTGAGGTTGACTGCAGCTGCTTCGCATGTGGAGGTAAGGGATGTAACCTCTGTAAAGGTACAGGCTGGATCGAGGTTCTCGGAGCCGGTGTAGTTAACAAGAAGGTTTTGGAGAACTGCGGAATTGATTCAGAAGAGTACAGCGGATTTGCTTTTGGTATCGGTATCGAGCGTGCAACAATGCTCAAATACGGCATCAACAACATCAAGCTTTTATATGAGTCAGATCTTGATGTTCTTAAGCAGATCGATCACTACGAATAATTTAGGAGGAAACCGAAAATGTTAGTACCTTTAAGTTGGCTTAAAGATTTTGTTGATATAGATATTGAACCAAAAGAACTTGAGAAGAAGCTTTTCGACTGTGGATTTGAGGTTGAAGAGTGCTGGGAAGTGGGAAAAGACATATCCAAGGTTGTAGTTGGACAGGTAGAGACCTGTGAACCTATTCCCGAGACCCATCTTCATGTATGTACCGTAAATGCTGGTGAGCATGGAACTTTCCAGGTATGCTGCGGAGCAGACAACGTTCAGGCAGGAGGAAAGTATCCTCTGGCTCTTGTTGGAGCTACAGTTATTGAGACCGAGAGAGATCATGTGACAGTTATCGGTGTTGCTACAATCAAGAAGGGCAAACTTCGCGGCTATGATTCAGAAGGTATGCTCTGCTCAGGCGTTGAGCTCGGTGTCAGCGAGGATATGTATCCCGGAGCCGGCTACAACGGACTTCTTGTTTTTCCTGAGGATACAGAGGTTGGCGCTGATGTTAAGCCTATCCTTGGACTTGATGACTGGATCTTTGATGTTTCAATCACAGCAAACAGACCTGACTGTCAGAGTATCTACGGTCTTGCAAGAGAAGTTGCTGCTGCGCTCGATAAGCCATTAAAAGAGATTGATTTATCATACACAGAGACAGACGTTGAAAATGAGGGATTTAGCGTAACAGTAGAAGATCCCGATCTTTGCCCAAGATATATCGGACATTATGTATATGATGTAAAACTTGGCGAGAGCCCTCTTTGGATGAAGAGAAGACTTGCTATGGTAGGCAATAATGCGATCAATAATATCGTTGATATCACAAACTATATTATGAGAGAGCTCGGACAGCCTATGCATGCCTTTGACGGCAACTTCCTTGAGGGAAATAAGATCGTTGTAAGACGAGCTAAGCAGGGTGAGAAGATTGTAACTCTTGATGAGAACGAGTTTGAGCTCACAACGGACAATCTTGTGATCTGCGACGGCGTTAAACCTGTAGCTCTTGCAGGTATCATGGGAGGCCTTAACTCAGAGATCCGTGATACAACAACTACAGTTACTTTCGAAGCTGCCAAGTTCATGCGTGACAATATCCGTAAGAGCTCAAGAGCACTGGGACAGTCTTCTGATTCATCAGCTGCTTTTGCAAAGGGTGTTTACGAATATACAACTGTTATCGCCATGAAGAGAGCTCTTCATCTTATTGAACAGCTTGGCGCAGGTAAGGTATCAAAGACTCATGTTGATATCAATACCGGAAACAGCCTTGAGAAGAAAGAGATGAAGGCTTCCATAGCAAAAGTAAACGGAGTTCTCGGTATTGAAGTTCCAACAGATGAGATCAAGAGAATCCTTACAAACTTAAGCTTTGAGCCTGTTATTAGCGGAGATGAGCTTACTATCAAGATCCCTGCATATCGTGAGGATATGGAAGATTATCCTGATATCGCAGAAGAGCTTATCCGTATGTATGGATATGACCACGTTAAGGCTACATTCCTTAAGGATTGCAACGTTACAGTAGGCGGCAGAAACTTAAGACAGAAAACAGAACTCAGGATCAAAAGAGCTCTTTGCGCTCAGGGAGCATATGAATGCATGCACTACTCATTCTTCTCACCAAGTGACCTTGATCTTCTTGGATTTGAAGAAAATGCACCTGAGAGAAATGCCATCAGGATCCTTAATCCTATAAATGAAGATCTCTCAATCATGAGAACAACTCTTGCAGCTCAGATGATCCACGCTATTGCAAGAAATCAGAAGAAGGGTACTCTTGAGGGAAGACTTTTCGAGCTTGGCAACAGATTTGTTCCAAAGTCACTTCCACTTACAGAATATCCCGATGAGAAGGCTACACTTTGCATTGGTATCTTCGGTGAGGGAGAGGACATCTTCACATTAAAGGGCCTTGCCGAGAATGTTGCTGATGCACTTCATATCAGCTTTAAGTATGAGCAGGCTACAAAGACATTCCTTCACCCATACAGAACTGCCAGGATCCTTTGCGAGGGAGAAGAGGTTGGATACCTTGGCCAGATCACTTACGAGATCCAGGATGAGACTGATATGAGAATTCCTGCTTATATCTGTGAGATCGATCTTTCACTCCTTGATAAGTATTATGGCAAGACTCCTGTATTTGAGCCACTTTCAAAGTTTGCTACCGCCCGGCGTGACCTTGCTCTTATCATGGACAAGACAGTTACCTGCGGAGAGGTTGAGGATGCTATCTACGGCTCATGCAAGTATGTGACAGACGTTAAGCTCTTCGATGTATATGAGGGACTTCCTATTCCTCCTACCAAGAAGAGCATGGCCTTCACTGTCACCTTTACTCCTAAGGATGAAGAGCTTACAGATGAGGCTATAAACGGCTATGTAGACAAGATGCTCAGAAAGCTTTCATTCACCATGGGTATTGAACTAAGAAGTTGATTTGATTGAAACCTTAACAGGTGTTAAAATAGTCATTGCTTCAGTTAGCAATGACTATTTTTAATTCGAAAGGAGTTTTTATGAATAGAATAAACGCATGGACAACTTATAATGCTACTCAGCTCAAGGCTGTTGATAAGTTTGCCGACCAGTACAAGGTATTCCTTGATAATTCCAAGACTGAGAGAGAAGCTATCGATACTATCGTCAATGAGATCGAGGCAGCAGGCTACAGAGAACTTAATACTTTGATCGGAGGCAAGACCAAGCTCAAGAAGGGCGATAAGGTTTACTCCGTATGGATGAACAAGTCAATCGCAATGTTCCAGATCGGATCCGATCCAATGGAAGCAGGTATGAACATCCTTGGTGCTCACATCGATTCACCAAGACTTGATGTTAAGCAGAATCCTCTTTATGAGGACAGCAGTATTGCTTATCTTGATACACACTACTACGGCGGTATCAAGAAGTATCAGTATGTTGCAATGCCTCTCGCAATCCACGGTGTTATCGTTAAGACTGACGGTACAACCGTTCAACTCAATGTCGGTGAGGATGAGGATGATCCTGTATTCTTCGTATCAGACCTTCTTATTCACCTTGCACAGGACCAGATGGCCAAGAAGGCTTCCAATGTTATCGAGGGTGAAGCCCTTGACCTTATCGTAGGTAACAGACCATTTGTTATCGAGAAAGATGAGAAGGAAAAGGCAGCGGGGAAGAACACCAAGCTTTCAGCAGGCGAGCAGTATGCAATCGATGCAGAGAAGGCTGAGAAGGAAGAGAGCGGCAAGGTATCAGGCGCAGTTAAGCGCGGAATCGTAGCAATCCTTAATGACCTTTACGGAATCACAGAGGATGATTTCATCTCAGCGGAGCTTGAGATCGTTCCTGCAGGTAAGGCAAGAGACGCCGGCTTTGACAGATCAATGATCCTTGGCTATGGCCATGATGACAGAGTATGTGCTTATCCTTCGATGAGAGCTATCCTTGATGTCAAGAACGTAAAGAGAACCTCCTGCTGCATTCTTGTAGACAAGGAGGAAATCGGATCTGTTGGTGCAACAGGTATGAGATCAAGATTCTTTGAGAATGCCGTTGCTGAGCTTATGAATCTTACAAAGGAAGGCTACAATGATCTTGCACTCAGAAGATGTCTTGCAAACTCATGCATGCTTTCATCTGATGTTAACGCAGGCTTTGATCCAAGCTATGCTTCATGCTTTGAGAAAAAGAATGCTTCCTACCTTGGAGGTGGACTGGTATTCAGTAAGTTCACAGGCTCTCGTGGTAAGTCAGGTTCAAACGATGCAAACGCTGAGTTCATCGCAGAGATCAGAAAGGCTTACGAGAAGGACAAGATCGTTTATCAGACAGCTGAGCTTGGTAAGGTTGATGTCGGCGGAGGCGGAACCATCGCTTACATCCTTGCTCTCTATGGCATGAACGTTATTGATGCCGGTGTTGCAGTACTCAACATGCACGCACCATGGGAGGCTATCAGCAAGGCTGACCTTTACGAAGCATACAGAGGATATGTATCATTCCTTCAGAACATTGATTTTAGAAACGAGTAATATAGAAAATAATGAGTGAAAACAAAGAAATTGGACTGAGCACAGCGGATTACTACTTCGACCTTCCACAGGAGCTTATAGCACAGGATCCTCTTTTAAGAAGAGATGAGTGCAGGCTTCTTACAGTGGACAAAAAGACCGGAGAAGTAGAGCACCATGTGTTCAGTGAGATAATAAACTATTTAGAGCCCGGGGACTGCCTTGTACTTAATAACACCAAGGTTATCCCTGCAAGGCTCCTTGGTGTAAAGGAAGAGACAGGTGCTGCAGTGGAGATACTGCTTCTTAAGAGAAGGGGAGCAGATCTCTGGGAGTGCCTTGTTAAGCCGGGCAAAAAGCTCAGGCCCGGAGCAAGAGTTTCTTTTGGAGACGGTATCCTCACAGCTGAGATAACAGAGATTGTGGAAGACGGTAACAGACTGGTAAAGTTCTTTTACGAAGGAATATGGGAAGAAGTACTGGATAAGCTTGGCGAGATGCCACTTCCTCCATATATCACACACAAGCTTCAGGACAAGAACATGTACCAGACTGTTTATGCCAAGTATGACGGCTCGGCAGCAGCTCCTACAGCAGGACTTCACTTTACAAATGAGCTCCTTAAGAAGATAGAAGATAAGGGCGTTGATCTTGCTTTTGTAACTCTTCACGTGGGTCTTGGAACCTTCAGACCCGTTAAGGTTACCAACGTAAAAGAACACATAATGCATTCGGAGTGGTATCAGGTTACAGCTGAGGCTGCAGAGAAGATCAACAGGGCAAAAGAATCCGGTCACAGAGTTATCTGTGTTGGCACCACCAGCTGCAGAACCATTGAGAGTGCTGCGGATGAGAATGGAAAACTTACAGAAAAGTCCGATGATACCTCAATCTTTATCTACCCCGGATATAAGTTTAAGGTTACAGACTGCCTTATCACCAATTTCCATCTTCCGGAGTCTACACTTGTTATGCTGGTTTCAGCATTGGCAGGAAGAGAGCATGTTCTTTCAGCATATGAGGAAGCAATAAAGGAGAGATACAGATTCTTTTCCTTTGGTGACGCATGCTTTTTCTATGATAAAGAGCATTAGAGCCATAATTGTGATAAAATAAAAGAAGCTAGGTTACTATCAATTCTTCAAACCACGGGGGTGCACAATGGAAGAAAAGAGAAAACACAGAAGGCGTCAGCTTACAGGTGAGATCATTCTTAAAAAACTCGGCGGCAGCGACGAGGCACAGACAGCGCAGATTGAGATCGTTGACTGTTCAAGAGACGGTCTGGGATTTTCGACTGATGCCCAGCTTACTATAGGCAATAACTATGAGGCTAACCTTACTCTTTGGACTAAGGAAGTTCTTCATGTGTTTATCCAGATTGTCAGAGCTGCCAAGGTTGACGATGTTTTTCAGTACGGCGGAATTTTTATCGGAATGCCTGACTCAGACAAGATGAGAATTGAGGTCTATGAGACCGTAGAAGACCAGTTAAAGGAACAGGAAAATAATTCATGAAAATAGCAGTAGTGGGAACCGGATATGTAGGAATGTCCAATTCGGTTCTATTATCGCAGTTCAATGATGTGACTGCAGTAGATGTCATACCTGAGAAGGTAGACATGATCAACAAAAGGATTTCTCCGATCGTAGATAAGGAGATTGAGGAGTATCTCTCAACCAAGGATTTGAGACTCCGTGCAACACTCAATGCTTCAGAAGCCTATGAGGATGCAGACTTTGTAATCATTTCAACTCCAACCAACTACGATGAGAAACTCAACTACTTTGATACTTCTTCTGTTTTAAGCGTAGTTGATCAGGTCAGAAAAGAGAATCCGGATGCTTACATCATAATCAAGTCTACTATACCTGTAGGATATACAGAGGAGCTCTCAGAGACCTATCACACAGATCACATCATGTTCTCTCCTGAGTTTTTAAGAGAGGGACATGCATTGTATGATAATCTTTATCCATCAAGGATAATTGTGGGATACAACACACAGAGCGAGGAAGCTGATGAGAAGGCTCACATGTTTGCAGACCTTCTTAAGCAGGGAGCACTTAAAGAGAAGGTGGATGTTCTTTTTATGAACAGCACTGAGGCTGAATCCGTTAAGCTCTTTGCCAATACTTATTTAGCGCTCCGTGTATCCTTCTTTAATGAGCTTGATACCTACGCTGAGGTCAGAGGCCTTAACACCAGGAACATCATCCAGGGTGTATGTCTTGACCCGAGAGTAGGAGACTTTTATAACAACCCATCCTTTGGCTATGGCGGATACTGCCTGCCCAAGGATACCAAACAGCTCCTTGCCAACTATGAGGATGTTCCCAACAACCTCATTACAGCTATTGTTGATGCCAACAGGACAAGGAAGGACTTCATCGCTGACAGAGTCTGGGCTCTTCACCCCAAGAAGGTCGGAGTATACAGACTTACCATGAAGGCCGGCTCTGATAACTTCAGACAGTCAGCCATCCAGGGCATTATGAAAAGGATCAAGTCAAGAGGCATTGAGTGTGTGGTTTATGAGCCAACTCTTAAGGATGACGATTTCTTTAACTCAAGAGTAGAAAGAGACCTTGATAAGTTCAAGAAAGAGTGTGATTTCATCATCGCAAACCGCCTCACAGATGAGCTTAAGGATGTTGTGGACAAGGTTTATACAAGAGATCTGTTTGGAAACGAATAATAGAGAATGAGGCCTCCTTGGCAGATAACCAGGGGGGCTTTTTGGATGAATGGGACAATGGAAGAAAAGCATAAAAGAAGAGTTCATTACTCGGGGAAGTACCCGAAGAAATTTGAAGAAAAGTATAAGGAGCAGAACCCTGAGAAGTATGCCGATACAGTGGCACACGTTATCTCCAAGGGCTCAACTCCTGCAGGAATGCACATTTCCATTATGGTAAAAGAGATCCTGGAGGTCCTTAAGATTAAGCCCGGAGAGCAGGGACTTGACTGTACTCTTGGCTATGGCGGACATACCAGGAAGATGCTTGAAGAGCTTAAGGGAAGTGGCTGTGTATACGGACTTGACGTGGATCCGATAGAGTCTAAAAAGACTGTGGAGAGACTTAGGGATGCAGGCTTTGATGAGGAGAGATTTAAGTTCAGGCTCATCAATTTTGCCAATATAGATAAAGTCTGCGAAGAAGCAGGTAAGTTTGACTTTGTACTGGCTGACCTTGGAGTATCCTCCATGCAGATAGATGATCCCAAGAGAGGCTTTTCTTACAAGATTGATGGCCCTCTTGACCTTCGCCTTGATCCTGAGCACGGAGAGTCTGCTGCAGAGAGGCTTCACAATATCACCAGGGATGAGTTTGTTGGAATGCTTATAGAAAACTCTGACGAGCCCTATGCTGAGGAGATTGCCGACAAGGTCTTTTCCCTGATGAAAAAGGGCGATGCCATGGATACGACAACAGCCCTTAGAGGAGCTATAGAATCTGCCCTTTGGAAGGTCCCTAAGGAAGAGAAAAAGGAAGCAATAAAAAAGAGCTGTGCAAGAGTTTTCCA
This sequence comes from Butyrivibrio sp., assembly GCA_017634825.1. Lineage (GTDB taxonomy): Bacteria > Bacillota > Clostridia > Lachnospirales > Lachnospiraceae > Butyrivibrio. Next base: position 8,171 of record JAGBMP010000032.1, read on the forward strand.
AGCCCTCAGAATAGATGTAAACAGCGAATTTGAGGTGCTGTATTCATTCCTTGAAAAGCTTCCGGGTATTCTAAATCCCGGCGCAAGAGTAGCCATCCTGACCTTCCACTCGGGAGAGGACAGGCTGGTCAAGAAGTCTTTTAAGGCCCTTTACAAAGAAGGAATATACAGCGAGATCTCAGAGGACGTCACAAGACCTTCAGCCGAGGAGCAGAGGATAAACCCAAGGAGTAAATCCACCAAGCTCAGATGGGCTGTTAAGGCGTGAGAGTATTAATACGTATGATCAAACATTTGATCAAAGTATAAATGAAACGGAGAATTGAAATGAAAAAGATAGTGCTTAACAAATATACGGATTTTATTGTTGACAAGACAACAGAGCTGTTAAATATCGACTCACCTACAGGGTACACAGAGGAAGCTGCAGCCTGGGTAAAAAAGGAATTTGAGAGCCTTGGATTTAAGACAAAGACTACAAATAAGGGAGGAATTATAGTTGACCTTACAGGCAAGGACAAAAAGAACGGCCTTCTTCTTGAGGCTCATACAGATACCCTTGGCGGAATGGTTGCCACCATTAAAGATAATGGAAGGCTTCAGCTTACCAATCTTGGCGGAATGAATCCAAACAATGCAGAGACAGAGAATGTCAGGGTTGTTACCAAGTTTGACGGAATCTACGAGGGCACATTCCAGCTCAACAACGCCTCAATTCATGTTAACGGCGAGTACGATGATACCAAGAGAACCTGGGAGAACTGTGAGGTTGTTCTTGATGAAGATGTGAAGAAGAAAGAGGATACGGAGAAGCTTGGAATCTCCGTTGGCGATATCGTATGCTTTGAGCCAAATGTGAGAGTAACTAAGTCAGGATATATCAAATCAAGATTCCTGGATGATAAGCTCAGCGTAGGTATTCTTCTGGGACTTGCCAAATATATCAAGGATAAAAAGGTAACTCCTAAGAGAGCTCTTTATGCTCATATCACTGTGTTTGAAGAGGTTGGACACGGCGGAAGCGGAAGCGTTCCGGAAGGCTGCACTGAGGCAATCTCAGTGGATATGGGATGTGTAGGGGATGGACTTACATGTACCGAGAAGCAGGTATCAATCTGCGCTAAGGACAGTGGTGGCCCTTACAGCTATGACATCGTAAAAGGTCTTGTGACAGCTGCAAAAGAGAGCGGTGCCGACTATGCGGTTGACATCTACCCTCACTACGGAAGTGACGTTGAGGCAACCTTAAGATCCGGTGTTGATCTCAAGCACGGCCTTATCGGAGCAGGTGTTTACGCTTCTCACGGCTATGAGAGAAGCCATAAGGTCGGTGCAGAGAACGTGCTTCGCCTTCTTATCGGATATGTACTTTGATTGGAATATAAGCGTATATGAATGACAATAAGCAGTTTTACAGAAATCTAATAAGAATATCACTGCCAATAGCTCTGCAGAGTCTGATGCTGGCGCTGGTGGCAGCTTGCGATGCCCTTATGCTTGGACGAGTTGCCCAGGCGCAGATGACGGCAGTTTCTCTTGCGACGCAGATCCAGTTTGTTCAGAATATGTTCCTCTCAGCAGCAACGGCGGCAGGAGCAATCCTTGGTGCGCAATACTGGGGCAAGGGCGATAAGAGGACACTGGAAGATATATTTGACCTGATGCTGATGTTCTGCGGAATGGTATCAATTCTGTTCTTTGCCTTTTGCGAGTTTTGTCCCGAGATGCTGATGTCAATATTTGCAGGAGATAAGGAACTTATTGCCATCGGTAGTTCATATCTTAGGATAGCCGGCTGGTCGTACCTTATAACCGGAGTTTCCCAGTGCTATCTTACTATCATGAAAGTCACCGAGAATGTAAAGGCCGGAGCACTTATCAGTTCAGCAGCAGTTGTAATGAACATCATATTTAATGCAATTCTCATCTTTGGACTCTTTGGCATTCCTGCAATGGAAGCCAAGGGAGCAGCGCTTGCGACCACAATAGCCAGAGTGATAGAGCTTGCTATATGTATTTTAGTATCTACGAAGAGTACCTATATAAGGCCGGCACTTGGCCGTATGTTCAGTATATCGAATGGGCTTGTGAAGGACTTCTTCAGGCAATGCCTGCCTCTTATGGGAGGTGGCCTTTGCTGGGGAATAGGCTTTACATCCTATACAGCCATTATGGGACATATGGGTGTTGATGCAGCAGCTGCCAATTCTGTGGCTGCAGTGGTCAGAGACCTTGTGTGCTGCATGTGTAACGGTATAGGAAGCGCAGCCGGGATTATTGTAGGTAACGAACTCGGCGCCGGTCGCCTTGAACAGGGCAAAAAATATGGAATCAGGCTCACGAAGATTTCTTTTGTTATAGGCTTTATTTCCATGGGAATAGTACTGGCCGTAACACCTCTCGTGGTTAACGGGGTTATTCTTACTGACAAAGCCCGTGGATATCTTGTCTGGATGATGGTCATCATGTCTTTTTACATGATTGGAAGATGTGTCAACACAGTTACTATCAACGGAGTGTTGGACGGCGGAGGAGATACACTATTTGACCTCTACAGCCTGATTGTGTGCATGTGGATGATTGCAATTCCGCTGGCACTATGCGGAGCTTTTGTATTCCACTGGTCACCTCTTGCCGTTTACGCCTGCACCTGTCTTGATGAAGTCGGCAAGATTCCGTGGGTTATGATAAGAGTCAGGAAATATAAATGGGTCAGAGATCTGACCAGATAAGCGATTTGTGGGGGTACAGCTTATGGGTAAAAGAATCTTAAACAGCTTTGCAAGTGATTTTGAAAAAATGGGTAAAAAGGAGCTCCTTAGCGCTATAGCTGAGAGCGAGGGAAGAACTCTGATGACTGAGTGTATCGGTATGTTTACACCTCAGTGCGAGGATGTATCCAATGCCGAGCTATGTGCAGCATTTGGTTCAGACTTTATTCTCTGTAATATCTTTGATGTCTGGAATCCTGATGTTAAGGGGCTTCCTGAGCATGAGCCACAGGATACTGCGCGCCTTATAAAAGAGTTGACCGGACTTCCGCTTGCTATAAACTTAGAGCCTGGTAAGATCATTGAAGGCTCTGACAACCCCTGGGCTCTTACAAAGGGGCGCATAGCAAACGGGGAGAATGCCGTCCGGGCCAGAGATATGGGAGTCAACATGATCCTCATAACCGGTAACCCGGGTATCGGTGTAACCAACGAGGGTATTCTTAATGCCATCAGAGAGATAAAAGAAGCTGTCGGAGATGATATGATCATAGCCTCAGGCAAGATGCATGCTGCAGGC
>JAGBMP010000004.1 GCA_017634825.1 Butyrivibrio sp.
AGGAGGAGTGGCTTTTGATAAACAGTAATGTCTTTGATTACATTAATGTCATGGATAAAGCGGCCGATGCATCCTGGACCAGGAATGAGATAATTGCTAACAATATAGCGAATATCGATACTCCCGGCTACAAGAGGCAGGACCTTAACTTTGAGAGTGAGCTGGAGAGGGCTTTGGGACACTCCAGATATAAATCCATGGACAAAAAAGTTGCCGACATAAAGGACAAGCACCTTGAAGCAAGAGTTGTCAATGATTACTCCGGCTTCTCCTACAGAACGGACAGAAATAACGTGGACGTTGATACAGAGAACGTTCTTTTGGCAGCCAATCAGCTCAAGTACCAGGGACTGATGGAGGGACTTAAGCATGAGTTCCAGACCATCAATACTGTTACCAAGTCTTCATGATAAGGAGGGCGCAGCATGAACATATTTGATTCCTTCAATATCAATTCGTCAGGCATGACGGCTCAGAGATTTCGAATGGATATCATCTCTGAGAATATCGCAAACGCCAACACCACAAGGACTGCAGATGGAACTCCTTATGTCAGGAAGGTTGTAAGGTTTGCTGAAAAGGGAACACAGACTCCGTTTTCAAGGATCCTTAACGAGAGGCTCGACCACTACTCGGGAAGAGGCGTTAAGGTGGTAAGTGTTGAGAATGACAGCTGGACACAGATGAACATTGTCTATGATCCGTCACATCCGGACGCTGATGAGAATGGCTATGTTACATATCCAAACGTCAACACGGTAACAGAGATGACTAACCTCATAGACGCCAGCAGATCCTATGAGGCCAATGTAACAGCATTCAATGCCAGCAAGAACATAGCATCCCAGGGACTTAACCTGGGCAACGGCTAATGGGAGGGAAGTAAATGGCATCTCTTGATATTTCTCAGCTTCGTAATGTAACCTCAGATGTTATAAGACATGCTGAGAAGACAAACAGCAAGGTATATAACGTACTCGGGGATTCACAGACAGGGAATGATGAATCCTTTAAGAGTATTTTTTCGGCGGCAGTAGATAATATTTCTACTACCAATGCATATCTCTCTGACGCAGAGAACGAAGAGATAAAGTGGGCTCTGGGTCAGACCGAAAACACACACGATCTTTCAGTTGCACTGCAGAAGGCCCAGATGGCGCTTCAGTACACGGTGGCGATCAGAGACCGTGCAATGTCTGCGTATAGGGAGTTAACGCAGATGCAGATCTAAGTTTTTTGTTTTATAGAGGGGAGGGAGAATAAATGCCTGAGAGACTAAGAGCTATTTGGCAGAGAATTCTCGACTGGTGGAACCAATTTACAGCCAGGCAAAAGACCTTGATCATAGGGGCCAGCACGGTTGTACTATTGACCATCATTATTTTGGTGTCCGTACTTAACCAGCCGCAATACATTCTATTGGCTAACGCCCAATCTACTAAGGAGGCTTCTGAGATCAGAGACCTTCTTGATTCTAATTCCATAAACTACAAGATCTCAGATGACGGTCTTGAGTTTAAGGTACTTAAAAAGGATCAGGCATCAGCCAATCTTTTGCTGGGAGCAAACGACATTCAGTCCTATGCTTACAGCATCGATAATGTTACCAACGGAAGCTTTTCTACAACAGAATCAGACAAGCAAAAGAAGTATGTCCTTTATCTTGAATCAAGGCTTGAGCAGGACTTTATCGCTAAATTTGATGCTATTGAAGCTGCCAATGTTCAGCTCAACATTCCCGATGATGACGGAACACTTATAGGAAACAAGGAACAGGCTCATGCCTGGATTCTTCTTACTCTCAAGGAAGATGGCAAGTTTGATGAAGAAAACGCAGCATATCTTGCCAGAGCCGTTCAATCGGCAATTGGTAACGAGAACACCGATAACATTGTGATCCTTGATACCGGAGGCAACATGCTCTTTTCCGGAGGAGAGGATACTACAACAGCAGGCCTTGCATCAACACAGCTTACTGCCAAGGCCAAGGCCGAGCAGCTTGTAAAGGGCGAGGTTAAAAAGGTCCTTCTGGGAACCAAGCTCTATGACAACATTGAGGTTGCCAGTAATCTGGTAATGGATTTCAGCAACAAAGAGACAACGACACATACTTATACACCTGCTGAAGACCAGACTCAGGGTGTTCTTAGTCATGAAGATACCTACAACGCTGAGAATGTCAGCGGAATCAGCGGAATACCAGGAACTGACACCAATGCAGAGGATGAGACTACATACGTAACACAGGATAACACCAACTCCACATCTTCAATAACTGAGGAGTCAAGGGATTATCTTCCCAATGAAAAGATTACGACAGAGACGGATGCGCCCGGCAGGATCAAATATGATGAGTCATCAATTTCAGTGACTGCAATCAACTATTCCATTATGAAGGAAGAGGATTACAAGCCTGCAGATCACGAGAACATGACCTGGAGCGAGTTTAAGGCCGGAAATACTGAGCCAACCGTTATGGAAGTTCCTGAAGATATGATCAACGTGGTATCAAAGGCCACAGGTATCACGGCAGAGAATGTTGCTATGGCTGCCTACACAGAATATGTATTCTTCGACAGAACAGGAAGTGCTGTCACTGTAACAGATATTCTTCAGATCGTACTTATACTGGTTATCCTTGCACTTCTGGCATTTATCATCATCAGAAGCATGTGGACCAGCAAGAAGACAGAAGAAGTTCCGGAGCAGCCGGAAGAGCTTTCTGTTGAACAGCTTTTGGAATCACAGCCTGAAGAAGTACTTAACGATATCGAGATGGATCAGGGGTCTGAGACCAAGAGACTTATTGAGAAGTTTGTGGATGAGAATCCTGAAGCAGCAGCTACGCTTCTTAGGAACTGGCTCAACGAAGACTTCATTTAATTATTTATACAGGGGAGTAATGAAACTATGATGGACATGGAAGGCGGCAATCCCTTAACCGCGGACTTTACAGGGACACAAAAAGCGGCGATTTTACTGATTGCACTCGGACCGGAAAAATCCTCCGCCATATTTAAGCATCTCAAAGAAGAAGAAATTGAGGAGCTTACTCTGGAGATCGCCAACACGAGGAGTGTCACCTCGCAGGTAAAAGAGGCAGTTTTAGAGGAATTCTACGGAGTGTGTCTTGCACAGCAGTATATTGCAGAAGGTGGTATCTCTTATGCAAAAGAGCTTCTTGAGAAAGCTCTTGGTGAAGACAAGGCTCTTGACGTTATCAGTAAGCTCACTGCATCGCTTCAGGTTAAGCCTTTCGAATTTATCCGAAAGACCGAGCCTTCGCAGATACTTACATTCATTCAGGACGAGCATCCTCAGACAATCGCCCTTATCCTGTCATATATGTCGCCTGCCCAGAGTGCTATGATCCTGTCGGCACTGGCACCTGACAGACAGGCTGATGTTGCAAAACGTATAGCTGCTATGGACAGAACAAGTCCGGATACGATCAAAGAGGTAGAGAAGGTATTGGAATCAAAGCTGTCATCACTTGTAAATCAGGATTACACTATCATCGGTGGTGTAGATGCAGTAGTAGAAATCCTCAACACTGTCGATCGTGCTACAGAGAAGCATATTATGGAGACTCTGGAAATCGAAGAGCCGGAGCTGGCAGACGAGATCAGAAAGAAGATGTTCGTATTCGAAGATGTGCTTCTGTTGGACGACAGATCTATTCAGAGAGTGCTGCGTGAGGTTGAGAACTCTGACCTTGCTCTTGCCTGCAAGAGTGCTACAGAGCAGGTTCAAAATGCGATCTTCAACAACCTCTCAAAGCGTCTTGCTGCTATGATCAAGGAAGATATGGATTTCATGGGACCTGTGCGTATGAAGGATGTTGAGGAAGCTCAGCAGAAGATCGTCAACGTTATCAGGAAGCTTGAGGATTCAGGCGAGATCGTAATCTCCAGAGGTGGAGGTGATGAGTTAGTTGTCTAATCTTTTTAAAGCAGGCTACGTTAGCTATGATCAATCAGAAGCAAGGATCATCGACAGCAACGAGCTTGCAAATCGTAAAATAGAAGCTTTTCAGGAACAGGAAATGAAGAAGCAAAGGGCTCAGATGCTTCAGGAAGAGCCCTCCTATGATACTGCTGAGGGAGATGATTTTGTCCCCGGCATAGATATGCAGCAGCTATCGCAACTTACAGAGGATCAGAGCATGTTAGAATCAGTTCCTGATCCTCAATTTGATATGGAAGCGATGCAGGCTGAGATCGACCTTAAGCTCCAACAGGCTCAGGAACAGGCAGATACGATAGTTAATAATGCTCATGCCCAGGCTCAGGAGATTATGCAGATGGCTCAGCAGCAGGGCCATCAGGAAGGGTATGACGCAGGCTACCAGGAAGGTGTAGCAGCAGCCCAGGCTCTTCAGGCTGACTTTGAGCAGCAAAAAGAGGATCTGGAAAAGCAGTATCAGCAGATAGTTGATGAACTTGAGCCTGAGATGGTAGATATTCTTACTCAGATCTATGAGCATGTGTTCAATATTGAACTCAGAGAAGATAAGGGGATCATCCTTCATCTTTTAAAGACCACACTATCCAGGATCGAGCCCGGAAATGACCTGATCGTCCATATTTCGTCGGATGATTATGACGATATCATGGAACAGAAAGAGGAACTGGATGCCTGCATAACATCTCCCAATACATCCATGGAGATAATAGAGGATCCTCTCCTTAAGGAGAATGAGTGCATGATCGAATCAGACAGCGGAGTATTCGACTGCAGTCTCGGTGTTGAGCTGTCGGAGATAACAAGAAAGCTCAAGCTCCTTTCTTTTGACAGAAAGCGAAGATAAAGGCGGAAGATTATGCTTGTAAGTTCGGTTGATTTGTCAAAATATAAAAAAATGCAGAATGCGCCCTTTTACCGTACCAGAGGTAAAGTGGTCAATGTTATAGGACTTACTATAGAATCGGCAGGCCCTGATGCCAAGCTTGGTGATATATGCCTTATTTATCCCAAGAAAAAGAAGGACGATGCCATGACGGACAACGTGGTAAAGCCTTCCATGGCCGAGGTTGTGGGCTTTAAAGACGGCCGCGTTCAGCTTATGCCCTATGAGAACACCAGCGGAATAGGAAATGGCAGTATTGTTGAAAATACTGATTCTCCCCTGAGGGTAAACGTGGGTGAAGGACTTCTTGGAAAGACGCTTGACGGCCTTGGCAGGATCGACGGAACAAACTACGGTCAGGGCGTACAGCTCGAGGGCGGTGTTGCTTATTCTGTTGAGAATCAGCCGCCGGATCCCATGACCAGGGATCCTATTTCCGAAGTACTTCCACTTGGAGTTAAGGCAGTAGACGGGCTTCTCACAGTAGGCAAGGGGCAGCGTATCGGTATTTTCGCCGGTTCCGGTGTGGGTAAATCGACACTTCTTGGAATGTTTGCAAGAAACACCAAGGCGGACATCAACGTCATTGCTCTTATCGGAGAGCGTGGAAGAGAGGTTCGCGAATTCATAGAGAGGGACATGGGCGAGGAAGGTATGAAGAGGTCTATCGTTGTCTGTGCTACCTCGGACAAGCCTGCCCTAGAGAGATTGAAGGCGGCTAAAACCGCCACATCAATCGCAGAGTATTTCAGAGATAAGGGCAAGGACGTGCTTTTGATGATGGACTCTTTGACCCGTTTTTCCATGGCTCAGAGAGAAATCGGTCTGGCCAGCGGAGAGCCACCTGTTTCAAGAGGATATCCCCCGTCGGTATATGCCGAGATGCCCAAGCTCCTTGAGAGGGCGGGGAGATCAAGAAAGGGTTCCATAACTGGTCTTTATACCGTTCTTGTAGACGGTGATGATATGAATGAACCTATTACCGATACTGCCCGCGGTATTCTGGACGGACATATAGTACTTAATAGAAAGCTTGCGCAAAAGAACCATTACCCGGCCATAGATGTTCTGGCAAGTATCTCGAGATGTATGTCTGCCATTGCAGATCCCGAACACAAAAAGGCGGCGGGCAAACTGAAAAATGTTCTGGCCACTTACAACGATGCAGAGGACCTTATCAACATCGGAGCATACAGAAGCGGTGCCAATAAGAACATTGACTATGCCGTATCTAAGATTGAACAGGTAAATGCATTTCTCATGCAGGAGACCGATGAGAAATTCTCTTTTGAAGAAGAAAGAGAGCAACTACTTAGCATATTCAGGGATTAAAAAGGATAGGCTATGGCGAGATTTGTCTACAGAATGCAGAGCGTCCTCAATATCAAGCAACAGACCGAGAATCAGACCAAGATGGAATTTGCTATGGCTCAGGCGGAGCTCAACAAGCAGCTTGATATACTGCAGGAGTATGTGACCAGAAAAGAAAATTACATGAGAGAAGCCGAGGAACTGAGAAACAGTGAGAGCTTAAAACTTCAGGAAATTCTCGATAACCAGTATGCCACTGCTCAGATGGATGTGATGATAAAACATCAGGCCGGAGTTATTAAGAAGTACGAAGACAATGTGGAGAAGGTCAGAGTAAAGCTTACCAGAAACATCCAGGAGAGAAAAATGCAGGAGAGCCTCAGGGACAGGGCATTTGCTGAGTTTCTTGAGGAACAGAAACAGGAAGAAGCAAAAGAAAACGACCAGCGTACCAGCTTTACTTACGGACAAAGACAAAAGGAAGAGGGATAAATGGCTGATTCTAAATTACTAAATGCACCGGAAGACCCAAAAGCGGCCAAGGCCCAGCTAAAAGCTGATAAAAAAGAATATAAGAAAAAGCTGAAGGAACAGGCAAAGGCCCAGAGGGAACAGGAGAGAGAATTCGCCGACAGAGCTGCCGAAATAAACGGTGACAATGCCGGTGGACTGGCTACTTTGGTCATAACTTTTCTGATCATCCTTATCTGGCTTGCCATCATGGTTCTTTTGGTCAAGCTTGATGTCGGAGGCTTTGGATCGGATGTGCTTGCCCCAATACTCAAAGATGTTCCGTATGTAAACTGGATTCTTCCGGAAGGATCTTATGAGAAGAACACTGCGAGCACGGCAGACACACAGACAACTGTTGAAGTTACAGGTGATGTAGCCCAGACCGGGTCAATTGCAACCATTGAAGATGCCCAGGCTTATATAAAGAGACTTGAGCAGGCGCTACAATCCGAGATGGAGCAAAACAGCGCACTCTCAGCTGAAAATGAGAAGCTTAAGGCGGAAGTAACAAGACTTGAACCTTTTGAACTTCAGCAAAAAGAATTTTATGAAGAGCGAGAGAAATTCTATAACGAAGTAGTTTACGGTGAGAATGCTCCTGATGCTGAAACCTACAAGCAGTATTATGAGGAGATAGATCCTGAGTCTGCTGCCGAGATATACAAGAAAGTTGTTCAGGGCGGCGTTGATGACGCAGCAATAAAGGCTTTTGCCACAACATATTCAGGCATGAAGGCAAAGAGTGCTGCAAAGATCTTTGACGAGATGGTAACGGAGAATCAGATCCAGCTTGTTGCAAAGATACTGGCTCAGATGTCTGTTGAGAACAGAGGCGACATACTTGCAGCTATGGAAGAGGCAAATGCAGCCAAGCTCACACAGCTTCTTGAACCCAATGCACTTGAGCAAAAATCTACAAAAGTTACCGGATAATTATAAGCCGTTTTAGAGTCCACTGTAGAAAAACAGTGGACTCTTTTTAAAAGAAATTTCCAAATAAAGCTAAAGTTATTTACACATGTTCCGATATATTTAACGAAAGATTATGGGCAGAGTATGTATGCCCGAAAGAAAAATATGGAAGGAGGGTTTAGATGAGCAGTGCAAATAACGCAGTAGGCGCTATGGCAGCTTACTTTGTACAGGGCACTGCAGCCACAAACGTTTCAACTGTCACAAATAAAGACACGAAGACAGCAGCAGGCGCAAGTTTCGACATGGTACTTAACAAAGTATCGGGAAGTCTTATCCAGAACAAGACCGCTGATGTCTCCAAGCAGGTTAATCAATCACTTGATAACTCAAAGCAGACAAAGCGTACTGATCTGACAGCAAACGCTGATACCTCATCTGTTTCAGCCGACAAGGCACAGACAGATAACACTCAGACACAGGAAGTTAAGAGTACGGTAGATAGCAAAGATACAGTAGTGACAAACGAAACACAGGGCACGGAAGCTGATACAAAGCTGCAGGAATCCTTAAATGAGGCAGGAAAAGAACTTATGACTCAGCTCGCAGATGAACTTGGCATCACAGAAGATGATGTGGTCAATGCGATGCAGGTACTTGGCCTCATGGCAGTAGATCTTTTGAATCCCGCAAACATAGCTCAGATGATCACACAGCTTAGCGGACAGGAGGAGACAATAGATCTCATAACAGACACTGACATATATACTTCGTTGCAGGACCTCATGGAGGGTGCAGAAAGTATGAAGGACGAACTTATGAATGAGTTCGATCTGTCAGAGGAAGAACTTCAGGCCGGCATTTCAAATGCAAAAGATAACTTCAGGCAGATGCTTGAAGAGGGACTTGAAGGAACAGTAAGCGAAGAAGATCAGGCAGTAGTTCCCCTTGATCCAAACGCAAACGCAGTTAAGGACACAAAGACTGATGCACCACAGTCAGAGGCGTTCACAGACCAGCCGATGGTAGAAGAGAAAAAGGTTGAGATCACCACAAACAGTTCCAAGGAAGGTGGCAACAAAAATTCTCTCCAAAGCGGCGCAGAGTCATCAAATCTTTTCAATCAGGTAATGAATAATATCGCAGATGCTGCTGCAGGCGTAGAAGGCTCAGACACGGTTTCTTACGCAGACAGAGAGCAGATGGAAAACATTATCAGGCAGATCACGGAAAAGATAACTATTTCAGCAAAGAATGAAGAGACTTCCATGGAACTTTCGCTCCATCCGGCAAGCCTTGGCAATGTAAATATTCTTTTAACCAGTGGTAAAGACGGAATTGTTGCTAAGTTTACAGCTCAGAACCAGATTGTAAAAGAGGCTATTGAAGCACAGATGGTTCAGCTCCAGCAGAAATTCGATGAGCAGGGCATAAAGGTTACATCGATCGAAGTAACAATTGCCAGTCACGGATTCGAACAGAACCTCGAGCAGGGGAATGAGAGACACTCCGGTGAAGCAGGGGCTGAGAAAAAGGTTAAATCCTTAAGAAGAATAAACCTTTCAGACCTTGAAGCAACCGAAGAAGCAGAAGCTCAGAGCGATGCTGAAAAGATAGCGCTTCAGATGATGGCGGCAAATGGCAATATGGTTGACTTTAGTGCATAACTAAAGGCAAAGAAAAAGAGGTCATTATGGCAGATGTAAGTTCAGTAAATGCAATTATAAAGAACGGTGAAGTGGTTAACGCAAAGAACGAGACCACGAACAAAACAGCACCAACCGGTTATGACAAGGATGCTTTCATGCAGATCCTGGTAGCTCAGATGAAATATCAGGATCCGATGGAGCCGACTTCAAACACCGAGTACATCAACCAGTACGCAACCTTCACACAGGTTGAGCAGCTCTCCAACATGGCCAATGCCATGTCACTTTCAAGAGCATCCGAGATGGTTGGTAAGACGGTTGTTGTCAGCCAGACCAATTCTGATACCGGAAAGACAACTGAAGTTGAGGGTACGGTTGATTTTGTTACCTACAGTGGAAACAAAGCATACCTTAGCATCAACGGAACAAACTACAGTATCGATGATGTATCACAGGTTCTTGACCCCAACTATACATCAGCTGTGGAAGCTGTTAAAGATTTCCAGAAAGCTATCGACAAGCTTCCTACAAGCCTTGATATGGTTACGGAAGAAGATCACGGTCTTACGATCGACACTATGTATCAGTACTACACTGAGAACATGGACGAGAGAGCTAAGAACATGATGGACAAGAACTACGTTACAGCACTTCTTCAGTATGTAAACCGTATCGATGACATCAGAGGAGATACACACAGAACCTTTACCGAAAAGGCTTGATACTAATAACTATTGGAGGAAAGAAAAATGATAATGGATGATCGTCAATATATGTCCATAGGACAGGTCCAGGATCAGTTTTTAAATCCTAAAACTCCTAAAGTAGGCAAAGATATTAATTCTTTGCCTACAGGAGAAAATTCTTTTGCATCTGTTCTAAATAAAATTAAGGAAAGCGCCGATAATATTAACAGTGAAGGAACTGTTAAGTTTTCTAAGCATGCTATGAACAGACTCAGCATGAGAAACATCGAGCTTACTCAGGATCAGATGCAAAGGCTCTCACATGGCAGGGAAGAAGCCATGGAAAAGGGCATTAAGGATTCACTTATCCTGATAGACCAGCTGGCATTCATAGTAAATGTACCCAGCAGCACGGTAGTGACAGCAATGGATCAGACAGAAAACAAGAACAATGTATTCACTAATATTGACGGAGCAGTTATTGCATGATTGGACCGAAGCAGGTCACCGGGGTGGACGTGCCCGACCTGTCAGGAAATCTTTTAGATCCGGACGGACTGCCGGATTTATCCGCAAAACTCTTGCTCTGTCCCCAACTGGTATTTTATTTTGATGGAGGACATTGCCTTATGATGAGATCACTTTATTCTGGTGTAGCAGGACTTCGTACACATCAGACCAAGATGGACGTTCTTGGTAACAACATTGCAAACGTAAATACAACTTCTTTCAAGTCACAGTCAATCACATTCTCAGATCTTATGTATCAGACAACTCAGACAGCATCCGGTGCAACAGCAACCAAGGGTGGTGTTAACGCTCGTCAGATCGGTCTTGGTGCCAAGAGTGGTGCTATTGCAACTGCAATCGAGTCTCAGGGTGCAACTCAGACAACAAACAATCCTTTTGATATCATGATCACAGGTAAGAGCTTCTTCGTTGTTAACAACGGAAAAGAGAACCTCTACACAAGAGACGGTTCTTTCTACGTTGACGGCGCAGGAAACCTTGCTATGCAGTCAAACGGATATCTGGTACAGGGATGGGTGGCTCAGGAAGATAAAGAGACCGGAGCAATCACAATCAACAGAAACGGTGGACTTTCAAGCCTTCAGATCATGAGCGCTGACAACACCACATATTCACCTGCATCAACAACAGCAGGTCTTTACTCCGGAAATATCGATAACAGAGATACTAACGTAACATCTGATGATGGAAAGACCATCACACTTGAGTTCTATGATAACAGAGGATATCTCTACACAGGAAAGTTCACACTTAAGGATACTGATCTCACTGACGCTGAGAACAACAATATCTTTTCACTTCAGCTCACTGACATTATTGACTCCGACGGAAACAGCATCGGATCAGACCTTCTTAAGGGTGTAAGCTTTGGTTCAACAGAAAACTTCGATTACAGCGTAAACGAGGCTTATGAGGTAGAAGTTGGTGCAACAACATCAACAGTTAAGCTTCTTGCCGGCGCAACTGCTTATGAAGGCGTTCCTACAACCGGTACACTTTCAGATCTTATGGAAAGCAGCAAAGCTTCTTACGCAGGAATCCTGAAGACTGTATACGGAATAGATGATGCTACCATAGCAGCCGGAACAGAAGGATATTCAAAGACTTCTGAGTATACGATCACAGAGAACGGTGTGCTTACAATTACCTTTGATGAAGAGCTTGCAGCTGGAAAGCCCGATGGATATACTTATTCATCAACAAACGCAAATCCGTACTACGTAAATAAGGATGGATCAGGCAAGGCCTACGTTGTTCCCAGTGCAACCGACGGAACAATGGACAAGATCGGAACAGCTATTAAGACAACCCTTACAAATGTCTTCGGCATTAATGCTACTGAGCTTGAATCCTACATGACCTCAAAATATCAGTATAAGTTTACATCTGACGGCAGCAACAACGATACCTTCCAAATTTACAGAAATCCGGCTATAACAGCTGCACCAACAGAGACAGCAACATCTGTAAGTTATCTTTCAAAGTTCTATGATGACTTTACCGGACTTGAGGGCGCTGTAAGTGAATACACCGGAACTCCTTTCTATACATATAAGGACAACAAGCTTACAGTTTACGGTTCAAAGACAGACACTGCATCAGCAGTTAAAGCAAGTACTGTCGCAAATACAGGAACAGGAGCAATTACCGCACTATCTAAGTTGACAACAGGAACGGTATATTCTTATACTTCTACTACTTTTACTGATGAGATGAAAGCAGAATTTGCAGATTTGATGTATGCTTCAAAACTTTTATCTGGTTATCTTACTGTGGACACAACAGATGCGGATAATTTAACTATTACAGTTAACGAAACGACTACTAATTATGGAAATGATACAGCTGCTTTTGAAACAGCTCTTGCCGCTGCAAAACTTTCAGCTTTAGATTCTTATATGACTGCTGGTGATGGGACAGGTGCGTACACTAATTTTAGAGTAGACAATCTTACAGGAACTGAAGGACTCTTGTTCTATACTACAACACCAGGTCAGATAGCTGACACAAGCATTGAACTTTATTCAGGAAGTCCTTTTTCAAAGACTCTTTACGCCGATGAGACTACCTTCCCTGTATACACAGCTGCAGAACTTGGCGGAGTATATACAAATACCACAGATTTTTCAGCCTATGTCCTTAAGGGAGATGAGACAACTGTAGCAGATTTCAGCGATGAGATATTTGCAGATGTATTTAAGCTCGACAGATCACAGTATGCTACGAATCTTCTTGTAAACATTGCAGGAAACGGAACAGCAAGTATCTACCAGACAACATCATATACACCTCCGTACAACTCAGATTACGCAGCAAGCCTTGATGCAAACGGAACTCTTAAGTATGTGACAACAAATGATACTGTTGCATGGGACAATCTTCCAAACAGCAGTACAGACAGCGTTTCTGTTAAGAATCTCCTTCAGTCATCTTCAGGACCATACAGAGGTCTTTTGAACTCAGTATACGGAATTACAGATGAAGTTGCTGAAGCCTTCGGAACAGATGCAACTTACAGCATAAACAATGACGGCAGCATTACACTTACAACAGGTACCCAGTCAATCCAGCTTAAGTTCAATCCTGCAAACGGATCACTTACAACAGCTAACGGCAATTCAAACGGTCTTGTAAACCTTGTATTTGACCAGAATGTTGAAGGTCTTGAGCCTTTCGGATTCCAGCCTACAACAGCTGATGAAGAGGCTGAGAGAGGAAGACTTACAATCGACTTCTCAACAGTTACTAACTACAACACCAGTGGATCATCAACAATCAAGGCCGTAAAGGGAGATAAGTCTTCTCTTAACACAGGTCGTATGGTTGGTGAGATGAACGGTGTCAATGTAAGTACAGACGGTCAGATCTTTGCAACATATTCAAACGGCCAGACAAAGCTTCTTGGACAGATCGCATCAGCAGAATTTGCTAATGCATCAGGTCTTGCTAAGGAAGGTGATAACCTCTACTCATCAACACTTAACTCAGGTGAGGCAACAATCCAGGATATCACAACTGATGGTGGTTACATGAATACCGGTGTTCTGGAAATGTCAAACGTAGACCTTTCAAGAGAGTTCACAGAGATGATCACAACACAGCGTGGATTCCAGGCAAACAGCCGTATCATCACAGTATCCGATACACTTCTTGAGGAGCTTACAAACCTTAAGAGATAATACTAACAGGCTAGTCCATTAAATCCATCAAATCCTGATCCCCTTGGAAACGTCCATTCCAAGGGGATTGTTTTTATTTGGTAAAGAAAAATTTTATTTAATTAATACTGTATTATACATGGAAAAGTGGTACAATGATTTTGATACCACAATATGTAGTACTATGCCTTAATATATGTTGTGGTATGTCAAGGATGAGTTGGTGGGGGATAAGGATGTCTTAGAATAATATTTCGTTATTCAGTCCCAACATTGAAATTTAGTAACAAATATGTCCAAATTGTGAACAAAAACAGCTGATTTTGCGCTCATTGAGTGGTAAAATTAATGCAGATGGAAAATTAATTTCATTTTTGAGTGAAATTATTCTAAAACGTGAAATTATGAGTAGGATTATTGAACTTACCAAACTGGACACAAGAAAGATACTTGTTAATACAGGCATGATAGAGACTGTTGAGGGAAACCCCGACACAGTCATTGTTTTGCAGTCCGGAAGAAAAGTTCTGGTAAAAGAAGATATAGACGAGATATACAGACTGATCAATTCTTAATGCGTACAATAAATTCTCAAAGGAGGAAATGTTGTGGATATTGCTTCGTTGCTTGGTGTAGGACTATGTTTCCTGTTCATGATCCTGAGTATCGTGTTCTCGGCCGGAATCTCCGGTGTTCAGTACTTCGTGGATGCTCCTTCGGCCATGATCACCTTCGGAGGTGCCTTCATGGCGGTTCTTGGATCAAGGAGCATGCCCAGTTTTATCAGCGGACTTAAGTCCTATACTCTTATCTTTAAAATGCCAAAGGATGATACCAAGTCTGTTATAAAGAGCATTATCGACCTTTCAAACACAGCCAGAAAAGAAGGTCTTCTTGCTCTGGAAGAAGCAGCGGGAAACCTGGAGGATGCCTTCATGAAGAAAGGCGTTATGCTCATAGTTGACGGTACTGAGCCGGAACTGGTTAAGAGCATCCTGGAGGCTGAGATCGATGCCATGGCCGAGCGTCACAAAGAGAATTATTCTTTCTTTGCGGATGTTGCAGGTATGGGCCCTTCCTGGGGTATGATCGGAACCCTCCTTGGACTGGTTCTTATGCTTCAGAACATGTCTGATCCTTCATCAATCGGACCATCCATGGCGGTTGCCCTCATTACAACATTCTACGGATCGGTTCTTGCCAACTGGTTCTGCTACCCTGCAGAGAATAAGCTCAAGGCAAGAAGTAATGCTGAATATATGGTTAAGAGTATCATCATCGAAGGACTTCTTTCCATTCAGGCCGGTGAGAATCCACGTGTTACAGAAGAAAAGCTCAAGTCCTTCCTGTCACCTTCTGACAGATCTGCTTATGAAGCTGAGAACGGTTCCGGCGATGGAGGCGGAGAATAATGGCAAAAAAACCAGAAGAAATTAAACCCGGCTTGCCGGCGTGGCAGGGTACCTTCGGAGACCTGATGAACCTTCTGCTTTGCTTCTTCGTTTTGCTTTTCTCCATGGCTAATATGGACGCAGCGAAGTTCGAGGAAGTTGCAGCATCCTTCAGCCAGGCTTTTAGTGTATTTTCAGGTGGTGAAATGGCTATAGGAGAGGGAGCTCTTATAGGAGACGGTGTATCACAGTTATCCCAGCTATCCGCTTATGTTACATCAATGGGTCTTGCTCAGTCAGGAGAGGATTCGGATGAGAGTGAGAAGGCTGTCGGAGATATGAACCAGGAAGAACTCATGGAAGCTGCCGAGGAAGAGCAGCTGGAAGCTTCCGCTGAGCTTGCCGAGAAAATTGAGCAGGCTCTAGAAGAGGGCGAGATCGATAATATGGTTTCTCTGAACTACACGAGCCAGTATGTAGAGCTTACCATTCAGGGTTCTATCTTGTTTGACTCGGGTAAGACTGAGATAAAAGAAGATGCTATTCCTGTTATCGACAAGGTTGGCCAGATATTGGAAACCTTTGCGGGAGGAACTATTGATATAGAAGGTCATACGGACAATGTTCCCATGTCGGGCGGCGGCAAATATGCCAACAACGACGAACTCAGTGCAGGAAGAGCGCTGTCTGTTTTCTATTACCTTACAGAGAACACCACTCTTGATCCTTCCAAGATCGTACACACCGGAAGAGGACAGTATGACCCCATAGCAGACAATACTACGGATGAAGGAAGAGCTCGAAACAGAAGAGTTGAGATAAGAATATATAATCCTTTGAGCGCTTCATATTAAACAAGGAGAGACACTCATGAAAAAGAATTTGTTATCAATAATTATCCTTGCACTTCTGGTGGTTAATCTTGGCATGACAGGCTTTATGATGCTCAGTGTCATGACCACCAATTCACAGACGGCCAAGCTTATTTCAGATATAGCTGCTGCTCTGGAACTTGAGGCAAACGGTGGTAATACCGGAGGATTTTCCGGATCTGCTTCCGGAGTAGTTGCCGTAACAGATATGGCAACCTGGGGATTTACCGGAGATGAAAAGCTTACAATTGCCCTCAAGCCCGGAGAAGATGCCAAGACACACTACATGGTTGTTGAGGTTGTATTCTCTTTGAACAAGGCCAGCGCAGACTACGCTACCCTGGGAACAGAGGAAAATCTTGCAAACGTCAAGGAAGTTGTTAAGTCCACTATTACCAACAAGCTTGCAAGCTACACAATGGAAGAGCTTCAGAGCGGAATGGATGAGGTTGCAAGGGAAGAGATCCTTGAGAGCGTTCAGGAGATGTTCAATTCCAATTTCATCTATGACATCAGCTTCTCAAGTGTTCTTTATTCATAATCTGATTGTGTTTGAAAAGAGATTTTGTTAAGGAGAGTAAACATTGAGTGAAGTACTGTCACAAAGCGAAATAGATAGCCTGTTGTCAGCACTCAGTACCGGTGAGCTTGATGTGGATCAGATGCAGGCCTCGGACGAAAAGAAAGTCAAGGATTATGACTTCAAACGTCCGGCCAAGTTCTCAAAGGAACATCTTCGTACACTGGAGATGATCTACGAGCACTATGGGCGTCTTTTATCCACTACCTTGCCCCTGTATCTTCGCAAGAACGTTACAGTATCGGTTGCTAACTCAGAGACGGTTACATATTCGGAGTTTTCAAATGCTCTTAGTAACCCGGTTATTCTGGGAGTGATCAGTTTCTTGCCGCTGCAGGGAACCATTATTCTGGAGCTTCAGGCCAATATAGGCTTTTCCTTCATAGATAGAATGCTTGGGGGTGAAGGAAACGGCCTTGATAAACCGAGGCCATTTACTGACATTGAGATGCCACTTATAGAGAAGCTGGTTACCATCTGCATGCAGCTAATGGTTGAACCCTGGCAGAACGTTGTGGCTATCAATCCGGTAATGGAGAGGATTGAGACCAATCCTCAGTTTGCGCAGGTTATATCACCAACAGATATGATCGCCATTGTAACACTGAATATCAAGATCGGTGAAACAGAGGGTCTTATGAATGTCTGTCTTCCGTATTTCACGTTAGAGAGCGTCATGGACAAGCTCAACACCAAGTTCTGGTTCTCTACAATGCAAAAGAATGCAGAAGAGGACTATCAGGAACACCTTGAGACAATGGTAAGACATGTGGATGTACCTGTTAAAGCGGTTCTTGGAAAGTGCAATGTATCGGTAAATGATTTTGTACACTTACAGGCCGGGGACATAATAAGGCTTGATAACAGAGTTAATACAGATATGCAGGTATATGTGGGTAATATCTATAAATTCACGGCGTTGCCCGGAACTACAAAAGACAAATATGCCGTACGTATCACGTCGGTTGTAAGAGAGGAGGAAGAGTAGGAGCATGGATGGAATGTTATCTCAGGACGAAATTAATGCTTTGCTGGCCGGTATGGATACATCCGGCGGGGGCGATGCTGCACCTGCAGATGCTCCTGTTGATTCGGGGATGGAGGCAGCGGCTGATATTGCTGCAGCGCCTTCAGGAGGCGGAATTGATGAATCGCTTCTGAATGATGCTGAGAAGGATGCCATTGGTGAGGTGGCCAATATCAGCATGGGATCTTCGGCTACAACGCTGTATTCCCTTGTAAATCAGAAGGTTAATATCACAACACCTCAGGTTGAACTTGCCAATTGGGAAAATGTTATCAGTAATTACGAGAGACCTTGTGTATTTATTCAGATCAGATACACAGTAGGTCTTGATGGTACAAATATCCTTATTCTGAAAGAACATGATGTTATGGTAATCACTGACCTCATGATGGGTGGTGATGGTACCAATACTGACGGAGAGATCGGAGAACTGCAGCTTTCAGCTATTTCAGAGGCTATGAACCAGATGATGGGTGCTGCTGCCACATCTCTTTCTACTATGATCAATCAGAAGGTTGATATCAGCCCGCCACAGGCAACGCTCCTGGAGATGATCAATGACGATCCTTCTGATATCGCAGAATTCCTGACGGGAACCTTCGTTAAGATTTCCTTCAAGATGCAGGTCGGAGATCTGGTTGATTCAACTCTTATGCAGCTGTATCCAATCGAATTTGCAAAAGCTCTGAAGGATACTGTTATCACCGGAGATGCCACTGCATCAGAACCTGAACCTGCACCTGCTCCGGCGCCTGCACCTGCACCGGAACCTATGCCACAGGCTGCGCCTTCGCAGATGCCGACAATGGATCCTTCCATGATGGCTGGAGGACCGATGCCTCAGATGGCAATGCCACAGATGGCTATGCCTCAGATGCAGATGCCACCTCAGATGATGAACATGAATATTCAGCCCGCTCAGTTCCAGACCTTTGCAGGCGGAACCACTATTATGGCAGGCGGAGAGAATATCGGTATCATCAAGGATGTGCCTTTGGAGGTTACTGTTGAGCTCGGAAGAACAGCTAAGCCTATCGCCGATATCCTTGACTTTGCTCCGGGAACCATCATAGAGCTTGATAAGGTTGCCGGTGAGCCGGTTGACGTTCTTGTAAACGGCAAATTCGTTGCCAAGGGCGAGGTTGTAGTTATCGAAGAAAGCTTTGGTGTCCGTGTGACTGAGATTGTTCAATAAGATAGGAGCATAGACTATGGACTCATATTTACAGCTTATATCTATGCTTATAATCTTCGTGGCTGTTTTGGCTGTCACATACTTTTTTACTAAGTGGATGGCAAACTATCAGAAGGATAAGACATCAACAGGTAACATAGAAGTCATTGAGACTGCCAGGATATCTGCGACGAAGTATATTCAGATAGTACGCATTGGAGGGAAATACGTAGCTATCGGTGTAGGAAAAGACGAGATCACAAATTTGGGAGAAATATCCAAGGAGGACCTGATCATCAAGGAAGATAATCCTGAAGATAATTTGAGTTTCAAGGAGATACTTGAAAAGATTAAGGGTGAGAAAAAGAAGTAAATGGGTAAGAACAGGGGAGCTGGGATTTTTGACAAAAAAATATTATCTCTTTTACGGAGAGGGCTGATATCAGCCCTTGCCTGTCTTGCCATGTTTTCCTTTTTGGCATTTTCGATTCCACTGACTTCTCACGCTACAGAAAATATCATAAGTGATACTACGCCAACTGATCCTACGGTAGATACTGACTCAAACCTTACCGGTACGCAGGATGAGAGGACCAATATCACTGATCCGGGTTCTGCAGAGACTCCGGATGATCTGAAGAAATTAAATATTGCCAATACTGTTACTGTAACCTATGACAACGGAAACGGAATGCTCAACGGGTCACTTAGGATACTCATTACACTTACGCTGATCTCGCTGGCACCAACCCTTGTCGTAATGATGACTTCCTTTACCAGGATCATTGTTGCACTGCATTTTACAAGAACGGCCATTGGTACTCAGACGTCACCACCGAACCTGGTGCTGATAGGTATAGCTTTATTTATGACTCTTTTTATCATGCAGCCCACATTAACTGAGGCTTATAACACTGCAGTCATCCCTTTTGAAAACGGAGAGATGGAGCAGCAGGAGTTCTTTACCGAAGTAATGAAGCCCTTCAGACAGTTCATGTACGGTCAGACTCAGATAAAAGACGTAAGACTCTTTATGCAGATAGATGGCATAGAGTGGGATGGAGAGCTGGATAGCATCCCAAATGTAGTACTTGTTCCCAGCTTTATTGTAAGCGAACTTAGAACGGCCTTTATCATAGGCTTTCTGATATATATTCCGTTTATCGTAATCGACATGGTTGTGGCATCGGTACTTATGAGTATGGGTATGATGATGCTTCCGCCGACCACCATATCGCTGCCGTTTAAGATACTGCTCTTTGTACTGGCAGACGGATGGAGCCTTATTATCGGTAACCTTGTTAAATCATTCTACTAAATAAAGAAGAAGGGAGAATGGCATGATCACACTGGCAGATATAAACCAAATAGTTTCAGAAGCTCTGATGTTGATAATAAGAATGTCACTTCCCGTACTTCTGACTTCAATGATAATCGGTCTCGTGGTTTCCATTTTTCAGACCGTTACATCCATACAGGAACAGACACTTACCTTCGTTCCCAAGGTTATCGGAGTATTTATAATGATTATGCTTCTGGGAAACTGGATGCTGACTGAGCTATCAGGCTATATAACAAATCTATGGTCAGACTTTTCGAAATATGTACGCTAGGAGCAATAGATGATTAACCATACCTTTAGTTATGGCGATCTTGAAGTTTATCTTTTGATCGTCGTAAGGATAATGAGCTTCATCTTTGTTTGTCCGTTTTTTGGAGGAAGGCAGACCCCTAATATCGTTAAAGTTGGCTACGGGCTTTTACTTTCGATACTTTTGTATGGGGCTGTACCTTTTTATCCTCCGGATTACAATACCGTGGCAGGCTATACGGTTATTGTGTTAAAAGAGGCTATGGTGGGGCTTTTGATCGGCTTTGCCGTAACTTTATGTCAGCAGATAAGTGCTTTTGCCGGCAGTGTAGTTGATATGCAGATCGGTCTTTCCATGGTTTCCATGATGGACCCGGCAACCAGTCAGCAGATTACAATTACCGGTTCCCTTTATTCCCAGTACCTTACACTGGCGCTTATCGTAACAGGAATGTATCAGTATATTTTAAAAGCGCTGGTGGATTCTTTTACCCTGATACCAATAAACGGGGCGGTGATCCACTCGGACAGAATGCTGGATACCATGCTGACATTCATGAAGGACTACATTGTTATCGGCTTTCGAATTTGCCTTCCTATCTTCATCATCACTTTCATTACCAATGTGATCCTGGGAGTTTTGGCGAAGGTTTCACCACAGATGAACATGTTCTCTGTGGGTATTCAGATAAAGATAGTTGTTGGCCTGGTGATCATGTTTATTACTGTAACAATGCTATCAGATGCTTCGAATTTTATCTTTATCAACATGAAGGAGATGATTCAGCAGTTTGTATACAGCATGCAGAGCGGCTGATACTTCAGCTTTATTAATTAAATATAATCTGCAGTTTTTTGCTGAGGATGCCAACGGCGCTGAAAAGACCGAGCAGCCTACTGCCAAGAAGCTCGATGACGCAAGAA
This sequence comes from Butyrivibrio sp., assembly GCA_017634825.1. GTDB lineage: Bacteria > Bacillota > Clostridia > Lachnospirales > Lachnospiraceae > Butyrivibrio. The sequence goes on from JAGBMP010000004.1 coordinate 21,169, forward strand.
AAGAAGGGCAGGTGGCCAAAAGTCAGGAGATAGCCACTGCGTTTACTTTACTTGCGCTATTTGTCATTATCAGGGTAATTTATCCCTTTATGGGGACAAACTTTCAGACGTTGTTTGAGAGAGTTTATAACTCAATCCCCAATGTGGCAAGGACCTATGACGGAATGCTTCCCGTTGCTTATATCAGAAGTATTCTGACCAATGCGATCATAACCATGCTGCTGATATCTGCGCCATTTTTTATAATCGCATTTATAATCGCTTTTTTGTCAGATCTTGTGCAGGTCGGATTTAAGCCGACATCAAAGCCGCTACAGCCCAAGCTCAGTAAATTAAATCCCATTAGCGGTATGAAAAAGATCTTTTCCGCAAGAAAGCTCTTTGACCTTGGAAAATCAATCCTTAAGCTTGTGGTAATGGGCGCGGTTATTTTTTCATTTTTTACCGGCAGGACGGAATCTCTTTTCCTGTTGTATGATATGCCCCTTAAACAGGCGATCGGACTTATGGGTAATCTCATCATTGACTTAGGACTACGGATTGCTGCTGCTTATATGGTCATTGCCTTTATCGATCTGATCTATCAGAGGAGAAAGTTCAATAAAGACATGATGATGACCAAGAAAGAGGTTAAGGATGAGTACAAGAATTCAGAAGGAGATCCTGCTGTAAAGGGTGCTCAGAAGCGCCGTATGATGGAGGCTTCAAGGCGAAGGATGATGCAGCAGCTTCCTCAGGCGGATGTTGTAATCACCAACCCTACCCACTATGCTGTGGCCATCAAGTATGATGCAGAGGAGTCGGATGCACCTGTGGTTGTTGCAAAGGGTGCTGATTATCTGGCTCAGAAGATAAAAGAGATAGCAAGAGACAACAAGGTAGAAATAGTAGAGAACAAGCCTCTTGCCCGAATGCTCTATGCAAATGTAGAAGTCGGAGAAATGGTCCCGCCTGAGCTCTATAAGGCTGTAGCCGAGGTTCTGGCTTATGTTTATCACTTACAGGGTAAAGTCTGACCATAGGAACAACTAAACTGACGGAAGGAGGATAATGATGAATCTTAGTGGTATTAAGAATCGAGTGATGGACTACGGTCTGGCGCTTTATATCGTTGCAGCTATTGTTATGCTCATTATTCCGCTTCCGGACTGGCTTTTGGACATACTTTTGGCGTTTGATATGTCACTGTCCTTTGTGATCATGTTTACGTCTATGTTTGCAAAGGATGTTCTGGAGATGTCATTCTTCCCAACAATCCTGCTCTTTACCACCATCTTCAGAATTGCCCTGAACGTCTCATCAACGAGACTTATTCTCACACAGGGCAGCGCAGGTGAAGTTATTGAAGTATTCGGATCCTTCGTTGGTGGCGGTGATCTTATCGTCGGTGCCATCGTTTATGTGATCCTTATTATTGTTCAGCTCATGGTCATCAACAAAGGTTCTGAACGTGTAGCTGAAGTATCAGCCCGTTTTACTTTGGATGCTATGCCCGGTAAACAGATGGCTATTGACGCCGATCTTAACACCGGAGCCATAACAGATGCAGAAGCCAAGCAAAGACGTGACAAGATTCAGGAAGAAGCCAGCTTCTTCGGTGCCATGGACGGTGCTACCAAATACGTTAAGGGAGATTCAACAGCCGGCCTGATAATTACTGCGGTAAACCTTATCGGTGGTATTGCAATGGGCGTGCTCAGAATGGGGATGGATGTCAACACTGCCATTAACACCTATTCAATTCTTACCATGGGTGACGGTCTTGTAAGCTCGATTCCTTCACTGATGATCTCAATGTCAACAGGTATCCTTGTAACCAAGGGATCAAAGGAAGCGGATTTCGGACATCTCCTTATTGGACAGCTCTTTGGAACATCAAAGGTCCTATATCTGGTTGGAGGTGTTGTGGCAGGACTTGGTATTTTTTCACCACTGCCAACAATCCTTTATGTCGCCTTCGGTGCTTCCTTCATCATACTTGGAAGAATTACCTCTCAGACTGCCGAAGAGGTGGCTGTGGAAGGTGAAGCTGTATCCGAGGAGGAACAGCAAGCGGAGGAGATAAGGCAGCCTGAGAATGTAACAAGTCTTTTGCAGGTGGATCCTATTGAGCTTGAGTTTGGTTATGGTATTATTCCGCTGGCGGATGTCAACCAGGGCGGAGACCTTCTTGACCGTGTGGTTATGATCAGAAGACAGATAGCTTTGGAACTGGGTACCGTGGTGCCGATCATCCGTTTGAGGGATAATATTCAGTTGAATCCCAATCAATATATAATTAAAATTAAAGGTATACAGGTCAGCGACGGAGAGATTCTTTTCGACCACTATATGGCCATGAATCCCGGTCATGTCGAGGAGGAGATCACAGGTATTCCTACTGTTGAGCCTTCCTTCCATCTTCCTGCTACCTGGATCACGGAAGGTCAGAGAGAAAGAGCTGAGAGCTTCGGCTACACGGTTGTTGATCCGCCTTCTATCATTGCTACACACCTTACAGAGATCATAAGAGAACACATCGCAGAGCTTATGACAAGGCAGGATGTACAGAACCTTGTTGATAACTTAAGGGAGAACAATCCGGCTCTTGTGGACGAGCTTGTGCCTAAGCTCATGAGCCTTGGTGAAATTGAGAAGGTTCTTCAGAACCTCTTAAGCGAAGGTATTTCCATACGTGATCTTGTAACCATATTTGAGACACTGGCTGATTTTGCTCCTTCAACGCACGATCCCGACATTCTCACTGAGTATGTAAGACAGAGCCTTAAGAGAGCAATATCCAGCAAATATTTTGCAGCGGGAGAGACAACAAGTGTCCTCACTCTTGATCCTAAGCTCGAACAGGAGATAATGAGCAGCGTCAAGCAGACTGAAACTGGCGCGTTCCTTACTCTTGATCCCGCCCGTACGAAGTCTATTCTTACTGCAGTTGGGGAGAATATACAAAGACTTGAGGATGCCGGCAAGATGGCGATAATCATGGCATCACCGATAGTCAGAATGTACTTTAAGAAGATGACTCAGGACTATTATAAGGATCTAATTGTAATTTCTTACAACGAGGTTGAACCGACAATCGAACTACAATCTGTGGGGATGGTAACGGCATAAGATGATTATTAAAAAGTATGTTGGAAAAACTGAAAGCGAGGCGACGGAAGAAGCCAAGAGAGAACTGGGACCGAACATCGTTGTCATGACGGTAAAGCCGGTAAAGAAAACAGGTTTCTTTTCACTTTTTCAGCCTCAGAAAATCGAGGTGACTGTGGGACTCGAGGAGGAGTCGGAGAGACCACAGAGAACTTTTTCGCCTCAAAAGGAGCAAAGACCTGCGCCCAGAAAAGTGGCTGCGGCAGAAGATCCGGCCCAGAGGGATACAATTCTTGCTTCCTCAAATATGACAGCTGCAAAGACTCCCGATATCAGGGATGAAAACAGCGCCATTGAGGAGAAGCTCGATAATTTGAGTAACCTTCTTGAAAAGAACTTTCTGAAATCCGAAAGGACAGAAGCAGAGCCAAAAGCTGCCGACAAGGAAAAGGACGAGGCTCCGGTTAAGAGTACAAAGAATGAAGACATTTCGGATGAAACAATGTCTTTTATCAAACTTCTGTACAACACGCTTATTGAGAATGAAGTTGATGAGATATATGTAAATCAGCTCACTGACGAAGTTGAGAAGCTTTCAAAGCCCGGTATGCCTTTTGACTATGCGCTCTCTAATGTATATCAGAAGATGGTGCTTAAGTTTGGTAAGTCAGAGCCTATAAAGCTCGATCATGACGGACCGATGGCAGAGATATTTATAGGACCGACCGGAGTAGGTAAGACCACTACCATTGCTAAGCTTGCTTCAGATCTTTGCGTAACTCAACACAAGAAGGTAGCGCTTCTTACAGTTGATACCTACAGGATTGCAGCTGCAGAGCAGCTAAGAACCTATGCGTCAATCCTCGAGATCCCCTTCAGGGTAATCTACTCGGTTGAGGAGATGAAGCAGGCAGCTGAAGACTTCAGAGACTACGACTATCTGATGGTTGATACAGCCGGTCATTCGCTTCATAACGATGAGCTCAAGCAGAGTGTTGAGAGCTTTATCAGAGTTCTGGAAGAAGAGATGGATTGTGAGAACTATCTCGTTCTTTCGGCAACCACCAAATACCGTGATCTCATTGAGATTGCAGATGTTTACTCGGAGATGGTTGCATACAAGCTTATCTTTACCAAGATGGATGAAACCGGTGCAAAGGGGAATCTCTACAACATCAGGATGCATACCGGATCACCTATTGCTTATATCACTAACGGTCAGAACGTACCGGATGACATCGCTGTTTTTGATGCTCAGAGAATCGTCAAAAATCTATTGGGTGGAAAGAGCTAATTTGTTGGGTGTTAGTATATGGATCAAGCGCAACAGTTAAGAAATATAATAAAGAATCAGAGTAAGCCCCAAAGGCCTCTGGCTAGGATCATCACCGTTACCAGCGGAAAAGGCGGAGTCGGCAAGAGTAACGTTGCCATCAACCTTGCCGTTCAGTTTCGGAAGATGGGAAAAAGAGTAATAATCCTTGATGCCGACTTTGGACTTGCCAATATAGAGATCATGTTTGGTACTATTCCCAAGCACAATCTCAGTGACCTTATTTATCAGGGTAAAAACATAAAGGATATCATCACCTGGGGGCCTGAAGGAGTTGGATTTATCTCCGGTGGCTCAGGTATTTCGGGAATGTACAACCTAAGCCGTGATTATCTTGTCTACATCATTGTTAATCTGGCACAGCTTGATGCTATCGCTGATATCATCATAATCGACACCGGAGCCGGAATTTCAAACGCTGTTATGGAATTTTTGGTGGCAAGCGGAGAGATTATTCTGGTTACAACACCTGAACCAACATCTATTACCGATTCCTATTCTCTGTTAAAGGCACTTAATCAGTCGCCCAGATTTTCCAGAGAAAATACCAAGGTAAAGGTTGTATCCAACAGGGTGTCATCAGATGATGAGGGGCAACAGCTATTTAACAAGCTTAATGCAGTCGTTGCAAGATATCTAAAGCTTCCTCTGACATATCTTGGGGCTATTCCCCAGGATCAGATGCTGGCAAGGAGTGTAATGCAGCAATCACCTGTGTCTTTGCAGTACCCAAATGCCAAGTCGGTCAAGGCATTTGAGAATATCGCCGGAATGCTGATGAATCCGGGTGAGACCATGGAGGTCAAGCAGAGGGGTATGGCTGCATTCTTCTCCCATATCATCACCGGAAGAAAGCTTTCCAGTACGCAGATACCTGCATCTGCTTCGGCAAATGCACCTGCTTCACCAAATTAACAATTAGCGTGTTATAATATTATTATCAAAATAATGGAGATAAATGAATGCTCACTGACTACATTTCACCGGGCAACAAGGTGGAGCTAAAGGCCACAGGCAAGATATGGATGGACGATGATTCTCGTACCAAACACATCTACATGAGTAAGATAATGGATGTTACATCAGACGACAGAATTGAGGTGCTGATGCCCTTTGAAAGGGGGAAGATAGTCCTTTTACCTGTAGATGGAGAATACAGCCTGTGCTTTTATTCTACCAAAGGCCTATTCCAATGCTTTGCCAAGATCGTCGACAGATACAGAAGCGACAACATGTATATTCTTGTACTGGATCTGACCAGCGAGCTTTCTAAGCTTCAGAGAAGAGAATACTACAGATTCAGTTGTGCTCTGGAACTTAAGTCAAGGCTCTGTTCCAAGGAAGAGCAGGAGGCTTTTGAGAAGAACAGAAAATACTTGGTTGAACCGGGTGACGAACTTCAAAAGAGCGTCGTTGTAGACATTAGCGGAGGGGGACTTAGATTTGTATCGAATTTCCGATATGAGGAGGGAAGCACAATATACTGTGCATATTCTCTACCGGGAAATCTGAACAAAGAGTATGAAATGATCTGCAATGTCCTTAAGGTCCAGGAGCTGGAAGCCAGACCCGGACTGTTTGAACACCGTATCCAGTACATTTACATTGACGAGACTTCCAGAGAAGATATCATTCATTTTATCTTTGAGGAAGAACGAAAAATCAGAAAGAAGCAGACTTAATTATGAAAAAAATTCTACTTATTGATGACTCTGCACTCATGAGAACCGTGCTCAGTGATATTATTAATGCAGATTCAAGATTCCAGGTGGTTGACAAGGCTAAGGACGGATTAGAAGGCCTTGAACTTCTGAAAAAGAATACTTACGATGCTGTAGTTCTTGACATCAATATGCCTCGTATGGACGGTATTACGATGCTGAAGGAACTTCAGAAGAATAAGATCAAAACCAGGATAATGATGGCCAGCACCGATACCAAAGAAGGCGCAAAGGTTACCATGGACTGTCTTGATCTGGGTGCTCTGGATTTCGTACATAAGCCTGACAGAGCTTCTGAGTGCAGAGGAGAAGAATTCGGTAAGCACTTCATCAACACTCTTGCAGCCGTGGCAAACAGTAGACTTCCGGTAGCAACAAAGGCATTCTCCTTTGAAGAAGCTAAGGAATCCAGAAAGGTTGTAGAGCTTGTAACAAAATCTGCCAACAAAATTACCGGTAACAGAATTGTTGCAATAGCAAGTTCAACCGGAGGACCAAGAGCACTTCAGGCTGTAATTCCAAAACTGCCCAAGAATCTCAGAACACCTGTAGTACTGGTTCAGCATATGCCTGAAGGCTTTACGGCTTCTCTTGCAGAGAGACTTGATTCACTCTCAGAGATCAAGGTAAAAGAAGCTGCCGAAGGCGATCAGCTTCAGAGCGGAACAGTTTATATCTCCCGCGGCGGAAAGCATATGCATGTGGTAAAGAGCGGCGGTAAGAGCACTATCCATTATGTGGATGGACCTACCAGAGAGGGTGTAAGGCCCTGCGCAAACTTTATGTACGAGTCCCTGATGGATTCAGATTACGACGAGATCTGCTGTGTTGTAATGACCGGAATGGGAGCTGATGGTACAGAAGGAATCAAGAATCTAAAGACTAAGAAAAAAGTACATGTAATCGGACAGGATGAAAGTACCTGTACCGTTTACGGAATGCCCAAAGCTGTAGCAACGGCTGGGCTTGTGGATCAGGTTGTTAAGCTTGATAACATTGCCCAGGAAATAATAATGCATGTCGGTGTGAATTGAGGGGTTTTCATTACTTTTTAATAATTCTTTAATCTAAAATTCTTAAATTCCTCCATTCAGAAAGCCGATATAATGTTCAAAAGTATGCGATAATAAGTATACACGTTGAACTAAATCTTTCTCATGGAGGTAAATAGGTTATGGATGTTTCCCAGTATCTAAGTGTCTTTCTCGATGAAGCAAAGGAGCACCTTCAGTCTCTGAATGACAATATCATGGTTCTCGAGCAGGATCCTGAGAATGAAGATTGCATCAATGAGATCTTCAGATCGGCGCATTCTATGAAAGGTATGGCCGGAACAATGGGCTATACCAGAATGCAGAATCTTACTCACGACATGGAGGATGTTTTCTCAGACGTTCGTGGCGGCAAGATCAAGATCAAATCTGCTGATATTGATGTTTTGCTGCAGTGTCTTGATGCTATTCAGGAGTATGTAGACAATATCACAGAGAATCAGGACGAGGGTACTGAGGAGCACCAGAACATAATTAAAGCTCTTGCAGATATTCGTAATGGCGCAAGCGGTGGCGGAGCAGATGCAGCAGATGCTGCACCTGCTGCTGAAGCAGCACCGTCCGGTGGTGATGCGCCTGCAGCCGGAGCTGACGGTTCTTCGGATTACAGAGCAATTAAGCTCGATCCGTCTGTTAAATCTACATTGGAAGAAGCTGTATCACAGGGTAAAAAGATTTACGGTGTTACAGTTCATATTCAGGAATCCTGTATTTTGAAGGCAGCCAGAGGCTTCCTTGTTTTCAAGGGCCTTGAAGAAATCGGTGAGATTGCTGTTTCCGATCCTTCTACACAGGATATCGAAGATGAGAAATTTGATTTCACCTTCAGTTTAATAGTTATCACAGATGAATCAAAGGAAAAGGTTGAGGAAATAGTAAAGGCTGTTTCTGAGGTTGAAGGCTGTGAGTGCGGAGAATTTGATCTTAATAGCGCTAAAAGTGCCGAAGATAAAGAAGAAGCACCTGCACCTGCTCCTGCAGCAGAGGCTCCAAAGCCCGCAGCAGAGCCTGCTAAACAGACTCCTGCAGCTGCACCTGCTGCCGGCGGAGCAGGCGGCAAGAAGCCTGTCGGAAAGCCTGTTGTTAACAGAACAGTCCGCGTTGATATTGAAAAACTTGATGTTCTGATGAATCTTGTCAGTGAGCTTATCATTGCTAAGAACTCACTTATTTCAGCAGCTAATACATCAGGTGTTAGTAACGGAAACGTCAACGAGCAGATTGAGTACCTTGAGAGTGTAACCACAAACCTTCATGAGTCAGTCATGAAAGTTCGAATGGTTCCTATCGAGAGCGTACTTCAGAAATTCCCTCGTATGATCCGTGACCTTAATAAGACTCTTAACAAGAAGATGGAACTCACCATGACAGGTGAAGATACAGAAATGGATCGTACCGTTGTTGATGAGATTGGTGATCCTCTTATGCACCTTATCAGAAACAGTGCAGACCATGGTATTGAGTCGGCAGAGCTTCGTGCACAGCGTGGAAAACCGGAAGTAGGACAGATATTCCTTCATGCTTTCCAGGATGGTAACAGCGTTGTTATCGAGGTTGGTGATGATGGTAACGGTATCGATGCTGAGGCTGTTAAGAATAAAGCTATCGAGAAGGGTGTAGTAACTCCCGATCAGGCAGCTCTTTTAACAGAAAAACAGTGCGTAGAGCTTTTGTTCCATCCGGGATTTTCAACTGCCAAGCAGGTATCTGAAATTTCAGGTAGAGGCGTAGGCCTTGACGTTGTTAAGTCAAAGGTTGAATCACTTTCCGGTGAAGTAACAGTTAGAACAAAGCTTGGCGAAGGTTCTACCTGGGTTATCAGACTTCCTCTTACACTTGCTATTATTCAGGCTCTGATGGTAATCATCGGCGAAGAGAAGTATGCTATTCCTCTTGACTCAATTCAGAGTATTGAGGATGTATCTCCTTCAGATATAAAGCTTGTTGAGAATAAGGAAGTTATCAATCTTCGTGGAAGCGTAACTCCTATCATAAGACTTAATGAGGTTCTTGATACAGAGTCCACCAAGTCTCCTGACGAAGACATGGTAGTTGTTATTACAAGAAAGGGAGACCAGTCCTACGGACTTGTAATCGATGAACTCATGGGCCAGCAGGAAATCGTTATTAAGCCTCTTGGCAAGTATACAGCTAAGTGTAAACTCATAAGCGGTGCTACTATCCTTGGTGATGGTGAGATAGCACTTATCCTTGATACTAACTCTGTAATTTAAGAGTTTTTGCCGCGTGTTACTTCTATGTAAAAAGAAAGGAAGAATATCGATATGAATGAACTCAGAGATAAAGCCGAAGCTGGCGAGCTTATTCAGTACATTATTATAAAAATTGATGACGAGCAATACGGAATCAACATCAAATACATTGACAATATCGTTAGGATGCAGCAGATAACCAGGGTTCCCAAGGTTGATGACTATCTTAAGGGTGTTATCAATATTCGAGGCGAGATTGTTCCCGTTATGAGTGTCAGAAAGAAAATGGGACTTGCCGAGGATGAAATTACAGGAAAGACAAGGATCATTATTCTTAAAACCGGAGAAGGCGATCTTGTTGGTATCATAGTTGACCAGGTCAATCAGGTTCTCACACTTGATTCAAACAATGTAGAGAAGGTTCGCTATGATGACAAGAAGGGCAAGACAGAGGCATCATTTGTAAACGGAGTTGGACATTACGATGGTGGTCTTGTATCCATTCTTGATCTTGATGCAGTTGTTTCTGAGAAGGATGCAAAAGAGAAAGCACAAAACGCCGGCTGATCGGAGGATAAAATATGGGTGAGATGAGTCTTGACAATCTTTCCAGTCAATACTTTGATATTTTAAAAGAACTGGGAAATATCGGTGCGGGCAATGCTACTACAGCCCTGGCACAAATGATCGGTACCAAGGTAGATATGGCTGTTCCGCAGGTTAAACTTCTCGACTTTAAAGATGTCGGAGATCTGATGGGCGGCGCAGAGCAGATCATGGCAGGTATTTATCTTGCTGTGGAGGGAGACATAGACGGAAGCATCATGTTCCTTCTAAATAAAATGGCAGCAAGACACCTGGTTGATAAGCTCATGGGAACAGGACCAAAGTCTGAGGATGAAGAGTTTGACGAAGTTGAGATGTCAGCTCTGAAGGAAGTAGGAAATATCATAACAGGTTCTTATCTGAATTCACTTTCTATGATGACTAACTTAAAGATGGTTCCGTCGATTCCTTACGTTGCCATTGATATGGCTGCAGCGATTCTTAGTGTACCTGCTATCCAGTTCGGAATGATGGGAGACAAGATCCTGCTGATTGAAACACAGTTCTTTGATGAATTAAAGCTTAGTGGATATTTTATTCTCCTTCCCGATATGGATGGATACAGTAAGATTCTTTCTTCACTTGGTATGGGAGATGTGCAGCTTTAAACGAAAGGGCGACATATGAGTCAAATAATTAAGGTTGGTATGGCCGATCTGAATATTTGTGTCAGTCCTGACGGAATAACAACTTTGGGACTTGGATCCTGCGTGGGAATTGCGGTAAGGGATCCGGTCACCAAGATTGGTGGCTTGGCACACATAATGTTACCGGACTCAACTGAGATCAAGAACAATTCGAATATACCGAAATTTGCTGACACGGGAATTGAGGAGCTGATAAAACAGATCGTAGCAAAGGGAGCCAGCAGGCAAAGGCTTGTTGCCAAGATTGCCGGAGGCGCCCAGATGTTTGCATTTCAGAGCAGTAACCTGTCAATGCGCGTTGGTGATCGAAACGTACAGGCTACACTCAAAAAGCTCAAGGAGATGAATATTCCCGTACTTGCTCAGGATACCGGTGATTCCTATGGTAGAACGGTCATTTTTTATCCGGAAAATGGAAACTTTGTAATTAGGGCAGTTGGAAAGCCTGAGAAAATTATATGAATACCGATATTGATCAAATTAAAAAAGTCAATACAAAGGTTGTCACACCGCTGATAGTGCTTAGCTGTACTGCGATCATTGCGATCTTTACGTACTTTAAGCACTATCCGGCAGGAGATTTTTTCATTATCGTATTTGCTTCGGTAGTGATCTTTCTTGTCATTGGCCTCATCATTGAGAAGATGCTCAACAGATTTCTTGAGATCAACTATGAGAAGGCACTGGCAGAGAGACTCGAAGCAGAACGCCTTGAGGAAGAGGCAAGAGCCGCAATGGAGGCGGAGGGTGGCGAAGAAATCGGAACCGGAGAAGGTCAGGAATTGCCACCACAATTTTGAAAACTGGGGATAAAGTTGCATGGATGAGGCAGGCAGAAATAAATTATGGACAGAATATCACAAGACAAAATCAGCTGATATACGTGAGCAGTTGATTTTGGAGTATGCACCTTTAGTAAAACTGGTCGCCGGAAGGCTTAGCATGTATCTTGGCTTCAACGTAGAATATGACGATCTTGTTGGCTATGGCATCTTTGGTCTTATCGATGCCATCGACAAATTTGATCTCATGAAGGACGTTAAGTTCGAAACTTACGCAAGCCTTCGTATCAGGGGAGCTATCCTTGATCAGATCAGAAAGATGGACTGGATTCCACGTACAATAAGACAGAGGCAAAAGAAAATCGAGGCCGCCATTCGAGAAATTGAAAGGGATGGAGGTCATGTTGCCACGGATGCAGAGATTGCTGCCAAGATGGAGATCAGTGAGGATGAGTACCAGAACTGGCAGAATCAGATGAAGGTTACAGGTGTTGTATCCCTAAATGAATTTATGGAACAGGGATCGGATATACCTGAAGATTCCAACAACAGAAGCTCTTCATTTGTAAAACCAGAAGAGGCCATGGAAAAAGAAGAGCTCAAGAAGATGCTGGCTGAGTCACTGGAAAAACTCACCGACAAAGAAAAGAAAGTCATTCTTCTTTACTACTACGAAGAACTTACACTAAAAGAGATTGCAGAAGTGCTTGAAGTCTCAGAATCCAGAGTGTCACAGCTTCATACAAGAGCACTCCAGAAGATGAGAGAAAAGCTTGGAGATTATCTTGGAATTGTTACAGGTTCCAGATAATGTGAGGTAGAATATGAATGGGTATTTTCAACTGGTCATAACACCAAAAGGAACCGGGATCAGGGTCTATGCACCGACTGATGGGGGTCAGCCCTTAAATGTCAATGACGTAAGGGACTATCTGGATGACAGAAAAATTCAATATGATGTAGTTGTTATTAACGATGCTGTGACAAAGGCGGATGAGAATGTTGTTATCTTTACAGATGCCCAGCTTCTTCCTGAGCGAGAAGGCTGTAAATTCGACATTTCAAAGGATCGTATGACTGTCACGGCATTTTTTTACCCTCCCAGCGAAGGAGCGGAGCTCATGACAGAGAAGGAAGTCATGGATTCCCTTGCTTACAGGAAGATAACTTATGGCATACAGACTGATGCCATTCACGATTTCTTTGAACACAGAAAATACTGTACTGAGATTGTTGTGGCACAGGGCAAGCCTGTAAAAGAAGGACATGATGCCAAGATAGAACTTCATTTTAATGCAAATCTGAGGGCTAAACCCACACTTAAGGAAGACGGAAGTGTGGACTATTTCCATTTAAATCTCATTAACAATGTTGAGGCCGGACAGCTCCTTGCCACGCTTCATCCTGAAGAGCTTGGAGAACCGGGCACTAATGTTTATGGTGAGAGCATTAAGCCGCATGCTGTAAAAAGCTCTTTTATTAAATATGGAAAAAACACTGTTCTTTCCGAGGATAAACTGACACTGACTGCTGAAAAGTCCGGTCATGTTACTTTAAAGGACGGAAAGATCACAGTATCCGACGTCCTTGTTCTTGAAAATGTAGATGTTGCCACAGGTAATATAGATTTTGAAGGAAGCGTTGAAGTAAAAGGCGTTGTTGCCAGCAATTTCAGCGTTAAAGCAGGCGGAAACATCGTTGTCAGAGGCATTGTAGAAGGGGCTAACATAGATGCAGGCGCCGATGTCATCCTTGAATGCGGAGTAAAAGCAGGCGGAAATATCAAGGCCGGCGGAAATGTAGTTACAAAATTTATAGAAAATGCTAATATATCTGCAAGAGGTGGAATAACCAGCGAGTGCATTCTCCATTCAACAGTTGCTTCCGGAACAGAGATAAACGTAACCGGAAGAAGAGGCTTTATTGCAGGAGGTAAAGTATCCGCATCCGAAAGGATAAAAGCCAAGATCCTGGGATCTGAGATGGGAGCTAACACAGTTATTGAAGTCGGCGCCGATCCACAGGTTAAAATAAGACTAAAAGATCTGCAAAAAAGCATAGCTGCAGCCAACAAGAATCTGGAAGGTATCAGACCCACTATTGAGGGCTTTACCAAGATGTTAAAGGCCGGAGCGAAGTTCACGCCGGATCAGGTTGCAAATGCCAAGAAGCTTATTGAACTCAATAAGACGCTTAGCGCTCAGGTCGAACAGGATTCAACCGAATATGCAGAACTTATGGAAAGGCTTGCAGAGGCCAAGGAAGCTGATGTAATCGTTGAGGGGACAGCTTATCCCGGCACAACAGTAAGTATAGGTGAGCTATCCATGATAGTTAAGAAACCTGTTCAGTACAGCAGGTTTGTCATAAAGGAAGGGGATGTGAGACTAGCACCCATCTGATAAATCAGATGGACAGCCGGACATTAGAGTCGCTGCGCGAAGGCCCGGCTGTATTGATTCATATTGGCACGTGCTCAGCAGTAAATGCTTCGCACTGTAGGAAGGGGACCCATGTCAATTAATCACGTCGATTTTGGGGTGATGGCGACATCGACAGATGTCACATCAATAAGGGCTGCCGAGGAGGCAAGACCCGTAGCGGACCAGCAGAATTTTCAGGCCCAGTTCAGAGAAGAGGTTCAGAACAAGGAACACTCCGTCAATGCCAAAAATGACATTGACCAGGGCAGAATGAACGCTGATGCGCAGGACAAAGGTTCAAACGAATACATGGGAGACGGTGGAAAAAACAGGAGAGGGAAAAACGGGGATAACCCGCCTGAAAGACAGCTCACCGTTGAACAGATGGAGAAGATGGCAGGCAATATTCTTGACAGAAACGGAAAGCCTGTTGATTTTCGTATCTCATCCGGTTTTGATTTGAAGATTTGAGCTATCTATATTATAATAAATAGACGTATTTTTACGTACGTTTAATTTTTGTGGGGTAATTGGGCGGAGAAATGATAAGTATTACGGAAATTGTTCTCATCGTCGCGGGATTTGCCGCGATCATATTGGGATACCTTCTTCCTGCCGGGAAAGAGCTTGACGAAGAAGACAAGATGCTCATGGAACGTGAAATTCGTGAGCTTGTTAGACGTGAGGTTGAGGAGCAGAAGGAAACCATCGAAGATATGGTGGATGACACCGTCGAGAATTCTCTGGACAAAACAGAAAGAGCCATGGAACGAATCTCCAATGAGAAGCTTTCGGCAATTGGCGAGTATTCTGATACTGTTATCAATGATATCCATAAAAATCATGATGAAGTAATGTTCATGTATGACATGCTCAATGACAAACACAAGAATCTGACAAATGTTGTCACTGAGGTAACGAAAAAGGCCGATGAAGCCAAACAGGTTGTAAGAGATGCGGAAGCTACCGCCAGAGAAGCTCAGGAAGCAACAAGCTCACTGAAAGCTCAAGCGCCCGATAACGTCAGAGCAATTCTTCTTGATGAAACCGAAGATACACTAAGCGGAATCAAGATTCCCGTTAAGCCCAAACAGGTAACTCCTGAGCAGGTAGAGCCTGTTAAACCTGCTTTGAGTCAGCAGGCACCTGAACCGGAGCCTTTACCTGTTGAGAGCGGATATGTAGATGAAAAGAATTTAAAAGAGCTTGATATCCTTGAAGAAATTCCTGCAGAAGTGCTTACTTCAGAGCAGATTTCAAATCTCCATGTGATCGGCGGCAAAGAAAAGGAGGAACCTTCATCTAAGGTTGTTCAGATAACCGAGGCTGTCAGAGTTGAAGGAAGATCAAAAAATCCTGACAGGAATATGAAGGAACTCACAGCCAATGATCCTGTTTCTCAGAATAAACAGATCATAGAAATGCACAAGGCCGGTAAGTCCAATATGGTCATTGCCAGAGAACTAGGCCTTGGAATCGGGGAAGTTAAACTTGTTATCGATCTTTCAAACAAGCATAGAAAAGTCAGATAAGAGGATGTGCAATACATGAAACTTAAGTATTATCTTCGCGGTATGGGAATCGGAATAATTCTCACTGCGATAGTTATGGGCTTTGCCCTTGGGGGGAGAAAGGCGACCATGAGCGATGCTGAGGTCATAAAAAGAGCTAAGGCTCTTGGAATGGTTGAAAGCTCAGCTGAGGTCCTGACCCAGACACAAAGTGAAGACAGTGAGGTAGGAAGCGATGATGCATCTTCATCCAATCAGGCGTTGGATCAAATCGGAGAAAAAATACCTGAAGAAGTCAACACGGAAATCGCTCTATCAGATCCACCTGTTTCAGAAGTGGCTGAAGAGACGAAAGAAACAGAAAATCAGATCGCAGAAAGTAGCAGCA
Organism: Butyrivibrio sp.; assembly: GCA_017634825.1. Taxonomy (GTDB): domain Bacteria; phylum Bacillota; class Clostridia; order Lachnospirales; family Lachnospiraceae; genus Butyrivibrio. Next base: position 36,935 of record JAGBMP010000004.1, read on the forward strand.
GCTCTGATGCATCTGCCGATAATAAGCCGGAAGAAGAAACAAGCACAGCTGCAGCAAGCAGATCAGAAGAAGTAAGCTCAGCTACGGAAACTTCTGTTAGTGAGCCGGCGTCAACCGAATCAACATCTGAAGAAACCTCAAAGCCTTCAGAAGATCTGTCAGCAAGCAGTTCGGGAACCAAACAGATCACAATTCCCGGTGGAATGGGAAGTGATGGCGTAGCTGCACTTCTCGCAAGAGAAGGAATCGTAGATGATGCCGTAGCTTTTAATAAATATCTTGTAGAGAACAGGATTGACAGAATAATCAGATCAGGAACCAAATCTTTTCCTGAAAATGCAACTTATGAACAGATAGCCAGGATAATAACAACCGGCTGAAAAAAGAAGTGGAATTTCCGCTTCTTTTTTTGTTGATTTATTGCTTCTCTTATGATAATATTAGAGAGCTGTGGACTCATATAGGCTATTTATGCCCATTTGAAGGTACATGGCAGTAACAATTAAACACGCATATCCTTCTTCCGGGCCGGTGTCAGTTATACTGATCAGCCAGGAGCTCACCACATAGGATAACGCCCCTTGTGGAATAACGGGTAAGGGATTTGCGGAAGATCAAACCAAACGGAGGTATTAAAATGAGCGTTGTATCAATGAAACAGTTACTTGAGGCAGGTGTACATTTTGGACACCAGACAAGAAGATGGAACCCTAAAATGGCTCCTTACATCTTCACAGAGAGAAACGGAATCCACATCATCGACCTTCAGAAGTCAGTTGTTAAGGTTGACGAGGCTTACAAGGCAGTATTCGAGATTGCACAGCAGGGTGGAACAATCCTTTTCGTTGGAACCAAGAAGCAGGCTCAGGATGCAGTTAAGACAGAGGCTGAGCGTTGCGGAATGTACTATGTAAATGAGAGATGGCTCGGTGGAATGCTTACAAACTTCAAGACAATTCAGTCAAGAATTGCTCGTATGAAGGCTATCGAGAAGATGCAGGAAGACGGAACATTCGATGTTCTTCCTAAGAAGGAAGTTGCTCAGCTTAAGAAGGAGCTTTCTAAGCTTCAGGCAAACCTTGGCGGAATCAGAGATATGAAGAGAATTCCTGATGCTATCTTTGTTGTAGATCCTAAGAAGGAGAGAATCTGCATTCAGGAGGCTGAGTCTCTTGGAATCACACTTATCGGTATCGGCGATACAAACTGTGATCCTGAAGAGCTTGACTTCATCATCCCCGGTAACGATGACGCTATCAGAGCAGTAAAGCTTATCGTTGGTAAGATGGCAGACGCTGTTATCGAGGCTAATCAGGGTGCGGAGTCTGATGCAGCTGCTAACTATGACGCTGAGAGCGCTGAAGAGGCAGAGGCTGAGGAAACAGTAGAGGCATAATTGCCTTGTACAATAAAATAAACCTTACGGAGGATAGATAAATGGCTATTACAGCAGCAATGGTAAAAGAGTTACGTGAGTCTACAGGCGCTGGAATGATGGAGTGCAAGAAGGCTCTTACAGAGACAAACGGAGATATGGATCAGGCCGTTGAGTACCTTAGAAAAATGGGTATCATGAAGTCTGAGAAGAAGGCTAGCAGAATTGCAGCTGAGGGTCTTACAAGAATCGCTGTTAAGGATGACAAGACAGCAGCTGTAGTTGAGGTTAACTCAGAGACAGACTTCGTTGCTCAGAACGAGAAGTTCCAGGCATTCGTTGAGGCGGTTGCTAATCAGGCTGTTAACTCAGATTCTAAGGACCTTGAGTCATTCATGGCTGAGAAGTGGAACCTTGATGAGTCTAAGACAGTTAACGAGGCTCTTATCGAGATCACAGCAGTTATTTCAGAGAAGCTCAGCATCAGAAGATTCGAGAAGGTTGTTGCAGAGAACGGTATCGTAGTTCCTTACGTACACGGAGGCGGAAGAATTTCTGTTCTTGTTGAGGCTGAGACTGATGTTGTTAACGATGACATCAAGAATGCAGTTAAGAACGTAGCTATGCAGGTTGCAGCTCTTAATCCTAAGTTCATTTCTTCTGAGGATATTTCAGAGGAGTACAGAAACCACGAGAAGGAGATCCTTCTTGCTCAGGCTATGAAGGAGAACGAGGAGCTTCCTGAGAACAAGAAAAAGCCTCAGGAGATCATCGAGAAGATGCTTGTTGGACGTCTTAACAAGGAGTTCAAGGAGATCTGCCTTAATGAGCAGGTTTATGTTAAGGCTGAGGATGGCAAGCAGACTGTTGCTCAGTACCTTGCACAGGTTGGCAAGAACAACAGTGCAAACCTCAAGATCAAGAAGATCGTTCGTTTCGAGACCGGTGAGGGCATCGAGAAGAAGAGCGAGAACTTTGCTGTGGAAGTTGCTAAGCAGGCAGGAACTCTTAACTAATTCCTTTTAGAAAAGCATTTCAGGAGCTTTGGTTAATCCAAAGCTCCTTTTTGTTATCCAAATATTATTTTGTGCACTTTGAATGTGGAATTTTAAGGGCAAATGTCATATACTAGTCATAGTGCGTTTTGGGGATGAAATACGCACATATTGTATGAAGAAGGTTGGGTGATTTCATTTTGGATGCAGCAGTAACAATCAAGGGAACAAAGTCAGGCATCATTCTGGTTTTGAATCCGTCTTTATCTTTCGAGGATCTTTGCTTGTCTGTTAAGGACAAGTTTAAAGAGGCATCATCATTTCTCGGCAGGAACAATATGGGGCTTCTTATCAGAGGAAGGCAGCTCTCTGATGTAGAGACCGATAGAGTTGTTGAAATCATTCAGGCAAATTCAGATCTTACAATTACCTGTATCATTGACGATGAATCAGTATTTGAAACAGGCTTTAAACGTGCTATGGGTGTTTTGGAACCTGAGCAGGAACCTGTATCTGTGGGCGTACCACTTGATGACACATTTGATGACAACGCAATGATCTACAGGGGCAATCTGCGCTCCGGACAGGATATTTCCAGTGAAAAGAGCATTGTAGTAATGGGCGATGTTAAGCCCGGTGCCAATGTTACATCTTACGGAAGTATTTATATCCTGGGAGAATTAAGAGGCAATGCCTTCGCAGGTGCGGGAGGTGACAGAGATGCTATCATCATGGCACTGGACCTTCGTCCAATCCAGGTAAGGATTGCAGATGCCATAGCCATTTCTCCGGATGCTGAAAAAGGAGCAAAGCTTAAAGTAAAGAAAAAGAAGTTTTTATCCAGTAGCGAAGGAGACCCGGAAGTGGCCTACATCGAGAATGGCCATATCGTTAAGACAGGCTACGGTGCATCATTTTTAAGAGAGTTTTATAAGATTTAAAAGAAGTTCAGGAGGAAAACATGGGAGAAGTAATAGTTATTACATCAGGAAAAGGTGGTGTTGGTAAGACAACAACTACTGCCAATCTTGGAACAGGTCTTGCCAAGCTTAACAAGAAGGTTGTTCTTGTTGATACAGATATAGGACTGCGCAACCTTGATGTTGTTATGGGACTTGAGAACAGGATCGTCTACACTTTGGTAGATGTTGTAGAGGAGAACTGCAAGTTGAAGCAGGCACTTATAAGAGATAAGAAATATGAGAACCTCTTCCTCTTACCTGCAGCACAGACAAGGGATAAGACCAGCGTAACACCCGAGCAAATGAAAAAGCTCACAGATGAGTTAAAGGCAGAGTTTGATTACGTTATTCTTGATTGTCCGGCAGGAATTGAGCAGGGATTTAAGAATGCTATTGCAGGAGCTGACAGAGCACTGGTTGTAACTACACCTGAGGTGTCAGCAGTAAGAGATGCAGACAGGATCATAGGACTTTTAGAGGCCAATGAGATCAAGAATCCTCAGCTTGTAGTAAACAGACTTCGTCCTGATATGATAAAGAGAGGCGACATGATGTCTGCAGATGACGTTGTAGATATTCTTGCTGTAGAGCTTATCGGTCAGGTTCCGGATGATGAAAACATTGTAGTTGCCACCAACAACGGTGAGCCTTTGGTCGGTGACAATTCACTGGCAGGACAGGCATACATGAATATCTGCAGAAGAGTTACGGGTGAGGCAGTTCCTTTCCTTGATCTCGAAGCGAGAAAGGGTCTTTTTTCCTGGTTTAAGAAAAAGTGATGGGAGGCTGAGCAATGAAGATTACAGACATATTTAAAAAGAAATCATCAAGCGATGTTGCTAAAGACAGATTAAAGCTTGTTCTTGTATCTGACAGAGCCAGCTGCTCTCCTGAGATAATGCAGAAAATCAGAAGCGACATCATAGAAGTGCTTTCTAAGTACGCTGAGATTGATATGGATGGAATTGATATCAATTTCACCCAGATGGACACTGAGGATAACAGCGGTAAGACAGTTCCTGCTCTTTACGCCAATATTCCTATTAAGAACATTAATCATAGTGTAAAATAAACCAAATTATGGACAGTAACAACAGAGGCCTTTCAGCTGCAAGAGTAAATGAACTTTTGCAGCAGGGAAAAGGCAACACACAAATTGAAAATATCGGAAAGACCAATAGGGAAATAATCAGAGAGAATATATTTACATATTTCAATCTGATATTCTTTATTATGGCCATTTTGCTGGTAATTTCCGGGGCATGGAATTCGCTTACCTTTCTTCCGGTTATTATCTGTAATGCCCTTATAGGTATTTTCCAGGGGATAAAGGCCAAGAACATTTTGGACAGGCTAAAGGTCCTTCACCAGACCACGGTGACAGCCATAAGAGACGGTGAAGAGAAGATTGTCCATGTCGACAAGCTTGTCCTTGGGGATGTGATTGTTCTTTCTGCCGGAAGCCAGATCTGCGCGGATGCAGTAGTTATTGACGGTGAGATATCCGTCAATGAAGCACTTCTTACCGGTGAAGCGGATGAAATCAACAAGAAATCCGGAGATGAACTTATGTCCGGAAGTTTTGTCGTTTCAGGCAAGTGCCTTGCAGAGCTCACAAGAGTCGGACAGGACTCCTACATTTCAAAGCTTATGCTAAAGGCCAAGAAGATGCCTTCTTCAGAGCAATCTGAGATGGTCAAGTCCATCAACAAGATTGTTGCTTTTGCGGGACTTATCATTATTCCTGTCGGTATACTTCTTTTTGTTCAGAGCTTTTTTATTCAGGGCAATTCCTTTGCTGAGAGCGTTCCATCGATGGTGGCAGCTCTTATTGGAATGATTCCTGAAGGACTATATCTGCTCCTTAGCATCACACTGGGACTTAGTACCATCAGGCTTGCCAAGCAAAAGGTTATGCTTCATGACATGAGAAGTATTGAGACTTTAGCCAGAGTAGATACCATTTGTGTGGATAAGACCGGGACCATAACCGATAACAGCATGCTTGTAGCAGATGCTGTCTTATCAGACGGGTCAAAAGAGCCTGAGGCTTTAGATTACTATGTCAATCTGATTGCCGATTATATCGGATGTGTTCCGGATGATAACATAACCATGCATGCTCTTGAGGATTATTTCCCCATTAGGAACAGCAGAACATGCCTGTCCTTCCATCCTTTCTCTTCAAAATTCAAATACAGCGGAGTCCGGTTTAAGGATGGAACTTATCTGATGGGAGCACCGGAGTTTGTGCTTCAGGATGAATATGAGAATTACAAAGACCTTATAAACAGCTATGCATCGGTAGGGCTTAGAGTTTTATGTTTTGCGAGCTATTTCGGCGGAGCTGACGGAACAAGCTTCATTGATGAAAACAGTGATGATCTGTCTGTTGAGCTTCCAAACGGAGTCCTTACAGGGGCCAGAACAAAGCCTCTGGTATTCATTCTTTTGCAGAATCCTATCAGAGAAAATGCACCTGCAACCTTTGCTTATTTTAAGAAGCAGGGCGTAAACGTAAAAGTAATATCGGGTGATAATCCCATGACTGTATCAAATGTAGCGGCAAATGCCGGCATTGAAAACAGTGACAAATACGTGGATGCCAGCACTCTTGACGATGGTGACATCCCTGCAGCTGTTAGGGAATACACTGTATTTGGCCGTGTATCTCCCGAGCAGAAACAGAAGATTGTAAAAGCCCTTAAAAGAGATGGTCATACCGTTGCCATGACAGGTGATGGTGTAAATGATATCCTTGCCATGAAGGATGCAGATTGCAGCGTTGCAATGGCAGCCGGATCTGATGCAGCTGTTCAGGCAGCGCAGGTTGTTCTCATGGATGATGACTTTGCGAACATGCCCAAGATAGTGGCAGAGGGACGAAGGAACATAAATAACATAGAGAGAACAGCAACACTGTTTTTGGTGAAGAATATCTTTTCACTGCTGCTTGCTGTATTCTCCATAATAAATGTTGTTACATATCCGCTCCAGCCATCACAGATCACCATGGTGAGTTTGTTTAACATAGGAATACCCGGTTTCTTCCTGGCTATGGAGCCCAATAATAAGAGAATAGAAGGGCACTTCCTTATAAAGGTACTCTTAAAAGCTATGCCTGCAGCACTTACAGACTTTTTGGCGATAGCAGCACTGGTAGTATTTGGAAATACTTTTGGCGTGGATCAGGTGGATGTTTCGGTTGCTTCGACATTTCTTTTAGCAATAGTCGGATTTATTATCCTGGCAAACATCTGTTATCCTCTTAATAAGTACAGACTTCGTGTTATCGGAGGCTGTATCCTTGGTATGATACTTGCAGCTATCATCTTCAATGATCTGTTCTCTATCAGCCATGTATCAATGAAATGTGCTATGCTGTTTGTTTTGTTTGCTATTGCAACAGAGCCTTTCATGCGCTATCTTACTATGTTCTTTACCTTTGTCGAGGAGAAGGTTCAGAGTAATTTAGCTTTTACAAAAGATAAAAGAACATAATTCAAATTTTGTGGTATAATTTAATAGTATAAAATTTGATTTGATGGAGATTATTATGTGTATTAACGAAGAAAAATATGAATCACTCAAACTTGGAAAGCAGCTTTGTTTCCCGCTTTATGCTTGTTCAAAGGAAATTATCAGGAAATATAAGCCTTACCTTGATGATATCGACCTTACTTATACTCAGTACATTACAATGATGGTTCTCTGGGAGAAGGGCACTGTCAATGTTAAGACTTTAGGTGAGTGTCTTTATCTTGATTCCGGTACACTTACTCCTGTTCTTAAAAAACTTGAATCAAAGGGATACATCACAAGAGAGAGATCATCTGAGGATGAGAGAAATCTTGTTGTTTCAATCACAGAAGAGGGCATGGCTTTAAGAGAGAAGGCACTCTCTATTCCTGAGGCAATGGGTTCATGTGTACAGCTCACAGCAGAAGAGGCTGGAGTGCTCTACAAGCTTTTATATAAGATTATTGGAAATGTTAGATAATCTTTATTGATTTTTTTAGTCAACAGAAATATAATGTTATTCGGTCAGTTGTGCGTTTATTGGGGATTTGATTTTTTTTTCAAAGGAAAGTCAAAAAATTAACATAAACGCACATTATTTATGGAGGTTTATATGACAGGTCACTTTCAGGATCATCATGAGCACCATCATCATGAGCATCATCATGACCCTGAACATATGAAAGCCATCGTCAACAGGCTTTCAAAGGCAATCGGACACCTGGAGTCGGTTAAGACCATGGTGGAGAATGACAGAGATTGTACTGAAGTACTCATACAGCTGGCTGCCGTCAGATCCGCAATCAATAACTGCGGAAAAGAGATACTGAAGGAACATATGAGTCATTGCATTGTTCACGCAGTTCAGGACGGGGATGAACAGGCTATCGTTGAATTAAACGAGGCTGTCGACAAATTTATGAAAAACTCCTAAGCCAAGGCTTGGAGAATCGTATGTGAAAGGGGCGAAAATCCTTGACTATTCCAATTATTGACGTAGTAAACTTTCTAATTCTTTTCCCATTTATCATGGCAGTAATAATAGGACTTCTTAAGCAGACAAGCCGTCTTAGAAGTGCTGTTATTATGATTGGTGGGTTTACTATCATGGCAGCTGCTATTTATGTGGCAGTTACCGTTATCACATCAGGAGATACATCTCAGTTTATGTATCTTGAGAACACCCACTTACCTGATAAGTTCGTGATCGCAGGAGAAGTATTCCTTATGTGCCTTGTATGCTTCCTCAGCATCAAGTACAAGAAGTATTATGCAATCCTGTTCTCACTGGCAGGAACTATCCCGGTTCTTTGGATGGACCTGACAGGAAGAGTTGTAGAAGGTAATACTCATATCAGAATCGATACCTTTGCAGCTGTTATGTACCTCATTGTAGGTATCGTAGGTATCCTTATCTGTATCTACGCATCAGGATATATGAAGGACTATCATCATCATCACAAAGATGTTCAGGATAGATCCAATTATTTCCTTGCTCTTATGTTTGTATTCCTCGGAGCTATGTTTGGTCTTATCTCATCAGACAGCCTTGGCTGGATTTACTTCTTCTGGGAGATTACATCAGTTTGCTCATTCCTTATGATCGGATACACAAGAACACAGGAAGCAGTAGATAACTCATTCAGAGCACTTTGGATGAACCTTCTGGGCGGATGCGGATTCGCAGCAGGACTTATGATTTGCAACATGGGCTTTGGCATTTCAAATTTAAGCCAGGTTACAGATATGGGTATGAAGGAAGCTGCTCTTATTGTTCCAGCAACACTGTTTGCATTTGCTGCACTTACAAAGAGCGCACAGTTCCCATTCTCAAGATGGCTTCTTGGCGCCATGGTTGCACCTACACCTTCAAGTGCACTTCTTCACTCAGCTACAATGGTTAAGATCGGTGTATATATGCTGATCAGACTTTCACCTCTTATGAAGGGAACCCTGACAGGTGTTATGATCACTGTCATCGGTGGATTTACATTCTTTGCTGCATCACTTCTTGCAATCACAGTAAGCGACGGCAAGAAGGTACTTGCTTATTCAACAATTTCAAACCTTGGTCTTATAACTGCATGTGCAGGTACAGGAACTCAGGAGGGTGTTTGGGCAGCTGTTATGCTGGTTCTTTTCCATGCTGTTTCAAAGTCACTTCTGTTCCAGACGGTCGGCGATATCGAGAACTGCATGCACAGCCGTGACATCGAGGATATGCACGGTCTTATCATCAAACTTCCAAGGCTTGCTTTCATCATGATCATCGGTATCTGCGGAATGTTCATGGCTCCATTCGGAATGCTGGTATCAAAGTGGGCAGCTCTTAAGTCCTTCGTTGATTCAGGATCTGTATGGCTGGTTCTTTTCCTTGTATTTGGTTCAGGAAGCACACTTTTCTACTGGGCTAAATGGCTGGGCAAGATCTGTACAGTAATCCATCAGTCCTTTGAGCTTGAAGATATTACACCAAGAAGTGAGCTGGTTTCAATTTTCCCTCTTACTTCACTTATCATCATCATGTGCTTTGCATTCCCTTGGATGTCAGGTCACATGATCCAGCCTATCCTTGATGAGGCATATCATGCAAACATCCCCGATGTTATCGGTGGAAGCGATGTCATCATCATGATGATCATGGTTGCTATGGTATTCATGATTCCTATTGGATCAAGATTCCTTTCAATCGGTAAGAACTCCAAGATGACAATGTCTTACGTTGCCGGTGTTAACGCAGGTGACGACAGACATTACATAGACTCCTTCGGTAAGGAGAGAGCCCTTTACATGTCTAACTGGTACATGGAAGATTACTTCGGAGAAAAGAAGCTTCTATGGCCTTGTATCTGGGTAGCAGCTGTCCTGGTGGCAGTAATGCTGATCATCGTTGTTGGAGGTGCTATCTGATGGAAATCAACTATATTATAAAAGCCGTATTATACTTAATACTTGCTCCTCTTATCGGAGGACTTCTGTCAGGGACTGACAGACTCTTTGCTGCTCGTATGCAGGGAAGACAGGGCCCACCTATTATTCAGCCCTTCTATGATGTAAACAAGCTCCTTCACAAGCAGACCACCGTTGTTAACAGTATCCAGGTTCTGTTTGTGACAGGATATCTTATCATGACTGTATTTACAGGCTGCCTTTTCTTTGCAGGCGGAGATATGCTCCTTGTATTCTTCGCGCTGTCAATGTCAGAGGTACTTATGGTCATGGCTGCCTTTTCAACCAATGGTCCTTACAGTATCATGGGTGCACAGCGTGAGCTTCTGCAGATGATGTGCTATGAGCCAATGACCCTGCTTGTTGCAATTGGATTCTATTATGCACAGGGAAGTTTCATGGTAAACGACCTTGTTAAGGCAAGTTCACCTGCTATTATTCAGATTCCCGGCTTCTTTATCGGCTTCGTATTTATCCTGATAATCAAGCTTCGTAAATCACCTTTCGATCTGAGTACATCACACCACATGCATCAGGAGATGGTAAAGGGACTTACAACAGACCTTTCCGGTTCAAACCTCGCTCTTGTTGAGATTGCTGAGTGGTATGACACAGTCCTGATGATGGGTATTGTTGGAATGTTCTTTATTACGCAGAGCCCTATCAGCAGAATTTGGGCAATAATTGCCTGCATTGTTGTATTTTTCCTTGAGACACTTATTGATAACGTATTCCCTCGAGTTAAATACATCACAATGCTTAAGGTAACATGGGCAGTTATCCTTGTATTTGCAGGAACTAATCTGCTGATCCTCAACGTACTGAAATAAGAATAGAAGGGAAGTAAATCAATGAACATTGCAAAATCACCATGGGTGTTACATTATGACGGTTCCAGCTGTAACGGCTGTGATATAGAAGTTCTTGCTACCATGACACCTCTCTATGATGTTGAGAGATTTGGTATCATCAACACAGGAAACCCCAAGCATGCAGACGTGCTGCTTCTTACAGGAGGTATCAATGCACAGACAGCTCCTGTTGTAAGACAGCTCTACAACATGATGCCTGATCCAAAGGTTGTTGTAGCCTGCGGAATCTGCGCATGCGACGGCGGTATTTTCAAGGAGTGTTACAACATTCTGGGTGGAGCAGATAAGGTTGTTCCCGTAGATGTATATGTTCCGGGATGTGCTGTAAGACCTGAGGCTCTTATCGAGGGCGTTGTTAAGGCAGTAGGCATCCTTGAGGAGAAGAGAGCTAAACTTAAAGCCTCCATGAAGCAGGGCTACTGTACAGTAGACTATTCAAAGATGGCTATTCATATGACTGCGGATGACTACGATCCAAGTACACAGTATGACGCAGTACTTACTGAGGAAGCGCTTAGACAGCAGGCTGAAGAGAAGATCAAGGCAACTGCCAAACCCGCTCCCAAGCCGGCAGCTCCTGCAGCACCTGCGCAGGCAGCACCTAAGGCAGCTGCACCGGCTCCTGCAACTGCTCCGGCAGCGGCAGATAATTCTGAGAAAGGAGAAAACAAACAGTGAATACAGAATTTATAACTGTTAATCCGGAAAGCATCATTGATGAATCTCAGAAACTTAAATTTGCCGGATATCATCTTATTCAGCAGTGTGCTACAAGAGTTCCCGATGCATACGAGCTCATTTATACCTTTGGAAAAGACCTTGAGATGAAAAACCTCAAGATGGTTCTTCCCGAGGATCAGGAGATCTCAAGTATCACAAGTATTTATCCATGCGCATTCATTTATGAAAATGAGATGCATGATCTCTTCGGAGTTCAGATCAAGATGATCAACATTGACTATGAAGGAAAGCTCTATCGCACAGCGATCGAGACACCATTTAAATAATTGGAGGAACCAAAATGTCTACTAGAAGTGTAATTCCATTTGGACCCCAGCATCCGGTTCTTCCGGAACCCATACATCTTGACCTTGTTATGGAGGATGAGAAGGTCGTTGAAGCAATCCCTTCCATCGGATTCATCCACAGAGGTCTTGAGAAGCTGGTTGATAAAAAAGATTTTAATGAGATGGTCTATGTTGCTGAGCGTATCTGTGGTATCTGCTCACTGGGCCATGGCCTTGGATACAGTGAGGCTGTTGAGCATATCATGGATATCGATGTGCCTTCAAGAGCTAAGTACCTGCGTACAATCTGGTCTGAGCTTTCAAGAATTCATTCACATCTTCTTTGGCTCGGCCTTCTTGCCGATGCATTCGGATTTGAGTCACTCTACATGGAGTGCTGGAGACTCAGAGAAGAGGCTCTCGATATGTTCGAGGCTTCTACCGGAGGCCGTGTAATTTTCTCAGTCATGAAGGTCGGTGGTATCAGAAGAGATGTATCAGATGAGATGCTCAAGGACTTCTATCAGAGAATAAATAAGATGGAAGAGGACCTTAAGGTTATTGCTAAGCCTTTCCTTAACGATATGGCAGTTCAGACAAGGCTTCGCGGCGTTGGTATTCTTACTGCCGAGCAGGCTGATGCTCTTGGATGTGCAGGACCTTTCCTTAGAGCCAGCGGTATTTCAAGAGATATCAGAACAACAGGCTATTGCGCTTACGGCGATGTTGATTTTGAGCCTATCGTTTCAACCGAAGGTGATTCATATGCCCGTACAGAGTGCCGTATCAAGGAAATATTCCAGGCATTCGATATTATCCGTCAGCTCATCGATCATATGCCTTCAGGCGATATCGATGTTCCTGTTAAGGGAATGCCAAACGGCGAGTATGTAATGAGAATTGAGCAGCCTCGTGGAGAAGCTATCTACTACGTTAAGGCTAACGGCACTAAGTTTATAGACAGAATGAGAGTCCGCACCCCCACTTTTGCAAATCTTTCAGGACTTGTTGAGACACTTAAGGGATGCGACCTTGCTGATGTTCCTATTCTGGTTCTTACAATTGATCCATGTATCAGCTGTACAGAGAGATAATCATTTGTTAAAAGAGATGTTTTTCACTTAAAGGAGATAGAAATGGCAATTGTAAGTTTCAATAAAACAGTACTTCATAATCTCTTTTCAAAGCCTAAGACAAGAAAGGTAGAAAAAGAGTACCCGGAAGGAACAAGAGGACATGTTGAGAACGATATGGACCTTTGCATCCTCTGCGGATTATGTTCAATTAAATGTCCTACACACGCTATCACTGTAGACAAGGCAGAAAAGACCTGGTCAATAAGGCCTATGAGCTGCATCCAGTGCAGATGCTGTGTTGATAACTGTCCTAAGAAATCACTTTCCATGGGACTTAGATTCCAGGAACCCGGATCAGAAAAGGTTACCAAGACCTTCAAGCAGTCTGAGAAAGCTATTGCTGCTCAGGAAGCTCTTATGAAGGCAGCTAAGGAAAGAGCAGCTGCTGCAGCTGCTGCTAAGGCAGCTCAGGCACAGGCACAGGGAAATACTCCGGCACCTAAGCAGGAAGCACCTGCAGAAAACAAAGAATGACAAAAATAATAACAGTTAAAGGGGCGGTTCAGGGTGTTGGATATCGCCCCTTTATTGCTAAGTGGGCAACTAAATACGGCTTAAAAGGCAACGTTAAGAACATAGGGGCAGCTGTTGAAATACTTATTTCCGGTAAAGAAGCAGATATTGCCTCTTTTGTTTGTCTGCTCAGAAATGAAATGCCATTTGGCGCCTACATTTTGTCTGTAACCGAAAAAGAGGCAGATACTTCTTTGGAAGTTCCCGATGACTTTTCTATCATCGAGAGTAAAGAGCTTAATCTTTCAGAGGAGATTCCTGTTTTTCTTCCAGATATCGGTATTTGCAGGGACTGTATGGATGAACTTCTCGATAAGAAGAACAGAAGATACGCTCATCCTCTGATAAGCTGTGCTGTTTGCGGACCGAGATTCAGTATAATAAACAGACTCCCTTATGACAGGGAAACAACTACGATGGACAAGTTTGAGATGTGTCCAAAGTGCCTTGATGAATATTCAAATGGCCGAAGACGCTATGCTCAGACTATATCCTGTCACGACTGCGGACCTCAAATGAAGCTTGTGTTTATCGATGATAACGGGGAAACACAGGAACTTCAAAAAGAAGAGGCGATTGAAAGAGCAGTTGCCCGGCTAAAAAATGGAAGAATAATAGGTCTTAAGGGAGTTTCAGGTTATCAGCTTGTATGCGTTCCGACGGAAAGTGCAGCACTTGAACTCAGGAAGATCAAGGGCAGGGAGAATAAGCCCTTTGCTGTTATGTTTTCAGATGTAGAAGCTGCATCTAAGGCGGCTCATATAAGTCCACTTGAGAAGGAACTGTTAGAATCTTCAGAGCGTCCTATAGTTCTTTTAAAGAAGAAAACAGACTTTCCCTTCGAAGTTGATAAGGGAAGCAGATATATAGGAGCATTTTTGCCATCTGCAGGAATACACAGAATTTTATGTGACGAAGTCGGTCCTCTTATCGTCAGCAGCGGAAATAAGTCTGACTCTCCGATTATTTATAAAGATGATCTTTTTAAGAAAACTTTTCTTGGTGAAATCTCCGGAATCCTTTATCATGACAGGGATATAAACATTGCACAGGATGACTCCGTGGTATTTACAGTAGATAGCAGATGCGGCGAAACGGCCCAGTTTATAAGAAGGGCAAGAGGCTATGCTCCGCTTCCTTTTGTGATAAAAGGAGATAGCTCTTTTGCGCAAAACAAAGAATGTATCCTTGCAACAGGCGGCGATCTGAAGAACACGATATCATTTGCTAAAAAGGACAGGATCCTTACAACGCATTACATTTCAGATCTTAATAATGATACCTATAGCATGGACTTCTGGAATGGGGTAAAAAGACACTACGAAGAGCTCTTTGAGCTTGAGCCGACAATGGTGGTAAGTGACCTTCATCCGCTTTATGCATCATCCTATATGGCAGATAAGATGAAGCTTAAACAGCTTAAGCTTCAACATCACTTTGCACATATATATTCCGTAATGGCTGAAAATGGCATAAAAGAAGCGCTAGGAGCTGCCTTTGACGGAACAGGATACGGACTTGACGGTGCGATATGGGGCGGTGAGTTTATCAGGATAAAAAGTGATTGTCCGATCAGAATGGGGCATCTCTCATATGTAAATCTTGTGGGCGGAGATAAGGCTTCCAAAGATGCTGTTCAGACCATGAGCTGTTATATCGGTGAGTGTATAAGCACGGGACTTCTTGATGAGAAGAGAGTTTTAATGGACAGCAAAATTAAGATGATGATGGCAGCCCAGAAGATCGGAGCAGGAAGTTTTAAATCCTCCAGTATGGGAAGGCTTTTTGATGCTGTAGCATCTCTTTTAGAGATTTGTTCTTACAATACCTATGAGGGTGAGTGTGCAGTTAATCTTGAGAAATATGCCCATAGCTTTGTGGAAGAAGATAATGGAGCTTATCCGGAGTTTGAGTTTAAAAAGAAAAACGAAGGCGACGAGTTAGTCTTTGACCAGATAAGCTTATTTAAAGATATATACATGTGTTATAATACTAAAGCTTATGATACAAAAGCCATAGCTTACGGTTTTCATATGGCAATAGTAAAAATGATAAAAGAAGCTTTTGAAGCACTTAGAGGTGAGATAGGAATCGATACTGTCTGCCTATCGGGCGGTGTTTTCAACAACAGGATAATTCTTGGTAAATCGATAGAAACTCTAAGTGATATTGGCTTTAAAGTTTATTGGAACAAAAAAGTGCCTCTGGGTGACGGAGGTATATCCCTTGGTCAGGCGTATTACGCAATGCTCAAGGGAACAGATAAATAGGAGTATTTTATGTGCGTAGCATTACCCGGAAAAGTAATTAAGATGGACGGAACTAAAGCCACTGTGGACTTTAGCGGTAATATTGTAACTGCCGAGGCCGGACTTGTTGATGTCAAGGTTGGTGACAGAGTCCTTGTTCACGCAGGCTGTATCATTCAGACTATGGATGATTCCATGGCGGATGAGCTTGAAGAGATGTTTAAAGAAATCGAGGATATAGGCGTTGGCGGCTGATAACATGTTACAAAGAGTAATTGAAGAGCTAAAGAACTACGACGGCGAAGAAGTAAGGATCATGGAAGTCTGCGGAACGCATACTGCTGCAATTTCCGAAAATGGTATTCCTTCCATGTTATCACCTAAGATCAAGCTGATATCAGGCCCGGGATGTCCTGTGTGCGTTACGGTAACAGCCGTAATAGACAGGCTTGTAGAGCTTTCTCTTTCTGAGAACACCTGTGTGCTCACTTTCGGAGACCTCATCAGGGTTAAGGGCAGTAAGATGTCACTATCTGATGCCAAGGCAGAGGGGGCAAACGTAAGGATGCTCTATTCACCTATGGATTCGATTGCCATTGCAAAAGAGAATCCTGCGGTCAATTATGTCTTTGCTGCCATAGGATTTGAAACAACGACTCCCGTTTACGGAAGAGTCATCGAGAAGGCAATAGAAGAACATATAACTAATCTCAAGCTCTTAACATCTCTTAAGACAATGCCTCAGGTAATCCGTTGGGTTGTAAAAAACGGCGGAGGCATCGATGGCTTCATAGCACCCGGACACGTGGCAGCTGTTACCGGCGAAGAGATATTTAAGGATCTGGCAAAAGAGCTTGGAATTCCCTTTGTGGTATCGGGCTTTGAGGGAGAACAGCTCCTTCTTACAATTTATGCCCTGGTTAAAATGAAGGGTAAGGGCGGCTTTAAGAACCTCTACAAGCAGGTAGTTACCCCAAATGGCAATGAAATGGCCAAATCCTGCGTTAATAAATATTTTGAAGAGTCTGATTCATCCTGGCGTGGAATGGGCAAAATTGAGGGCTCAGGAATGATTTTGAGGCAGGAGTACAAAAACTTTGATGCCGGAAGCTTTGGCCTTGATGAAGACCATATGCCACCCGGGTGTTCCTGTGAAAAGGTTCTTGTAGGCAAGATAACACCAAATCAGTGTCCTTTATTCGGAAAGAGCTGTACACCGGACAATGCACACGGTGCATGCATGGTTTCCACAGAGGGAAGCTGTTATAACTACTATATTTCAGGGAGACGTTAACTTGAAGATAACAATGGCTCACGGAAGTGGTGGAGAGTCCACTTCAAAACTTATATCAGAAGTATTTGCCAAGCATTTTAATAATGAATATCTGTCCAAACTCGAGGACTCAGCTGTAGTTCCCGGAGCAAGTAAACTTGCTGTAACAACAGACTCTTTCGTTGTGACTCCGCTTGAATTTCCGGGTGGAGACATCGGAAGGCTCTGTGTTTGCGGAACTGTCAATGACCTTCTTATGAGCGGAGCAGTTCCCAAGTATATTACCTGCGGATGCATTCTCGAGGAGGGGCTTGATATAGACCTTCTTGACAGAGTTATAGCATCAATGGCTGAAACTGCCAGGGAGGCCGGCGTTGTCGTTGTCACGGGAGATACCAAGGTAATAGAGAACAGAGGCGGAGAAGGCGGACTTATCATCAACACTTCGGGAGTTGGTTTTATACCTGATGATCTTGATGTACCCGGACCTTTTAATCTTCAGGATAATGATAAGATCATAATTTCCGGCAACCTTGGCGATCATCACGCAGCCATTCTCGGAAAACGTATGGGTATTGAATCAAGCATTGAGTCAGACAATGCGCCACTAACTGAGATGGTCGGCAAACTCTTAAGCGAAGGCGTAAGAGTTCATGCCATGAGGGATGTGACAAGAGGAGGCCTTGGAACTGTGCTCAATGAGTTTGCTTCAGCATCTGAGTGCAGCATAGAGCTTGTGGAGACAGACCTTCCCGTATCACCGGCAGTTAAAGATTTTTGCGGAATACTTGGCCTTGACCCTATATACATGGGCAATGAGGGCAAAATGGTATTGTCTGTCTATGAGGAAGATGCGGAGAAAGCTCTTTTACTCATAAAGCAGTCTCGTTACGGTGAAAATGCAAAGGTAATCGGATCAGTAAAAAAAGCCGATATAAATACTGGTGACATCGGAGTCTTTGTCAGGACAAAAATAGGCGGAAAGCGCGTGGTTGGGCCTATGTACGGGGAAGGACTTCCAAGAATCTGCTAGATGTGTTATTATACAATTCATAAGATTTTTAGTGGTTTTTTGTTTTGTACTAATTAAAGATCAGGGTAAAATATGGAATTTAAGAGAATAAATAAAGATACAGTAACATGCATCATCACTGAAGATGATATGTTTGAACAGGGAATAAAGCTTGAGGATCTCTTCGAGAAGAAGAAAGAGGCCATGGACTTTTTACATGAAGTCATGAAGAAGGCAGAGGAAGAAGTTGATTATAAGCCTACAGGCGCATTCATGCCGATGCAGATAACAGTTCTTCCGGATCATTCAATTTCCCTTACACTTTCAGAAAATGCTTCGGCATCCTTTAGTGAGATACTTAAAAACCTCACCGAGAAGGCCGGAATACAGATCCCTAAGAACGTCCTTGAGGATATCGGGGACAGTGCTTCTGAGGATCGCATAAACAGGCTTAATGAGTATCTAAAGAGTCTTAAGCAGCTCACCAATTCAGTCAAGGATATGATGAGCGAAGATAGCGATGCAAAAGACGGCAAGAAGCTTACCGTAAACGGCAATGCTACCGTAGAGAGCGCCAAGGAAAAGGCTGACAAGATTTCAACACCTGCAGGCAGGAAAAGAGAGCTTTCTGAGGAGGAAAAGAATCAAAAGAGGCTCAAATTCCACGAGTACATCTTTGAATTTGATGATCTTAACACAGTTATCAAATTCTGCAAGAAGGCACCAAAGGGGCTGAGAATTTCCAGCAGCTTGTACAAGAACGCTGTAAACGGTAAATATTATCTTGATCTCTTAAGACAGGGTGAAGAGGCCAAGGTATTTGCATCACTGTTTACAATGGCATACGAATTTGGACATTTTCAAGCTAGTAACCTTAATGTAATTGCACACATAAAAGAGAATTACGATTGCATCATCAAATGTAATGCAATTGGTGAAATGGCATCACTTGATATGTGACGAAGATCATAGAGGAACGGCAAAGAAAAATGCCGTTCCTTTTTTATTTTTAGGGCGGATGATCCATGAGACTTAACAAGTACATTTCTTCCTGCGGAGTTTGCTCAAGAAGAGAAGCTGACAAGTTAATAGCTGAGGGAAGGATCACGGTCAATGGAGAGTTTCCCTCGCCGGGACAGGATGTATCTGAGACGGATACAGTCTGTCTTGATGGAAATGAGATAGAGGCCAAAGAGAAGCACAATTACCTTGCCTACTATAAACCTGTGGGAGTTGTATGCACCACCAGGGATTCCCATGCAAAAAAGACCGTCATTGATGATCTTGGTTTTTCAGACAGAGTTACTTATGCCGGAAGACTTGATAAGGAAAGCGAAGGGCTTCTTATCATGACTGACGACGGAGACCTTATCCAGGCTATGATGAAGGGCGGGAGCAAACATGAAAAAGAGTATGAGGTTACTGTTAACAAGGATATAAACGGCGACTTTTTAAAGAAAATGTCTCTTGGAGTATATTTGAAAGACCTGGACAGAACCACAAGGCCATGCACAGTTAAACGGACCGGAACAAGGTCTTTTAACATAATACTGACACAGGGGCTTAACAGGCAGATAAGGCGAATGTGCCACGAACTGGGCTTTGAAGTTGTGAGCTTAAAGAGAATTCGCGTAATGTGCGTTGAACTTAAGAACCACAATCTTAAGGCCGGGGAGTACGAGAGCCTTACGGATGAAGAAGTGGCAAAACTATACAGAGATACGAAATTGGGGGAGAAAAATGGCTACAGAAGAGATAAAAAGGGAGTATGAGGAGCTTGTAAAAACCATTAAGCACCATATGGACCTCTACTATAATCAGGATACACCTGAGATTTCAGACTATGAGTACGATCAACTCATGCAAAGGCTTAAGGCCATAGAAAGAGAGAATCCGGAGCTCGTTACAAAGGATTCTCCCAGTCAGATTATCGGCGGAACAGCTAAGAGAGAAGCCGGTGTCAAGATAACTCACAACGTTCCAATGCTTTCAATTGAAGATGTTTTTAATACTGATGATGTTGCTGCTTTCGTAAACAAGGTGCATGGAAGACATCCCGGAGCTGTTTTTTCCGTTGAGCAGAAGATTGACGGACTTAGTATGTCGCTACGCTATAACAGGGATGAGAGTGATGGCAAGCTTCACCTGACCATGGCAGAGACCAGAGGAGACGGCCTTATCGGCGAGGATGTCACAGCCAATGCCCTTGTAATCCCTGATGTGAAAAAGACATTGGACCTTCCCTATGGGTATCTCGAACTCAGGGGAGAAGTATATATGTCCCATGATGATTTTGAGGCCTTTAACGAGGAGCAGGAAAAAGCAGGTAAAAAGCTCGCTGCAAACCCAAGAAACCTCGCTGCCGGAACTCTTCGCCAGCTTGACCCGGAAGTAACAAGAAGCCGTGGCCTTAAGATGTTCGTATTTAACGTTCAGGACGGTCCTGACGAAATAAAATCATCTCACGTCAAAGGCATGGAAATTCTTGAGAAGGCAGGCGTAAAATGCGTCTTCCACAAAGCCTGTGAGAGTGCGGAAGAAGTAATAGATGCAATAAATATCATTGGCGAGATGAGAAACGATCTGGATTTTGATCTTGACGGAGCAGTTGTCAAGGTGGATAACACAGCCTGGAGAGATGATTTCCCTGCAGGTTCCAAGTATTCAAGCGGACACATTGCATATAAGTATCCGCCTGAAGAGAGAGTTATTGAGATGGATGAGATACTGGTTGATGTAGGAAGAACAGGTAAACTCACATTTACCGGAAGCTTTCACGACGCCGAGACAGGTAAGCCTGCAAGACTCTGCGGAACCAGTGTATCAAGGGCGACTCTCCA
>JAGBMP010000033.1 GCA_017634825.1 Butyrivibrio sp.
CCGGGTTCTGAAACATAGAGAACATCTTTTTCTCCGCGAACCTGCTTGCACATAGCATCTTCATTTATAAGGAGACATGAAAGCCAGAAGTTAGGCTCAGAATTTGCCTCATCATATGGGTTCATGGTTACAGGAAGGTCTTTAAAGCCCTCTTTGTATCTCTTATAGATTGCTTTCTTCTGAGCAATGTGCTCCTCAAGGTATGGCATCTGGCCTCTTACTACGCCTGCGATAACGTTACTCATGCGGTAGTTAAAGCCAAGCTCCTCATGCTGATACCAGGCAGCATCTTCTCTTGATTGAGTTGACCACTTGCGGACCTTGTGGGCATCATCTACATTATTTGTCAGGAACATTCCGCCTGATGAGCCTGTGATTATTTTATTACCGTTAAAAGAAATAACGCTGTAATCACCAAAGAGTCCTGTCTGCTGTCCCTTATAAGTTGCACCAAAAGACTCTGCGGCATCCTCAACTATAAGAGCTCCGTGTGCATCGCAGACTTTTCTGATCTCATCTACTTTGCCGGGAGTGCCGTAAAGGTGCGCTATTACTACAAGTTTTACCTCAGGATAGATTTCAAATGCTTTCTCAAGAGCAACCGGGTCCATGTTCCAGGTATCTCTTTCGGTATCGATATATACCGCTTCGCCGCCCTCATAAGCAACAGGATTTACTGTTGCATCGAATGTCATATCTGAACAAAAGACTTTTCTGCCCTCAAGGCTTCCGTGTCCAACCTTTGGCTGGCCGTAAAGTCTTTCACCTGCAAGCTTTATAGCAAGGTGGAGAGCTGCTGTTCCGCAGGAAAGAGCTACGGCGTCCTTGCAGCCGATCTTTTCTGCTACAAGTCTCTCAGTCTCATTGATATTGGCTCCAACAGTTGACATCCAGTTGGTCTCATAGGCTTCCTGCATGTATTTAAGCTCATCACCATGCATGGTTGGAGAAGAAAGATAAACTTTTTTCTCAAATCTTTTTATTTCCATGATGCCTCCATTACTCTTATCCGCTGCACAAGATTCAATAAAATCTCATCAGGTACATCGGCAAGTGTTTTTACTCTTCATTTATCTTTTCTGCTGCCTTTTTCAGAGCTTCCATGTGCTCTGCTGTCTTGTCATCTTCATTGTCTGTTGGATGATAGGTTGTTACTATCTCGCGGACAAGTGACTTAATGTCCGGTGACTCAGCTCTTGCAGCCTTATGAAGTCTCTCAAGCTCTGCAAAGAACTTCATCTCATCGAGCTCGATTGGCTTTCCTATATGGATCATCTTATTTGCTGTATCCTGAAGGCCTTCCTCGTCCATGAGCATCTCTTCATAGAGTTTTTCTCCGGGACGAAGTCCTGTAAATTCAATCTTTATATCCTCACCAACCTTGAAGCCTGAAAGCTTTATAAGGTTCTCGGCAAGATCAAGGATCCTTACAGGCTCACCCATATCAAGAACGAAGATCTCTCCGCCCTTTGCAAAGGCTCCTGCCTGAAGCACAAGGGAAACTGCCTCGGATATAGTCATGAAGTATCTGATAATGTTAGGGTCTGTTACTGTAACAGGGCCGCCTGCCATGATCTGCTTTTTAAAGAGCGGGATAACAGAGCCGTTTGAACCAAGTACGTTACCGAATCTAACTGCAACAAATTCTGTGTCATAGTGCTTATTAAAGGTCTGTACGATCATCTCGCAGATTCTTTTGCTGGCTCCCATGACGTTTGTGGGGTTAACAGCCTTATCGGTTGAGATAAGAACGAACTTCTTGGTGCCGTTCATTGCTGCTGCCATGGCTGTCTTCCAGGTACCAAAAACGTTATTCTTGATAGCCTCTCCCGGGCTGTCCTCCATAAGAGGAACATGCTTGTGAGCTGCTGCGTGATATACGATATCAGGCTGGTACTGCTCAAAAATAGTGTTTATTCTAAGTGTATTTCTAACTGAAGCAATAAGAACAACAAGATCAAGGTCAGGGCACTTTGTCTTAAGCTCCTGCTGAATGTCATAGGCGTTGTTCTCATAAATATCAACAATGATAAGTCTCTTTGGTGAGTGCTGGGCAATCTGTCTGCAAAGCTCAGAGCCGATTGAACCGCCACCACCTGTGACCATGACAGTCTTGCCGCTTACGTAGCCTGCAATGGAATCAAGGTCAACTGCGATGGGATCTCTTCCAAGAAGGTCCTCAACTTCTACGTCACGAAGTCTTGATACATTTACTTCGCCATTAACAAGCTGATACATTCCGGGAAGCGAACGGAGCTTACAATCTGTGTTCTTACAAATATCAAGGATTTTTCTGAGCTCCTGCCTTGATATTGATGGCATTGCCACGATGATCTCATCGATGTCGTAGAGATCAGCGCACTCAACGATTCTCTCTCTTCCGCCTACAACTCTGATTCCCTGAATATATTTGCCCCACTTTTCTGTGTCATCATCAATAATGCACTTGATGGACATTGTGGAGTAGTTGCTTGTAATTATCTCTTTTATGATGATATTGGCAGCTTCTCCTGCGCCGATGATCATAACGGCCTTGGAGTTGTGCTTGTTCTCAGCTCTGTGTTTTTGTCCTCTTAAGAATCTGTAGGAGAATCTGCTGACAAAGATAAATGTTATGAGCAAAAATGTGTACAGAAAATAGTAGCTCTGAGGAACAGGCTGATCTTCTGATTTAAAGAACTGAAGGCCAATGGCATTGATAACACCTGAAAGGACGCAGGCCATTACAAGGTTCTGCATCTCTCTTTCGCCGGCATAGGCCCACAAGCTGTCATAGAGCTTAAAGAAATAGAACACAGCCAATGTTATCAATATATTAAGAGGCAAAAAAGTAGTTACAGGATCCAGGAAGTGATCAGGAATAGTACCGATCCTGAACTCATATCTTATAAGGATCGCCACGTAGCTTGCCACGATAACGCTTATGATATCGTAGATAATAAGGCCTGTTCTTCTATATAGTTTTTGATAGTTAAAGGGTTCTTTTTCTTTGCGCATTTTTATTTTGCCTTTTTCTGAAATAATAATGGAGCAATTGCAAACATAAGAGCAAGTGTCATAGGATTGCTGAACATAAATACCCACTCACTTATTCCTGCCACGGCAAAGCCCAGGACAACAGCAAAGGGCATAAGGGCGAGAGGCTCTTTTTTCTCTCTCTTGTAATATGCCACACCGCATACAATTCCACCAATTATGAACAGTATAAATAAAGCTCCGACAATAACTCCGTGGTCGTATGCCACCTGAATGTAAGTATTGTGGGCATGTACTGCTATTTCACCATTTGGAAGCTCTGCTCCCATCTCATCATGTCCTGTAAGATTCAGCTCTTTTAAATAGGACTTGAATATAGTAATTCGGCCATTTGAAAGGACATCAATGATGTTGGAAGAGTCAACGTATTCATTGACCTCTTCCGTGAGCATCAGGATTCCAAGTTCCGCCCTTGTGATTGCTGCGCTGGCCAAAAGCTCATCAGGATCATAGTCTGTTACAAATCCGTATTTCTGCTCCTGCTCATCGCTTCCCTCATAATCATTGCCATAGTAATCAAGGTAAGGGTCACCGGTTACGGGATCGTAGTTGTACAGATCCACCGGATAATTATAGTCGCCAACAGATATTCCAAGGATCTTACCTGCAAAAAGACCTGCAAATCTCTCCACACACATAAAGTTAGGGCTATCCCACGCTGCGCCGCCTCTTATGAACTCATCAGTGTCGTCAATTGCATACACAACAGGTCTTGCCACCATGGCAGGGATTATCCTCTGAAGGGTAAATGCCCCCGGGAAGCACACGATCACTGATGCTATCATGACAAGGAGCATTCTAAAGAACTGCTTTTTATATCTTGCCGCAGTTACAATGAGCACAAGCAAGATGCAAACGCCCATGGCAAGGTAAGCTGTCCTTGATACTGTAAATATCGCGTAGGATGCGATCCATCCAAAGAGCACAATTTCCTTCCAGGCTGTCTTTATGACCTGCTTTATTCCGATGTGGTTTGGAAGTGCTACTATCTTTGCTGTCAAAAGAACTGCTGCCACAGCCCCCATGAACGTGAAATACTCAGCAGTCACGGTAACTGTGTGGAAAAGAAATCCAAATCTTCCGCTTACGTATCCTGCAAAATAGCGATGAAGCAGGCTAAATACAAGTGAAATAGCAAAATTCATCATAAGTCCGCCGGATACGATCTTTATAAAGTCTTCTTTGTTTTTCCAGACAGAGAGTCTGATATACAGACAGGTAAAAGTAACTGCAAGAGCCACTCCCCACCATCTGGTATTTCTCATGATAACAATTGATGCAAGGAATACGAGCACCAAAAATCCATAGGGTGAGAGCCTGTATTCTGAGCTCTTTTTCTGAATATCTTTTGACAAAACATCCATAACAAAGCCCACAAGGAGTCTTATAAGGTTAAGTACAAGAAGTCCTCCGAGGATCACAATGATAATGCCGTATTTAAGGATCATATTGTGGAGGTCATACTCTTTTTCCGTGTCTGCAAGAACATATGCATTGTAGTAATGAACTCCGTAAATAACTGAGCCAATAAGCCAAAGGATATTGACCATGTTAACAAGCTCTTTGTAGCTGAGGGTAAGGATCATAAAGATCAAAAGCCAGATGAGCATCCTTCTCTCAGAAAGAGTGTGGTAAATATCGTAAAGGTCATTCATGTAATCGCAGGCATACCAGATGGACATTGCCATTGAGAACATCATGAGGATGTATCTGAGTTTGTTTCCTGAATCAATTTCTTCCCAGAATGAAATACCAACCTCATGCCTTACAGTCTTGTGGTTAACTGCATAGAAGGCGATCCCTGCACTGATCATGAGTCCAATCTCGTAAAAGACAATATCCAGAACTCTCATGTCAAATATTCTAAGCGGGAATACCATGATCATGAGGCTTCCAAAGAAGAGTGCAATGATGGGATTAGCAACTACTTTTAGTGCCTGCCTTACAGTAACTAAGGTATTCCTGTCAGATCTTTTCCTGAAATATAATCCTATGGCTGCCCACAGAATAAGGGCTACAGCCAGAATTCCTGCAATAAGCTCAAGTGAAAGAGTCTTGGAGATTGGAAGTCTGTAGTTGTAAATTGCCGCAAGGTGACGGGCAGGAACATCCACTCCATCCCTGAATACTCCGCCAACATAGGCAGAATCGGACTCAACGCTCTCGTAGGCCACGCTGTATTTGGATCTGCAGCCATCAAGGTACAGGTAATAAACCTCGCCCACCTCTACATCGTATTCGATAGGAATAGTCACATAACCCGGAATCTGGAACTTGTTGGTATCAACATAAGCGTAAAAGAGCTCTCCATAGTACTTATCCATGAGAGTTGCGC
>JAGBMP010000034.1 GCA_017634825.1 Butyrivibrio sp.
ACCTGTTGGTGCCCTTACGGAAAATATCACAAGGATCACAGATGGCGACTTTACGGTTGATATACCAAAGGGCGGCGATGACGAGATCGGCCTTATGAATAACAATATGAAGGCCTTCGTGGATCACATGAGAGGAACCCTTGGAAATATCAAGGACGAGACAGACAGACTTGCCATTGAGGCCGAGAACAGTAAGGACGCATCAGGAAAGCTCAATATTCAGGCAAACGAGCAGTCCACCAACATGGGCCAGATCAGGGATGCAATGAACGGAATGGCCAGCGCGGTAGCAGAACTTGCAGAAAACGCAACAGAGCTTGCAGGAGAGGTAGCAGACCTTACCGAGCAGGGCAATGCTGCCAACCAGACTGTTAACAATCTGGTAGTTAAAGCCAAGGACGGACAGCGGGATATGGAAGTTGTTCAGAGGGGAATGGAGAAGATTTCAAACTCCATGAGCGATATGAACAGCGATGTTCAGGCAGTTGGTGAATCCGCCCAGAAGATCAACTCCATCATCGAGATCATCAATTCCATCGCATCCCAGACAAACCTCCTTTCACTGAATGCTTCAATCGAGGCAGCAAGAGCAGGAGAGGCAGGTAAGGGCTTTGCGGTTGTTGCTCAGGAGATCGGACAGCTGGCAGCCAACTCCGCCGAGTCCACCACAGAGATCGGCAAGATCATAACTGAGATCACTCAGCAGATAAAAGAGCTTTCGGAGAAATCCCAGGCCAATATGGATGAGATCACAGCAAGCTCGGAAGCTGTACAGACAGCAGGAAAGACCTTTGAAGAGATATTCTCAAGTCTTGATGAGACCAGCGATACCTTCAAGGATATGATAGAGAAGATTGGGAACGTTGACACAATAGCTACATCCGTTGCAGCAATTTCAGAGGAGCAGTCGGCAAGTACCCAGGAAGTTACAGCAACAACCGACAACCTTGCTGTCAGCGCTCAGCAGGTTGCAGATGAGAGCCAGGGTGTTGATGACAGCGCAACAACAGTATCCAACGCAGCGGCAACTATTGAGGATTTTGTACGCGGATTTACAATTTAAAAGGAGGGGCTTATGTATATTTCGATGCAATGCTCGGATAACAGTGGAATGCTGAACACGGAGATATGTACCTTCTATGGCATAAGATACGTTCCAAGATTCAGATCGGCCGTGATCTCTACAGAGCATCTGAATCATGAATACGTAATTCCCATGACTCCGCAGGATTATGAGGCTGCTGTCAAGCAGATACACGCTGCCATGAAAGCCCATGCCATCATGATCTCAATTGACAGCGGAATGGTATGTCGCGGCCGTAAGGGCGAGATCAGAAATATGGAGCCACAAAAGCTTACAATTTCAGCTGTATAAATTTATAAGACAAAATAAAACCGTCACTTTCCTCTGAATAAAAAGTGACGGTTTTGCTTTTTTTAGTCCAGGCGAAAGACCTGTTTCATCTGCTTCTGGGCTCCTGTTTTTTCGTCCTTTTCCAGGATCAAAATGCCCTTCATGCTCTCATCCCATCTGTCCACAACTTCGCTCTCTGCCTGGTATCTGCCGGCATATTCTATGCCCTTTTCACACTCATAATATCCAAATACCTCAGCGTCAAATTCTGCATCATCAAGCTCGTACATGTAGATGCTGTAGTTGCAGATTCCTGCGGATTTTAGGACTTCTACCATCTCAGGCCAGATCTCATCATGTCTTTTGATGTACTCGTCTTTCTTGCCCTTTAAAACCATGCCTTTCCATGCATATCTTTCCATACTTACACCTCCTTATAAATGTTATACAGCTCCCATGCCACTTCTTGGGCACCTTTTTATGTTTTCAAAAACAGGGTCGATCGCGAACTCTACATGAATATCCTCAACACCCTCTGCAGGTTCTTCAATCTCAATATCCTTAAAGCTTATGTCCTTTAGCTCGTGCCCGGGCTCATCAAAGCCGCAAAGCTCGATGGAAGGGCAGTCGTGCCATTCATTTTTTCCGGCGTTGTTATCAAGAAACCTTCCAAGAAGATGCATCCTCTCAAAGTGGCAGTCCTCGATGACAGGCATTGTTTCTGCGCCTACGCCGTCGTCGTTGAAGGTCACGGAATGGATCATGACGTGTGAAGCAGCAATATCCCTTACGGATACGCCCTTAACGTAGCCTCCGCGCTTTTTGGTTGACTTGATCTCAATCCCTGACCAGGTGGGCCTCATGTCGCAGTCCCATAAAAAGACATTTTCCACGCCGCCGCTCATCTCGCTTCCGACGCAGAGTCCGTGGCCGATGTGGCAGATGCAGTCAAAGACTCTGATGTTCCTGGTCGGTCTGCCGATGACGTTACCCTCAGGGTTCTTACCTGATTTGATGGCTACGGAGTCATCCTCGGTGTAGAAGTCACAGGCGTAGATCGTTGAATTGGTCGATGAATCGGGATCCCAGCCGTCGCCGTTCCACACGCCCTGAGACTTAATGGTGCAGTGGTCCGTAACAATCTGATCGGAGTAAACAAAGTGCAGATTCCAGGAAGGAGAAAAGCCCAGTGTCAGATTTGTGATCCAGATATTTCTGCAGTTGCTCATATTGATTAGCCTGCCCCTGACTCTGTGGGAAATGGTCTCGGGCTTCTCGTATTCTTTAATCTTATCGCCAAGAGAAGCGATGTATTCCTTAAGGTCCTCAGCTTCAATCTTGGCGCAGGCCTTTGCAAGGAGCCATCCGCCGCCTATGATGCTTCCGCCGCCTCTGATCACAACGTTTTCGCAGTTATAGGATGCATCGTGATCGAGCTGTCCAAGGTTTAAAAGGCTTCTGTAGCAGAGCCTCTCATAGCCCTCGAACCTGCTTTTTATCTTGGGAAGGTAATCGGAAGGACTCTCTGTTCCCTGCAGCGTTGCACCCTTATCAACGAAGAGCTCTGTGTTTGAGTGCATATCAAGAGCACCTGTAAGGTAGGTTCCTGCCGGCACATATACGTAAGAATTCTCATCGCAATCATCAAGAGCCTTCTGCAGAGCTGCAGTATTTAAGGTCTTGCCATCGCCGAGAGCATTGTAAGGCGCCGAAGTAACATCGATCATTTTCTTAAGGCGAGAGGTTCTGACAGTGATCTTTCCAAGGGAGCGGGAATCCCCATCGGGAGAGTGCATGATGACCTCAACCTCAATGTCTTTTTCAGGCAAAAGACCTTTAAGAGTAAAGTGAGTTTTATCTGTATCTCCGACCGGTTCACCGTCCGCAAGTATGCTGTATGAAAACTCTTTTGTAGCATCCTCGGGAAGGTCCCAGAAAACTTCTGCTTCACTTGCTGTGGCTCTAAAGTCCATCAAAAATTTATGCTTCAAAGTTGATACTCCTTGTCTTTATGTCTTCTTCCAGATCAATGAATCCGGCAAGAGTTGTATAAACTTCCCCTCGGGAAATCCACTTTCCGGGGGTAACATCTTTTCTTTTGTCGATGCCAAGTTCCATGGCCCTTCTTACGCATTCCTCCAAAGGGATATCTCTTTTACTCTTATCACTTTCATAAAACCTCATAAGGAAGCTGTCCAGTTCCTCGTAGGTCAGAGAATCGTCAGGCCTGAAAAAGAGCTTGTCGCCTTCACTCTTAGTGGTTACAGGATCTATCAGGTTCTCGGATATCAAAGTCTCAACATATCCGCTGTCCCATTCATCAATCTTAAGGTCAGCAAACTTGCCTCTGTAAGGCCTTGTACCTGCGATGCGAAGTGCCTTGAACAGCACCATGAGGAGCTGAGCCCTTGGCATAGGTGCATCCGGGTGAAGGAACATGACGCAAGGGTCTAGCAGGCAGTATCTGAAAGCTTTCTCAAGACCTTCCTTATCTTCAAATCCTGCAATATCAAGGTAGGGCAGGGGTATTGAGAAGATATCCGGTTCAGGCTCCTGCGCAGGAATAACCTTGACGTCAGACTCAGGACTCCAGAAACTGAAGGTAAGTCCATTGTCGCACCTGCCCGGAAGAGTGTCTTTTCCCTTATCCAGAGAGCGCAGAGTCTTCATGAAAATATCGGCTATCATGACGCTCCCGTACTCGTTGGTGTGGGTCACGTCACCGGGCATGAAGAAGTCTTTTGCATTATCACCAAACTCAAGCCACTTCTCGAATGTCAGGCCGTGAAGATCTATGAAGGGCACATCAAGCTCTTTTGCCACAGCCTCGGTAGCCCTGGCGTGGTCTGCAAGTAGCGAGTAGTGCCTGTCCATGTTAAGAGCCTTGGCATCCTCTTCTGAGAGCTCAAGAGGAATGCGGCTGATGGGAGAGCAGAGGATAGCTTCGGCTCCGGCCTGCCTTGTCTCCTTGACGAATCTTTTCAGGTTATCTGCATATCCGCCGAATGCCGATAAGTTCCTGCGCTTCTGGTCGTTGTGACCAAACTGCATTATCAGGCAGTCGCCGGGCTTTATCATCTCTCTGATTATGTCATAGTGGCCATCGTCCCTGAAGCAGTTCGAAGTAAGGCCTGAGTGTGACATGTTGCAGACTGCTGCGCCTTCGATGAAGCG
>JAGBMP010000035.1 GCA_017634825.1 Butyrivibrio sp.
CTCTCCAATAAGGACAAAGGCATCATAAGCTTCGTCAGTCTCTGCCGAAAAACCGGTTATGGTGACAGAAGGTCCGGTAGATACAGACGCAGTCTGATCCGTCTGAGTCTCTACCTCTGTCTCAACTGTATTTCTGCCGCATCCAGCCAGCAGCATAAGAGCCATAAACAGGCCCATCATCTTTCTAATCCGCATGATAATTCTCCTTTGACATCAATTGTTATGCGCATTATTATTGTATAGGCATTACCTAAAAAGAACTTTAAGCATTTATGAAAGGACAATAAATCAATGAAAGCAGCTAAGGCTTTTGGAATAACACTTTTTGTAGTTCTCCTGATCGGAGTGATCTTCCTCGTGGGCAGGAATTCAATCATGAAGGACGTAAAGGCCACACAGGAACAGGCCACTACCGCCAAGACCAGCACAGCCAATCCCATAACCAAGGCGATCGTCAGCGAGGCACTTGATACCTACGCAGAGAACGCAACGGGCAAGACAAAAGAGATCTACGAATCAATGTCAGAAGAGGACAAGGATACAGTTACAGAGATCATCGCAAACAACGTAAGCATCGACTCCGTATCCGAGGTCCAGTCCTATGTAAACAGCGGAGATGCAAACGGGCTTATGGAATACGCCAAGGAAAATCTCTCCGAAGAAGAGGTAAAAGAGCTTACGGAGATCATGTCAAAGTACGTAATGCCCTAATCTTCTTTTACAATGTTTCTCACCCAGATACCACTCTTTACAAGGCAGAATCCAATAATGCACTTAATGATCTCCAGGCTGTTTACGATGATGAATATGTAAATTGCCGGGAGATTTGTATATCTGCTGAGAATAAAGGATGCCGGTACTGAAACAAGCCATGCAAAGCAGCTGTCAAAGATAAAGGTGATCAGCGTCTTGCCACCTGACCTCAGCGTGAAGTAAGAAACGTTTGCATAGGAATGTATCGGCATACAGCATGCCAAAACCAGAATAAATCTGGTTGCCAGCGCTTTTGTCTCGGGCGTAGTGTTATACACCTGAGGAATAAAAGGCGCAGCAAGCGCAAGGAGCGAACCCATAACAATAGTACTCATAAAACTAAGAGCCGCCATTCTCCAGGCACTTCTTCTGGCTGAAACCAGCCTGTCAGCACCAAGCTCCTGTCCAACTATGATTCCCGTAGAGTTTCCAATCGATAAAAAGACCTCGTTGAATATCTGAGATATTGTACTGCTGATGGTCATGGCAGATACAACCGCAAGGCCTCTTACCGAATATGCCTGAAGGAGTCTGGCCTGAGCAAAGGACCATAAAAACTCATTCAAAAACAGTGGCAAAGTCCTGGACAGAATAGGCCATATGAGACTTACCGGAATCTTAAAGCCGTTGTAAAGCCCCTTAAAGAAGGTATAAGACGTACCCCTTCTGTGGGCGCCTATCACAACAATGGCAAATTCTACAAATCTTGAAATTACTGTTGCTACAGCAGCACCTCTTACTTCAAGTCTTGGAAATCCCAGATAACCAAATATCAAAACAATATTAAACAGGAAGTTCACAACCATGGCTACCATACTGGCCACCATTGGCAGCGTTGTCTTTCCCGACTCTCTCATGGCGCTGGCGTAAACCTGTGTAAGAGAAAAAGGCACAAGGCCTATCAGCATTATGTGGAGATACGAAAGTGCGTACCCAAGAGTCTCAGCCCTGGCTGAATCCGTAGTGTCTTTTGCTATATAATCAAGGATCAGCGCCGGTCCGTTGAAGTACAGGATCGCGATGGCAACGGTAAATATGGTAATGGCAGTAAGGAGCTTGAACCTGATGGCATAGCGGACACCGTCCATATCTCCTTTGCCGAAAAACTGCGTGCTAAAGATACCTGCGCCGGCAAGCGATCCCCAGATGCACAGGTAAAAGACAAAAAGGAGCTGATTGACTACAGCCACAGACGGAATCTGCAGTGGTCCAAGGCGCCCTACCATTACGTTATCGAGCAGTCCCACGATGTTACTTAAGGTGTTCTGAACGATCATGGGAACCACGACCATTGCTACTCTTCTGTAGAAGACAGAATCGCCAAAAAAGCACTCCTTCAATGTGAATTTATATTTAATTGCTTCTTCTCTGTTTCCGGTTTCAAATGTTGTCATGATTTCTTCTCAAACTTATAGTTGACCAGGAATATTCCCAGCGATACGAGTAACAGCGAGAGTATGCTTCCTGCCGAGAACGCTTCATTTCCCTCTCCCAGGAAAAGAGCTGACAGAAGAACTCCCATTATTGGATTGATAAAGCCAAGCACCGATACGCGGCTGACCGGGTTGTACTTAAGCAGTATTCCCCACAGCGTGTACGCGCCGGCCGAGATAAATCCCATGTATATCAGATTAAGATAACATCCTGCGCTGAAGAACACAAGACTTCCGCCCATGAAAAATCCGACGAAGAGCAGTACAAGGCCACCTATAAAGAACTGATAACCGCTGAGGATAACAGGATTTTCATATTTGGAAAAGATCTTGATACAGCACCCGGAGATTGCATAAAACAAGGCTGCACACAGCATAGCACCCTCTCCGGCAAAAGTTATTCCGCCTTCTGTCAGGGATGATATTCCTCCAAAGAACAGGATTATCCCCGCAAATCCCACGGCGCAGCCTATCAGTTTCTTGACTGCAGGGGCTTCTAAGCGAAGTATGAACATGGCAATGAGAGGCGCCAGGAAATTGCCTGATGCGTTGATGATAGATCCTCTGACTCCCGATGTGTTGGCCAGGGACATGAAGAAAAAGTAGTACTGGCCGATGGTCTGGAACAGGGAGAGAATTATTATATACTTCCAGGATGTCTTTTTCGGAATAAGAGCTTCTCTGCTTATGAGAGATCCGAAGATTATGACCATGACCCCTGCCAGCACAAATCTTGCTCCCGAGAGCATGAGGCGCGATGGTGTGTCAGATGCGTCTATCCTGAAAAGTTCGTATGCAATTTTAATAGCCGGTGAAGCACTTCCCCACAGAACACAGCATAAAACTGCAGAGAGTACCACCACCGGCATATATGTCCATAAATTTGTTCTATTTGATGTTTTCAATAAGCTCCACCTATCCTTATTTCTTACGAGTGTATAGGAGGGCTGCGATGATCGAAACGCAGGGAACAGCACAAATGATTCCCACGCTTCCGGCAATTGCTCTTATGATCTCAATTGCCACAAAATCCGTATTAAGAAGCTGCCTTAGGCCAACTCCGTAGGAATAGATTAGCACACACATATTCAGTGCACTTCCCACGTATGCCAAAACCAGCGTGTTTGCCATGGTTCCCATGGCATCCCGGCCGATATTCATGCCGGATTTGAACAGCTCTTTTGCATCCCTCTCAGGATTAATATTATGAACCTCCTCGAGAGCTGACGCAATAGACATCGCGATATCCATTACTGCGCCCATGGCCGCTATCAGTATTCCACTGGTGAAAAGACCTCTTAACTTAATGGAAGTTGTGCTCTTAAGAAGGAGCAGTGCTTCCGCCTCGTCCATCTGGAAGGTGGAGATTCCGCCAATGTTTGCTGCCACCTGCGCAAGCAGTGCTGCGATAAGGACTCCTGAAAAGCAACCAAGAGCCGCTGCTATGGTCTTCCTGCTGATTCCTCCGATAAGGTAGAAACATACCACGCTGGTGAAAAAGATGATCGCACAGGTGAGCGGTATTGGTTCTACACCTTTAAGAGCCAGAGGAAGCAGAATACCAAAGATGCATAGGACCGTGTAAACAAGACCTGCAAATGCCTTTATTCCCTGAAGTCCGCCAATTATAGCAAGACTCAGGAAAAAGATGACTACAAGGGCAATTACCAAAGGTACCCTGTTGTAGTTATAAATGCTGCAATTGTAAATGCCTTCTCCGGTTGTGTCTATGCGGACACATACGGTATCTCCGGCCTTTACATCAACGTTATAAAGAGCACTGAAATAGTTGGTAACAAAGCAGATATCGCCTTTGTACCTACCGGTGAGTATCTCTACCTTCAGCTCAGTGCTCCCTCTTAGGACATCTTCGTTGTCCCGGTCGATCACTGAGTTATCCTCAGTAACCGCCAGGACCTTGGCATTTTCATACTCAACTCCGGTATCCCCGGTTGTGGTATATTCCGGCTTGTCCCTGTTAGCAAGGACAAGCGCGAAAATAAGTACCAATGAAAAAGCTATGATCACGAAGATATTTTTAATTGTTCTTTTTTTATCCAAATTATTTAAGTACATGTAACAGTAACAACAACTTTCTGAGTCCGATTGCAGCAAGTCCAAGTCCTGAAGCAACAACTACTGTTGCTGCTGCAGCCTTGGCTGCTTTTCTAGCCTTTGATTCAGGCTTATCTGTTGTAGGTGTTGCCTCCTCAACAATTGTAGCAGTTTTGTCGTCACCTGTCTCTACTATCGCCTGCTGGTTATCAGTGCTTTGCTCAGGTGTCTCTACTGCTGCCTGCTGATCATTATCTCCGGTAACACTTCCGACTACTTCGCCTTCAGATGTGCCTGTTGTAGTCTCTGTAGTATTGTTCTTGTTGCTTCTTCCGAAGATTCTGCCAACAAAGTTGTTGACTCTTTCTGCAACAGTATTAACTACGGATTCAACAGCCTGCTTAATAGCTCCAAGAACTCTCTGAACAGGTGTCTGGTTAGATGAACCTGAACCACTGTTTCCGCCGTTGTCTGAGGAACCTGATTCTGAACCACTCTCTGATCCTGAGCTGCTGCCTGATCCTGATCCGCTTCCTGATTCTGATCC
The DNA here is from genome assembly GCA_017634825.1 of Butyrivibrio sp. Lineage (GTDB taxonomy): Bacteria > Bacillota > Clostridia > Lachnospirales > Lachnospiraceae > Butyrivibrio. The sequence continues at coordinate 4,789 of JAGBMP010000035.1, forward strand.
GCCGCCTGAACCTGACTCTGTTTCAGGAGCTGCTTTTACAAGCTCGATGTCATCACAGTTGCGAACTCTGAATACAGGTACGGATACATCTGAGTCTCCTTCAGGATGCATGTAGAGAACACCTGCTGCTGAAACTTCAGCGCCAACCTTTACAAAGTCGTTAAGTGCTGCCTTACCTTCATCACCTGTTGTACCTGACTTGATATAACCATCAATGAAGATTGCTGCCTCTACTCCTGTATCATCTGCAAGCCAGAACTCTTCGATGTTGCCGTCTGCTCCGACTGCTACTCTTGTAACCTTACCGGTTGTCTTAAGGAGTGATCCCCCAAGAGCTGCATAATCCATAGCTGTCTTGGTATCAACTACCTTAGGCTCCCATACATAAGGCTCGTCATCAATGATCTTGGAAGAGATAACCTTGAGCTCCATATCTCCCTGGTACTGAGCAACAAAACCTGTGATACGTACCTTGGTACCAATCTCAAGACCTGCTGTAGCATAAGGGAAGATATCAATACCTGCTGTCTCATCCTGGATGTAGATCGTATCAAAGAAGGTTGTATCAGGATTTGATGTTCCACTGGTTACATAACCTTCAACTGCGAATACTTCGTTCATCTGACCTGCACGAGCCTGTGCAATTGTTGATGTAGGAAGCTCTACAGTTACACCATCAAGGATGTTGTTGATGATTGTGTAGTTAGTGTAAGGAAGAGAATCTGCATTATCAATCTCTGCACTTACTTCAAAGTCTGAAATGAATACTCCACCGGCTACGTAAATATCTCCGCCTGCCTTGGTGTGCTGGGTTGCGAGGAAAGTTACGTTTCCTTCGTTGTCGTTCTTGATACCCTTTACGCCGTTTTCAAGGGCTCCCGGATTAGCGTTACCTGAAGCATCCTTACAATCAACTGAGTATGTAGTATCAAATCCCTTTACAAGCCATTTAGCTGCATCAACGAAATCTGTCTCTGTAGCATTTGAAATATCTACTGAGCAGCCTGAGTACTGGCTGTACTTCTGGCCATCACGAAGGCCTGCGAACAATCCTGCTGCCTCGTCTACGTTGTAGGTAGTAGGATACATTCTGTATACCTGACCACCGTTGTTTGTATCATCGCAAACCTCATCTGAGCCCATGCGGATTGTTGCTCCAATAGCTTCGAGAAGCTTGTTCTGCTCTGTAACAGTCTGGCCGTCTTTAGTGTCTGAATAATCTGCAAGGCCACATACGATAACTGATCCACCGCCTGCTACGTAATCCTTGACCATTGCAAGGAAGTCATCTTCGTAGTGTGAAACGACGAAGTCTCCTGCGCCGGCTGTTCCTGTCTTCTTGGCAGGTGCTGAAAGTACAAGAAGTGAGCATGCTTTAAGCATCTCAGGCGTGATCTTGCTTGTTACTACCTGAGCTCTGATGTTCTTCTGAGCACAGATCTTGATGAAGGATGACATGTTTCCGCCATAATAGCCGGTCACGTAGTCATTATAGTGTGTGCCGTCGATGAGGACATCTGTAACCATCTCAGGTACTACATAGCTTAAAGTAAGCTTATCTGTATATTTCTTAGGAACACCGTTAAGTGTTGCATTTACTGTAACCTCATAGGTTACCTGTCCCGGAGTATCATATACAAAATCTGTCTTGTATGTAGCTGTACCATTAGGAGCAACGGCTGTGATGCCAGCTTCCTCACCGGTAACATTTACAACGTCTGTCTTCTTTTTATCAACATCACTGAGCTGAATCTCAATGCTGTCGATCACAAGATCTTTTTCTTCGTTGTTGTAAAGCTCTACGTTAACATCAAGAGATTCTCCTGCTACTGCAAGAACCTTACTTGTGTATGTACGGTTAATACCACAAGCCTCAACATTGCCAACCCATACAGGAGCTGTTACAGCGATATCACCATCATTCTCTGTGATCTTCAGATAGTAGTATGAGTAATCAGAACGAACATTAAATTCAACTGTTGCTTCACTTTCTGCTACTATCTTCTGATCGATGGACTGACCACCGTTTACAATAACTTCAACCTTACCGATAGAAGAATCTGTAGGATCAACGATATCTGCCTTTATGTTAAGGTATTCACCAACAGCATCCTTTTCAAGGATTGTTCCCATGATATTACCTTCAAGTGTGTAATAGATGGAAAGATCGTTATCCTCTGTAGCATAGATACGGTAATTTCTCATCGCATCATAGATAGCTGTCTCATCATTTGTATCAGCAAGCATTACAGTACGTGCTGTATTTGCATCTCCCCACTTACCCTTGTGGTTATCCTGGTTGTTTGTAGGAGCTACATGCCATCCCTTATCAAGAGCACGTGTGTAGTACTCATATGATGGGAAGTAACCGGAAGATCCGATTGTTCCTTCACCGTTACCAACCTCGATCATTGTGATAAGATCATCATTCTCTTCTGTGTAGTAAGAGAAATCCTGGAAATCACCAAAGGTTGTTCCGGGGTGGTTGAACTGGCTGATTGAATCAGGAACAGTTCTGAGTGCTGCATAGTAATTCTCAAGTGCTGTTGAGTATGTAGAATACGCTGTCTGTGTACGACTCTGGAATCCGGGAGTGTTGTAGGTGTTGATATGTCCAAGACCGTTACTCCAGGTCATCTCATAACCATAAGCAGCTGTAAAATCATCTGTTGTGTACTGCTTAACAAGGTTGTGAGCATATGTCCACTCATCGTTTTCAGAAGTATCAACATTCTCGGTAATCTTAGAACCGGACTCATTATCAATTGAGTTACTGTGGTCAGTGATAACGATGTAATCAAGGTTATCTACGTTTGATGCATGCTTAAGTGCATCATCAAGTGATCCGGCACCGTCTGAAATATTGGTATGTGCATGGATCTGACCAAAGTAGATGTTGTACTTAGCATTTTGTCTCTTAGTAAACTTAAGATTTGTTACCGGGCTTTCCTTATAGCCTTCCAGTACAGCCTTTACCTGCATCTCGCAAGGAAGATTCTCAAGCTTGATGGATCCTGAATAAAGTCTCCAGTCGTTGTGCTCTTCTGTCTCAGTTGCATCAGCTGTCTCTGTTGCCGCTTCTGTTGTTTCTGATGTTGTCTCTGTTGTTTCTGTTGTAGCCTCTGTTGTTTCTGTAGTTTCTGTAGTTGTCTTATCTGTTCCTGCTGCGTCATCGGTCTTATCAGCTTCTTCACTCTTTTCATCATCTGCAAACTCTTGAGCAGTCTTGAATCTGTAAAGAATATGTGCACCTTCTGTAGCAGTCTTGAATGAAACGAACTGGCCTTCAAATACTGAACCGCCATTTGGAGATGCCTTAACTGTTGCAACCTGTGCCTGAGTATACTGATAATTAACCGTAATACTCTTTGTAAGGCCTTCCTTTGTTGCATAAGCTCTGATTGTTGCAGGGAGCTCACTAAGTACTACCTTAGTCTCGTCGTCATACTTAGCAAACTCTTCGCC
>JAGBMP010000036.1 GCA_017634825.1 Butyrivibrio sp.
ATTGGAACTATTGTGGTACTTTTGTGGTACCTAAGCTCCTTTTACCACTCGAAACCCTTGATTTTACTGGGGTTTACTTGCCTGTTGACTTCAGCGTCGGGAACAGAAGTACGTCACGAATTGCAGGGCTGTCTGTAAGCAGCATGCAAAGTCTGTCGATTCCGTATCCGATACCGCCTGTAGGTGGCATACCAACTTCAAGTGCATTGAGGAAGTCTTCATCTGTATGATTAGCCTCATCATCACCTGCTTCAGCAAGTGCGTCCTGAGCTGCGAATCTTTCTCTCTGATCGATAGGATCGTTAAGCTCTGAGTAAGCGTTTGCCATCTCCCATCCGTTCATGAAGAACTCGAATCTCTCAACATATTCCGGATTCTCAGGCTTCTTCTTTGTAAGCGGAGATATCTCAATAGGATGATCCATAACAAATGTAGGCTGAACAAGATGTTCCTCAACATATGTCTCGAAGAAGAGATTCAGGATATCACCCTTCTTGTGGAAGTCTTCGAACTCGATGTGATGCTCCTTAGCAAGTGCACGAGCAGCCTCAAGATCCTTAACCTCATTCCAGTCAACACCACTGTACTTCTTAACAGCATCAACCATTGTAATTCTTTCAAATGGCTTACCGAGATCCATCTCGATTCCGTTGTATGTAATCTTTGTAGTACCAAGAACTTCCTGAGCAACGTATCTATACATGTTCTCAGTAAGATCCATCATACCGTGATAATCTGTATATGCCTGATAAAGCTCCATAAGAGTGAACTCAGGATTGTGTCTTGTATCTACACCCTCATTTCTGAATACACGGCCAATCTCATATACTCTCTCAAGGCCGCCGACGATAAGTCTCTTAAGGTAAAGCTCAAGAGAGATACGAAGCTTACGCTCCTCATCCAGTGCATTGTAGTGTGTAACGAAAGGTCTTGCTGCTGCTCCACCTGCGTTCTCTACAAGCATAGGAGTCTCAACTTCCATGAAGTCTCTGTCAGCAAGGAAGTTACGGATCTCACGAAGGATAGCACTTCTCTTCTTGAAGGTCTCCTTAACCTCTTCGTTCATGATAAGGTCAACGTAACGCTGTCTGTATCTGATCTCTGTATCTGTAAGTCCGTGGAACTTCTCAGGAAGTGGCATAAGAGACTTGGATAAAAGAGTCAGCTCTTTTACATGAACTGAAATCTCACCGGTCTTGGTTCTGAAAGCAAAGCCCTTAACACCGATGATGTCACCGATATCCATCTTCTTGAAATCAGCATAAGCCTCATCTCCAAGGTCATTTCTTGAAACGTAGAGCTGCATGCGTCCGTCTCTGTCCTGAAGGTTAGCAAAAGATGCCTTACCCATTACACGCTTGCTCATCATACGACCTGCCAGGGATACAAGCTTATCTGCAGGGATATCTGACATAGGAACTACTACTGCCTTGCCTTCTTCGTCTACAGGAGCTACAAACTCGAGAGCCTCGAAGTTATCTCTTACCTGCTGTGTGTGATGTGTCTGGTCGTATTTAACGATCTGGAAAGGATCTCTTCCCTGAGCCTGGAGCTCAGTAAGCTTATCTCTTCTTACCTGACGAAGACGTCCAATGTCCTCTGCAGGTGCATTCTGCTGATTGTTCTGCTGATTATTCTCTGCCACCGTTATTCCTCCGTAATCTGTGTCTTTCATATTGTACAAAGAGCCGACGAATTGCTATCGCCGGCTCGTGTTATCTAAAGTCTCTTATCAGACCTCTGATCTCTGAATGCCAAGTACCTTATACTTGAAGATGCCAGCCTGTGTCTCTACAGAAACTGTCTGTCCCTTCTTGGCACCGATGAGCGCCTTACCAACAGGTGACTCGTTTGAGATCTTGCCCTTAAGGCTGTTTGCCTCTGATGAACCAACAATCTTGTATTCAATCTCCTCGTCGAACTCAAGATCTTTAAGCTTAACTGTGCATCCGATGCTGATCTTGTTTGTATCAACATCTGAATCGTCGATAACTTCTGCATTCTTAAGAATCTTCTCGATCACTTCGATCCTGGCTGCGATATCGCGCTGCTCATCCTTGGCTGCGTCGTACTCGGCGTTCTCTGAAAGATCTCCCTGCTCTCTTGCTTCCTTGAGCTTCTCTGCTACCTCTTTAAGCTTGACTGTCTTAAGATCGTGGAGCTCTTCCTCGTACTTGGCAAGTCCTTCTTTTGTTAAAATGTTCTTTTTAGCTTCCATAATACTCTGCCCTACCCTTCATAAAAAATATATCTGAAAAATAGTTAATTTCATTTTTTAACTTTGCTATTATACTGTTTATTATTTTATGTGTCAACACTAGGCGGGAGCATTATTTTACCGCATGCTTCTTTGAGTGTATCCATGTCCGTCATCTGGTTTATCTCGTTTCTAAACCTGGCACTTCCGGGCATTCCATAGGTGTACCAGGACACGTGCTTGCGCATCTCGCGGATTCCGATGTACTCACCCTTGTATTTCAGCTGCATATCGGCATGCCTTATGACTGTGTCGTAGACCTCTTTCCTGCTTGGCCTCTCACAGGCTGCGCCTTTTTCAAAAAAGCTTTTGATTTCCCTGAAGATAAACGGATTGCCCTGGGCTGCCCTTGCCACCATGACTCCGTCGCACCCTGTCTGCTCAAACATGGCCCCCGCGCTCTCTCCGTCCACCACATCTCCGTTACCGATGACGGGGATCTTCACAGACTCTTTTACCTGCCTTATGATATCCCAGTCGGCCTTACCTGAGTAGAACTGCTCTCTTGTTCTTCCGTGGACTGCTACAGCTGCTGCCCCTCCGGCTTCTGCTGCCTGGGCACACTCAACGGCGTTGACGCTGTTTTCGGTAAAGCCTTTTCTTATCTTGACCGTAACAGGCCTGTCGGAAACCTGTACCAGCGCAGACACTATTCTTTCAATAAGGGCCGGATCCTTCATAAGGGCAGAGCCTTCGCCGTTGCTTACAACTTTCGGTACGGGGCATCCCATGTTAACGTCTAAGATGTCATAGGGCCTGTCCTTGATCATCTCAACAGCCTGCTGCATTATCTCGGGCTCTGAGCCAAAGAGCTGTAGCGAAACCGGATGCTCGTCAGGATGGATCTCCAGCAGCATGTTGGTGTTTCTATTCTTATAAATAATAGCCTTGGCGCTGACCATCTCCATGCACACAAGGCCGGCTCCCATCTCGCTGCAGAGCACACGAAAAGGCAGGTCGGAAACGCCTGCCATGGGTCCTAAAATTATGTTGTTATCAAGTGTTACGCTTCCTATTTGAAGCTTACCGTATCCTGCCATAAAGTCTTTCTAATTAAAACGCGCCGTTTTCTTCTTCCTCATCCAATGCATCTGCAGCCTTCTCACCCAGCACATAAATCTTATAATAGATTCCCAGCGCCTCGAACAGGTCCTGTCTCTTTCTCCTGACCTCTCCAACCAAAAGCCCTGCTGTGATCTCATCGTAGGTAATATCCTCTTCATCGGCATTGGTCTCGATTGAAACGCTGCCGTCCTCCTCAAAGACAATGGTAAAGATACCGCCTGCCTCCTGGGTAAAGAGGACACTTATGATGTTGAGCTCTTTCTTGATGCTGTCCGGGATCTGCTTGAACAGCGGGTTAAAATAATACTTCCGCTCGTAGGCGTTTGCTCCGCACAGAACTATCCTTCCGCCTGCTGCCTGCTCAAAGACGCGTCCCTTGTTGGTCTTTTGCATCTCATCTATATGGAGGTCTTCCTCAAACTCTTTGTTATATTCTTCTTCAAATTCCTTGGCACTCATTAAATAAACTCCTTATTCGGGCTGATTCTGATCATCAAATTCCTTGTTCTGTGGCTTGTTCCTACGGTTCTTTTCATAGAGGATCTGAAGGCCCCTAAGTGTCAGTATTGGATCGTAGATATCGATCTCCTCCGTAAGCTCTGAAATAAGTCTTCCAAGTCCACCCGTTGCTACTACCTTCATATCCTTAAGGCCTGACTCTCTCTTCATCTCTTCGATGATGTATTTGGACTGGCCGATCTGTCCATAAATAAGTCCCGCCTGCATACTGGAGATAGTCTCCCTTGCAAGGATTGAATCGGGCTTTTTGATCTCGATCTCAGGGAGCTTGGCTGTTCCCTCCCAGAGGGCCTTGGCTGAAATCCTGATTCCCGGTGATACAACACCCGCGAAGAACTCGCCCTTTTCATTGATCGGGACATAGGTGGTTGCTGTACCGTAGTCAACCACAAGCACAGGTCCGCCGTAGATCTCATAGGCAGCAACTGCGTCAACAATAAGGTCAGGTCCGATCTCTCTTGGGTTATCGGTTGTGATCTTGATGCCGGTCTTGATTCCGGGTCCCACAATATAAGGCTTCCTGCCTATGTATTTAACGATGGCATTGACCAGAGCGTGCATTACCTGAGGAACAACGCTGGCGATCATAACGCCCTCTATCTGCTCCTTATCAATGCCGTTATGTCCCATCATCTCCAGCATCTGAATTCCGTATTCATCTGAAGTGTGGTCGGTCTTGCTCATCATGCGGAACGAGCTCTTTAGCTCCTCCCCGTCAAAAACGCCGAAAGTAATATTCGTATTTCCTACATCAACGACTAAGATCATATCCATAGCCTCCTGTTATACATATCCGTAAAGTCCTCTGACTGAGACGTCGCCGGCAGTAACTTCGCGCACCTCTCCGTCATCCATTCTGACAATGAGTTCGCCCTTATCCGTTATTCCAAGGGCTTCTCCCTGCTCGTTGTCAGGCTCTGCAAATTTCTGTTCTACTTCTTTTCTGCCTTTTACTTCCGAAGGCTCTCTGGTATCAAGGAGCATGACTCTTAGTCCCTTGTTCACCAGTCTCTTTTCATATTGGTCCTTAAGAAGCGATAAGTCATGAGTCTTTTCAAACTTCTCGTAGTTCTCCTCAAACCTCTCCATGACCCTGGCCACCACAAGACTCCTGTCGATGGGGCGTCCACATCCGGTTAAAAGAGATCCTGCCACATCCTTAATATCTTCCGGAAAGCGCGCCATGTTGACGTTTATGCCAACACCTATGACCACGTCTGACATCTCGCCCGAAGGCTCCATGTGAAGCTCCGTCAGGATTCCACAGATCTTCCTGTCTGCCAGGATAACGTCATTGGGCCATTTTATATTACAGGTAAAAGAGCTTTCGGAAATGCTCTCATTTATGGCCTGCTCCGCGCCTTCTGCAACTGACAGTCCCATAACCAGAGTTAGCATCGATACGCACTCTATGGGGACCTTGGGGCGCACAATAAGGCTCATGGCGATGCCCACGCCTGCAGGAGTCTCCCAGCTTCTTCCTCGTGAGCCTCTGCCCTGTTCCTGCTTGTCTGCAACCACCAGCATTCCGTGGGGCGCACCTTCTTCTGCAAGGCGCTTTGCGTCATCGTTGGTGGAGTCCGTTATGTCTTTATACCAAATATTTGCAGCTGCCCATCTTGTGTGCAGCTGCTCGCTTATATGTTCTTTACTTAGCATTATTTCTTGAGGGTCGCATACATTACTGCCTTGATGGTGTGCATGCGGTTCTCAGCCTCCTCAAATACGATAGAGCGATCTGACTCGAATACTTCATCTGTAACTTCCATCTCGTCAAGACCGTACTTCTTCTTGATGTCTTTTCCGATGCCTGTGTTAAGGTCGTGGAAAGATGGCAGGCAGTGCATGAATACGCAAGAATCTCCTGCATTCTTCATTATGTCCATAGTTACACGGTATGGCTCAAGGTCTTTTATTCTCTCCTCCCATACGCTGTCGGGCTCGCCCATGGATACCCAGATGTCGGTGTAGATTACATCGGCGCCCTTGGTTCCCTCGATAGCATCCTCAGAGAAATCAATCACTGCGCCTGTCTGTGCTGCAATCTCCTGACAGGTCTTAACCAGCTCTTCTGATGGGAAGTACTTCTTGTTGGATACGGCTGTGAAGTGCATACCCAGCTTAGCGCAAAGAACCATCAGTGAGTTACCTGTGTTGTATCTGGCATCGCCCATGTAAACCAGGTGAATTCCCTTAAGGTGACCGAAGTGCTCTTTTATTGTAAGGGCATCAGCAAGCATCTGTGTTGGGTGGAATTCGTTGGTAAGACCGTTCCATACCGGCACCTTGCTGTGCTTTGCTATTGTCTCAACTATCTCCTGCTCAAAGCCCCTGTACTCGATTCCGTCGTACATGCCGGCAAGAACACGCGCTGTATCTGCGATGCTCTCCTTCTTGCCGATCTGGGAATCTGTGGGATTAAGGTAGGTTGAACCCATTCCAAGGTCGTGAGCTGCAACTTCAAAGGAACATCTTGTTCTGGTACTGGTCTTCTCGAAAATCAGGGCGATGTTTCTGCCTCTTAGCTCATCGTGAAGAATACCGTTCTTTTTCTTGTCCTTGAGCTCTGCTGCAAGGTCAATGAGGTACTCTATCTCTTCGGTGGTAAAATCCAGCAGTTTCAGAAAATCTCTTCCGTACAAATTCATGATGTTCCTCCTCCAAAATATAAAAATGAGCCCTTGACTTTTGTCCCCAGTGGTCAAAAATGAGCCCTTGACTCCGTCCCCGGGGGTCAAAAAGGGGATTGCGCTTAGCAATCCCCTACATTCTATCATATATGCTTTATTTAGTGCACCCCAAATTACCAGAATACATGTGCTCCGATGATGATTCCTTCTCTTCCGTTTACACGTCTGAAGTGAAGTGCTCCGCCTACGGTTGTCTCACCGCTTATGGCTGCCTGAGCCGCCTGGTAATTGGAATCGCTGATCTTGCCTGAGTTGTAAACCCTTGCGACGGTTCCGTTAAGAGCAGGTGTGAACTGACCTGATGCATAGATTACACCGTAAATACTGCTCGGGTATCCGCCTGACTTAACACGGTTCATAACTACCGCACCTACAGCGACCTTACCTTCGTAAGGCTGGTTACCTGCCTCACACTGGATAAGAGCTGCCAGGAGCTTGACCTCATCAGCATCTGCGCTGACTGCTCCGCGGTTCTTGGTAAGTGCTGCCTTCTTCTCAGCTTCCTCACGAAGCTTGATGGCTGCTATGGTCTCACCGGAGTCAATCTTGAAGGTTGATGTAACATAATCAGCCTGGACATATCCGGTCTCATCGTTGTAATCAACGGCGATCCATCCATCGCCTGTATCCTCAATAAGGTCTACGAAGGTGTTCTCTGCAAGAACGCCGACAACCTCGGCATCTGATGAAGCCTCAGCCCTGATGTTAAGAGCTGTTCCGTTGCTGGTAACTATCTGCTTACCAACGTCCTGAGCAAGTGCCTCAGCATCCTCATCAAATAAAAGATACTCATCCTTGGCCCATCCGATAAGATCTCCGGACTGAACCTTGGTCCATCCGTCCTGTCTGTCTAAAATCTTACCTCCGCAGTCCTTGTAAAGAACTCCGACCTTAGCGCTGTCTTCGTTGGGCTCTTCCCTGACATTCATCACTCTGCTGACATTGGCCATCACGAGATTTGATGATTCGCTCTCTGAAGCACTCTCTGTGCTGCTCTCGGATGCTGCAGACTTCTCTGCATTCTCGGCAGCCTTAACCTCAGGAGCTTCGCTGTCAATTCCAAGTGGAGCGATGGGACTGATAATATTTGTAATTCCTGTAGCAAGTTCTAAATAGTTTGAAGTGCGTCTTGCCTCTACTGTTATACTCTGGGTAAAAGACATTACCACAACCAGGAAAAGTACTGCCATGGTCTTAGTGGCCCCAAAGAATAACTTACGTGAGTTATCCATACAGATTGCTATCCTCTTTTTTATTTAAATTTGTTACAAAGATATTGCAACATATTAAGATTTAAACAATTCGGAGGTAATAATAGCAAAGATGAACCGGTTTGTCAAATTTCTATTAAATTTATGTCAAAAAAGTGTGAAATTTACAGGCTTCTGCTCTTGTCGATGCACGCTGTTACAGCATCCATCACGGTCCCTCTAAAGCCCGCTTCCTCAAGGACTCTTACAGCCTCGATTGTAGTGCCTGCAGGTGAGCATACCATGTCTTTAAGCTCTCCCGGATGCTTGCCTGTTTCAAGGACCATCTTGGCACTGCCAAGTACTGACTGTGCAGCGAACTCATAGGCCTGCTTTCTTGACATTCCGCCTGCTACTGCTGCATCTGCCATGGCTTCGATGAATAAAAAGACATATGCAGGTGATGATCCACTTACACCGACCACTACGTCCATAAGTGACTCAGGCACGGTATATGCCTTTCCAAAACTCTCCAAAAGCTCTTTTACGAAGTGATAGGAATTGTCGTCCACAAGATCGTTCCTGCAAACAGCAGAGCATCCTTCGCCTACAAGAGCAGGTGTGTTGGGCATTACTCTGATGATCTTGGTGGGCTTTTCAAACTCGTTCTCGATCCATGCGATAGTCTTGCCTGCTGCGATGCTGACGATGACCTTGTTATCATCCATGCTGTCCATAATATCTGCGATAACAACCTTGAGATACTGAGGCTTAACGGCAAGAACGATGATGTCTGCCTCCTTGGCAACTGCAGCGTTGGAGTTCCTGGTCTGGATGCCGAACTTATTCGCAACCTTACGACAGGTCTCCTCTGTGTTGGCTGAGCCTATGATCTCATTCGGTCCCATGAGGCCTTTCTGCAAAATGCCGCCGATCATTGCCTTTGCCATGTTTCCTAATCCGATAAATCCTACTGTCATTTCCTTTACCCCCTCCTCTGTCTGGAAGCTTCAAATGTAAGTATTGCTGATGATGTGGCTGCGTTCATGGATTCCACCTCTCCCTTCATGGGAATGAGGACATAGATCTCAGCCGCATCTGCAGTCTCTTTGGTCAGTCCGTTTCCTCCATTACCTATAAGAAATGCTGTTGGCTGTGTGTAATCGAACTCGTCGTAATTCTTCTCCCCTTTTAGATGGGCTGCATAGGTGTGTACGCCCTTAGCCGTCAGCTCTTTTACCAAAGAAGGAACATCTTCTACATATATATATGGCATCCTGAAAATGGAGCCCATGGTTGATCTTATTACCTTGGGATTGTAGATGTCGGCACAGCCTTTGCTGAGGATGACACCTGTAACCCCCGCGCCCTCGCCGGAGCGGAGCATGGTGCCAAGGTTTCCGGGATCCTGGATATTCTCAAGAACAAGAAGGAGCGGAGCATTCTCTTTTCCCGATTCTGCTGCCTCCCGGTTGTAGCCCTCGATGACCTCCTCCAAGGTGTAGTCATACTGCCTTATTACCGCAAGGACTCCCTGAGGCGTCTGGGTGTCGCTCATCTTCTTCATGACTTCCTCGGAAACCTCTTCCGCGCCATATCTCCAGAGAATTTCCTTGTCCTCCTCGCTGGCTCCGGAGACAAACTTCTCTGTGACATATACTTCGGAAACCTGAAGAACGGGAGCTTCCCTGAGCATCTTCATTCCTTCTATTACAAAGACGCCGTCCTCGCGACGGGCCTTGCTCTTTTCTACGTAGCTTACGACCTTCTTGACGCGGTCGTTGGATGTACTTGTGATCATGACAAAACCTCTTATTAAACATTTAGGTAGTGTATTATAGTATAGCACAAAAAAACCGGGGCAAAAACCGCCCCGGCTTTATATACCCTATAAGAAATACCTTTTCTAAGATCAGTTCTTTACAACGAACTTTCCGCCACGCTTTGATACTACGTCGAAGATAACGGCTGCAAGAAGAACGATACCTTTTACAACCTTCTGCATGTTAGCATCAACGCCCATAAGTGACATGCCAAGATTGATAACACCCATGAGAACCGCACCAACGATAACGCCGGGAACTGTTCCGATTCCACCGTAAGCTGATGCTCCACCGATGAAGCAGGATCCGATAGCGTCCATCTCGTAGTTCTGGCCATATGTAGGCTGAGCAGATGTAAGACGAGCGATTGTGATCATACCTGCAAGTGCTGCAAGGAATCCCATGTTTGTGTAAGCAAGGAAGTAAACCTTGTTTGTATCGATACCTGAAAGCTTTGTAGCCTTCTCGTTACCACCTACTGCGTAGAAGTAACGTCCGATTGTTGTGTTGCTTGTGATGTATCCGTAAACAAATACTACGATGAGTACCCAGATAAGAACTGAAGGAATACCCTTGTGCTGAGCAAGTCTGTAAGCAAATGCTACAAGTACTGCTGCCAGAACTGCTGTCTTTATTGTAAATGTTACGATGTTCTCAAGCTCATATCCGGAGTTCTTTTTCTTGATACGTCCTGTAACCTGAAGAAGCACATAGATTGTTGCTCCGATGATTCCGGCAAAGAGACATGTAAGGTTAAGTGCTCCGCCGCCTAAGAAATCAGGAATGTAGCAGTTAGCACCACCACCGAACAGATTTACAAAGCTTGTCTGATCCTTGATTGAAACTGTAAGACCATTAAGTACTACGTTTGAAAGACCTCTGTAAATAAGCATACCTGCCAGTGTTACGATGAAAGGAGGGATACGAACAAACGCAATCCAGAAGCCCTGGAATGCACCGATTGCTGTTCCGATACCAATCATGATTACGATTGCGAGCCATACGGGAACGCCAAAGTTCATCATAAGTGTTGCACCAACGGCACCAACGAAACATACTACTGAACCAACTGACAGATCGATGTTACCACCGGTCAGGATACAGAGCAGCATACCTGTTGCAAGAACAAATACGTATGCGTTCTGTGAAATAAGGTTACTTACATTCATGGGAAGCAGGATTGCTCCGCCTGTCATAAATGAAAAGAACGCTAAAACTATTACAAGAACGAACACCATGGTGTTCTTTTTCAAAAATCCTAAAATTTGATCTTTATTCATGATTCTCCTCCTCGTTTCCAGATGACTGTAAGATATAAGTCATAATTTTTTCCTGGGTTGCATCTTTTGCATCAAGCTCCCCGACCATTTTTCCTTCGTTCATAACATAGATTCTGTCGCACATACCAAGGATTTCAGGAAGCTCTGAAGAAATCATGATGACTGATTTACCTTCAGCTACCAGCTGGTTGATAATGCAGTAGATCTCGTACTTAGCACCTACGTCGATACCTCTTGTAGGCTCGTCAAGGATAAGGATTTCAGGATCTGCAAACATCCATTTTGCCAAAAGAACTTTCTGCTGATTTCCACCGCTGAGGTTTCCAACATTCTGTTCTACTGTAGGACATTTGGTCTTTAGCTTTTCCTTATACTCTACTGCTACTGAGTATTCCTTGTGCTTATCAATAACCTTTCTATTACTTACTTCGTCAAGGTTAGCCAAGGTTGTATTGATCTTTATGGGATTAGACAGGATAAGTCCATTTCCCTTTCTGTCTTCTGTAACATATGCAAGTCCGTTCTTGATTGCCTGACTTACAGTATTAAGATGAACTTCTTTTCCATCAATAAAAGTCTGTCCGGTAATGTTTTCCCCATAGCTTTTCCCAAATACGCTCATGGCAAGCTCTGTTCTTCCAGCTCCCATAAGACCTGAGATTCCGAGAACCTCGCCCTTTTTAACATATAAGTTAACATTGTCAACGACTTTTCTTTCTTTATAAAGAGGATGATAAACGTTCCAGTTCTTTATCTCCATCTTTACCTCTCCGATATGAGGCTCTCTTTTCGGGAATCTGTCTGAAAGCTCACGACCAACCATTCCCTTGATGATCCTTGCTTCGGAGAAATCATCCACGCCCTTTGTAAGGGTCTCAATTGTTGAACCGTCACGGATAACTGTGATCTTGTCGGCAACATATGAAACCTCGTTAAGTTTGTGGGAAATAATAATAGAGGTAAGACCTCTTTCTGCCTTCAGCTTAAGGAGCAGGTCAAGAAGTGCCTTTGAATCTGTCTCATTAAGTGAAGATGTGGGCTCGTCAAGGATAAGAAGTCTTGCATCCTTTGAAAGAGCCTTCGCAATTTCTACAAGCTGCTGTTTACCAACACCGATATCCTTGATAAGGGTCTGTGTGCCCTCTCTAAGACCTACGATGTCGAGATACTTTCTGGCGAGCTCATTGGTCTCATTCCAGTTGATCTTAATCTTATTTCCTCTCTCGTTTCCGAGGAACATGTTCTCAGCGATTGTCATATAAGGGATAAGAGCCAGCTCCTGATGGATGATAACTATACCCTTTGACTCACTGTCTTTGATCTGATTAAATTGACAAACCTCTCCGTCATAAACTATATCACCCTCATATGATCCGAAGGGATAAACTCCGCTAAGGACATTCATAAGAGTGGACTTTCCAGCACCGTTCTCTCCTACCAGCGCATGGATCTCGCCTTCTTCCACCTGAAGGTTTACATTATCTAAGGCCTTTACGCCAGGGAAGGTTTTGGTGATATTCTTCATTTCCAGTAATATCTTTGCCACGATGCCCTCCTCCATTTCCGTGCAATCATTTTAGGGCGAACATAAGGCGGGTCATATACGGCCCGCCTATGTTCAATTTGGGAAAACGTAATTGTTAAATTACCAAATCTAAATTACTTGAGCTGATCCTCTGTGTAGTAACCAGAATCGATGAGGAGCTCTTTGTAGTTGTTAACGTCTGCAAATACAGGCTCGCAAAGGTATGAAGGAATGATACCTGTTCCGTTGTCATATGTCTTTGTATCGTTTACAGGAGCCTCTGAACCCTTCATGATAGCATCAACCATCTCTACAGTCTTAGCTGCAAGAGTTCTTGTATCCTTGAAGATAGACATTGACTGCTTGCCGGCGATCATGTTCTTAACGTTTGCAACGTCACAGTCCTGACCTGTGATGATTGGCCAATCACCTGTGTAGTTAGCTTCAAGAGAGTTTGTAACGCCGAGTGCTGTTGAGTCGTTTGAGCAAAGAACTGCATCAAGCTTTGTGCCATCAGCGTAGTTAGCTGAGATGATAGCATCCATTCTTGACTGAGCGTTCTCTGTTGCCCAGTTAGCTGTAGCAACCTTATCAAAGTCAACCTGACCTGACTTAACTACAAGCTTGCCCTCGTCGATGTAAGGCTTAAGAACGTCCATAGCTCCGCCGTAGAAGAATCTGGCGTTGTTGTCACCGGGATCACCTGTGAAGATCTCAAGATTGAAAGGACCTGCTGCATTCTTGAGGTCGAGCTGCTGCTCGATGTACTCGCCCTGCTTTGTTCCTACCATGTAGTTATCAAATGTAGCGTAGTAAGAAACAGCGTCTGAATTCATGATAAGACGGTCATAAGCGATAACTGAAATGCCGGCTTCCTTAGCCTGTGCAAGTACTGTGCCGAGTGAATCACCATCGATAGATGCGATAACGAGTACCTGTGCGCCAGATGAGATCATGTTCTCGATCTGAGAAACCTGTGTAGCGATGTCGTTAGAAGCGTACTGAAGGTCAACTTCATATCCAGCTGCCTTAAGCTGCTCTTCCATGTTTGCACCGTCCTGGTTCCATCTCTGAAGGTCCTTGGTAGGCATTGCTACACCAACCTTGCCTGTTCCGGTTGCTGCCGGCTCAGCTGCAGGTGCTTCTGTTGCTGCAGGCTCTGCTGCAGGAGCTTCAGCTGCCTGCTGTGCAGCCTGTCCACATCCTGCAAGGAGTGAAGCTGCCATAACAGCTGAAAGGATACCACTTAAAATCTTTTTCTTCATTGCAATAATCCTCCCTATAAGGTTTGAATAGTTTATGCAGACCAATGTCTGCGCTTTACAATAGTAAATTACCATAGAATCCATAGGAATAAATTGCGACATCAAGCATATTTTTAACCTTGAACAAGACAAAAAAGAAGCCGTGCTAGCATTTTTTTGCTGGCACGACTTCATATGAAACAAATTTGTGCTATAACGACACCAAAATGAAATTTTATCCCTTGACATTAAGGTAGACGTCTTCTCTTAAGTGAAATCCGCTGTTGATTATGACTTCATCAATGTTGTCTTTGGTGACTCCGATGGGCTCAAT
Organism: Butyrivibrio sp.; assembly: GCA_017634825.1. GTDB lineage: Bacteria > Bacillota > Clostridia > Lachnospirales > Lachnospiraceae > Butyrivibrio. Next base: position 13,928 of record JAGBMP010000036.1, read on the forward strand.
CTTAAGGTAGGGGATCTTCTCACTTCCGTCTCTCATCTCCGAAAGACCCTCATCCTCGATCTCTTTTCCCTCTGCGAGAGCAACTGCTGCCTCCGCCGCCTTCTGGGCCAGCTTCTCAATGGGCTTGTATACCGTCATGATCTGAGTTCCCTCGACTATCCTCTGACAGGCCTCAAGGTCCGCATCCTGTCCGCATACCAGTTTTTTGCCTGCAAGTCTCATTTCAGCAAGGGAAAAGACAACCCGGCTGGCCAGGTCATCGTTGCCACACATGATGCCATCCGCTTCCTTTACAAGTTCCGGATAGCTGTAAACATAGCCACTGGCCAGTTCAGCCTTCCAGCCGTCGCAGTAATACTCATCGAGTATCTCTACGCCGTTCTTTCTCATCACGTTCCTGAAGCCCTCTCTGACCATGGGAACGTTCTGATCC
>JAGBMP010000037.1 GCA_017634825.1 Butyrivibrio sp.
ATTTTTTAATAGTGAAATTATAAAATGATTTATAACAAATAACAATGAAATATCGATAATCTAACAAAATTGAAAGATTGTTATTCCTTAAGAAATTTCCTTGTCAGTCGTCTTTGTTAAAAGCACCACAGTCTCCACATGGCTTGTCCAAGGGAACTGATCCACCGCAACTCCCCTAGTCATCTCATATCCGGCGTCCTGAAGTATCTCGAGGTCGCGGGCGAGGGATGTGGGCTTGCAGGAGACGTAGATCATGTAGCGAACTCCATAGCCGATGATCTTCTGAAGCGCCTTGGGATTTATGCCGTCACGAGGCGGATCAAGGATGATGAAATCAGGCTTGTCCTCAATTTCATCAAGAACCTTAAGGACATCTCCGCAGATGAACTCGCAGTTGTCCAGGCCGTTTAACCTGGCATTCTCTCTGGCTGCTTCGACAGCCTCTTCCACAATCTCAACACCTATGACCTTGTTGGCAACAGGAGCAAGGAGCTGTGCAATAGTACCGGTTCCTGAGTACAGATCGTAGATGATCTCATCCTGGCTGATCTTCTTCTGATCATATAAACTTCTGATGTATCCTCTTACCGTAGTGTAAAGCACTTCAGCACTCAAACTGTTGGTTTGGAAAAATGAGAACGGAGTGATCCTGAACTTAAGTCCCAACAGGTACTCGTAGAAGAAGTCCTGTCCGTAGAGGATCTCTGTGCCCTCGTCAATTACCGCATCAGCAAGGGAATCGTTCCTGGTATGAAGGATTCCTGCAATTCTGCCGGTGAGATCAAGAGATAAAAGAGTCTCCGTAAAGCCTGACAGATCATGCTCTTCCTGAGATGTAGTGACAAGGTCCACCAGGATATCTCCGGTCTTAACAGCCTTCCTTACAAGGAGGTGCCTAAGATAGCCCACCTGTTTCATTCTGTGGTAGAAAGAGATCTCCTTCCTCTCATACATCGGCGCAAAGTAGTCCAGAGTTGCTGAGAGAATGGCCTTATAATCATCATCAACGATCCTGCATCCTGAGACCGTTACGATATCATAAAAACTGCCCCTCTTGTGCATACCAAGACAAAGGGGGCCTCCTATGGAGTCGTCACCAAAGGTGAACTCCATCTTATTTCTGTACGCAAACTTAACCGGGCTGGTCTTGATCCCCTCCCAGGTAAACTTGCCTTCTTGTCTGTCCATTGCGGGTTTAAGAAGTGTCTTGACCTGCTGTTCCTTGAGGCCAAGCTCCTTGACATAGGGCATGGTAAGATAGCTGCATCCTCCGCATTTTCCGAAATGAATACAGGGGCTATCCTGAGCATCCGGAGCCTCCTCTAAAACCTCAACGAGTCTCCCTTCTGCCCTTTCCTTCCTAAGCTTTGTTATCTGGACAGATACTTTTTGATCGGGAAGGACACCCTTTACGATGACCTTCCCTTCACTGGTTTCAACTATTCCTTTGTTGGGGAATTCTACTTTCTTTACAATTCCCTCGATAATATCTTTTTTCTTCACAATAAAATTTAGCCTTCTCTGATGAAGTCCTCGTCCTCAAAGTCATCTTCGAAATCATCGAAGTCATCATCGTAATAATCGTCTTCAAACGCGGGAGTCATATAGCGATATACAAGGAATGAAATAACTGCTACTGCAGAAATTGCTCCGAGTACTGCCAGTGCCCAAAGGATCACGTTGGAAGGCTTCTTGGCATTTGCTGCCTCTCTCTTATCCAGGAGCTCGTTAATACGTGTCATTTCAATTAAGTCTTCAATTTTAGATTTTACTTCCATTTGTAACCCCTCCTTAATTGGTCCTAAGGGGGTACCGCTTGCGGTGGATTCCTTAGGACGGTCTACTGTCTTCATAACTTGCTTTACACTACCAAAAATTTGTTTGATGTAAATATTATAACATGTATCGGGCTTATATTTTCTTAAGTTTTGCAAAAGCGGCGTACATTACTTTCTGTCCTGGTCCGTCAAACATTACCGTAACCTTGTAGTCTCTTGGGCCCTGTTCAAGGCCTGTAACTGTGCCCTCTCCGTACTTCACATGGGATACTCTGTCGCCTACAACATAGTCGGGAGTCTCTGCCTTCATCGGCATTCCCTTGGAAATACCTGCAAGCTGTCCCTTGGCATGAGTTGCTCCTGCGCCGGCTATATATGGCTTGTCCGGAACTGCCCTGGGCTTAGTTACCTTAGGCTTGGGCTTAGCCTTCAATTTATAGGTGTTTGCCAGTTCTGACTTTCCATTGTCAAAAGAGCTCTTAGACGCACTCTTTGTCAGTCCCTTTGCAAAAGCAGGCTTGATTCCCGAATAACCGCCATCCAAATAGTCATCATCTGATGAATAGTCAAAGTCATCATCAATAGTCTCGCCGCCCTCGTACAGGAAGGAAGCTGCTGTCAAAGGCTTGTTGCGATCAAGCAGCTCATCCGGAATCTCCTGGGCAAACCTTGAAAGACGATTGTACTGGGTCTCGCCCCTTACCATTCTGCGTCTTGCAGCTGTAAGAGTAAGATTCTTCTTAGCTCGTGTTATGCCCACGTACGCAAGTCTTCTCTCCTCTTCAATGCCCTCCGGATCTGAGTCCTCAAACTGAAGCGCCATATAACTGGGGAAGACGTTCTCTTCCATTCCTGCCAGATACACGTTCTCAAACTCCAGTCCCTTGGCACTGTGGAGTGTCATAAGAAGGACCTTCTCATTGTCCTCTCCGATTCTGTCTATATCGGCAACCAGCGCCACCTCTTCCAAAAATCCCGTAAGAGTTGGCTGCTCAACTTCCTCGTTCTCCTCATAGGCAGCGATCTTGGATATAAGCTCGTCTACGTTGGCTGCTCTGTCGTTATCTCCGCTGTCGTCATCATCATCGAGTGTCTTCAGATAGTCCATATATCCCACAACATCAATGACGTCCTTAAGGAGCTCTTCCAGGGAGAAAGTCTTACTCTTGGTCCTGAAAGCCCTGATCATGGTCACGAAGTCAGTAAGCTTGGCGCTTCCGCGTGATATTGTCATGATCTGGTCTGCCTCGCACAGAGCCTCAAAGAAGCTGATCTGCCTCTCATCAGCATAGGCTTGAACATTATCTATGGTTGTTGCACCGATTCCCCTCTTGGGGACATTGATTATCCTCTTAACAGCGATATCGTCAAGTCCGCTGTCAATGGTCTTAAGATATGCCAAAAGATCTTTTATCTCACGTCTTGAGTAGAAATTTGTGCCGCCTACGATATCGTAAGGAATACCCTCGTAAACGAATCTCTCTTCCAAAAGTCTGGACTGGGCATTTGTCCTGTAAAGAACCGCTGTCTCATCGTAGGAAAGCTTATGATTTCTCTTTAGTTTGCCAATCTCTGAAGCTATATACTCGGCCTCTTCCTGAGCAGTATCAAACTCCCGCAGGTGTACCTTCTCCCCGTCCTTAATATCCGTCCAAAGAGCCTTAGCCTTACGTCCTGAGTTGTTGCTGATAACTGCATTGGCAGCATCAAGAATCTGCTGGGTTGATCTGTAGTTCTGTTCCAGCTTAATAACGGTAGCATCGGGATATACCTTCTCAAAGTCCAGGATATTCCTGATGTTGGCACCTCTGAATCTGTAGATACTCTGATCGTCATCACCTACAACGCAGAGATTTCTGTACTTGTCAGCAAGGAGTCTTATGAGCTCAAACTGCGCATTGTTGGTGTCCTGATACTCATCCACCATAATGTACTTAAATCTCTCCTGATAGGAGTCAAGAATGTCAGGATTCTTCTTGAACAGCTCAACGGTCTTCATCAGAAGATCATCAAAATCAAAAGCATTGTTCTTCTTGAGCGCCAGCTGGTACTCGGTATATGCCTTGGAAACTCTTGTCTTGATATAGTCGTTGCCGGCTGAAAGAGCGTACTCTTCAGGGCTGACCAGATTGTCCTTGCACTTGGATATAATGCTCATTATATTTCTGAGCTTGAGTTGCTGAGTCTCCAGCTGGAATCTCTTGCAGACATCCTTCATAAGTGCCTTGGAATCATCCGTATCATAAATCGTGAAATTATTGCTGTAACCTATCTTGTCTGCATATCTTCTGAGTATTCTGGTACAGCTTGAGTGGAAAGTGGAAACCCAAATGCTCTCGGCACCAAAGCCCACGATCTTATCTACTCTTTCCCTCATCTCACCTGCTGCCTTGTTGGTGAAGGTGATGGCCATTATATTCCAGGGATTAACCCCGCATTCATCTATAAGGTAAGCCACTCTGTGGGTCAGTACCCTGGTCTTACCGCTTCCTGCACCGGCCAAAATAAGCACCGGTCCGTCAGTTTGCAGCACAGCTTTCTTTTGCTGCGAATTGAGTGTATCGTAAATTCCCATTACTTCTTATCCTTGGTTTTCTTTTCTTTTTTGTTGTCCGGCTTATCATCATTTTCTGTCATGTTGTCCAGAATCTTCTCTATCAGCAGCTTTTTGACATAAACGTCGTAGCTAAGGAGAGTTATGAATGAAAAAAGACGCATTTTCTTCTGCTCTTCTTCATTGATGTCCGGGTCGTCAAAGGTCTGCATAGCTCTTTCATATCTCTTGGTGATATCCTCTTTAACAGGCTCTAAAGACTCCTCCTGAAGCTGATACAGAGTCTCATATATCCTTGAGAGATCAAGCTTGTCCTCTGCCCCATAGAACCTGCGCTTTAAAGGTTCTATAAGAGTCTGGATGTCATTTATCGACAGGATACTCTTGAGATAGTATATAACTATAAGCAAAATGAGATGATCCTTGGAATACTTCTTCTTGATAGGCGGAGGGAGCAGATCATTCTTGGCATAGTTATTGATCATGGTCTTGGTAAGGATCTTGTCCTCTCCGGGATAACGGGTTGTCTTTTTAAGTCTCTCATCCATAAAAGAAGTCAGCTGATCCATATATAGATCGATATTCGGGATCTCATCCAAAGAGATTGTCTCTATTCTCCCAAGAGAAGCCATTATGCTGTTCAAAAGATCATCATTGTCAATTGTCATCTCTAAACCTCATTATCTGTGACTCTCTTTAGTATCAAGAGCCATCTTGCGCATCTCCTGCGCATTGGTGATAACCGCTTCCGTGATGGTATCGCCACCAAGAAGTCTTGCAAGCTCCTTAATGCCGGCTTCCTCATCAAGGCTGTGAATTCCCGTAACTGTTCTGCCATCTTCCAGCCCCTTCTCGATCATGAAGTGGGTATCCGCCATAGCAGCGATCTGCGGAAGATGCGTGATACAGATTATCTGGTGCTCACGTGATAACTCGCCCAGCTTCTGAGAAACCTTCCAGGCAGTCTTACCACTGATTCCGGCATCTATCTCATCAAATATCAGAGTGCTGATGTCGTCTTTGTCAGCCACTACTGTCTTAAGAGCCAGCATGATACGCGACAGTTCACCGCCGCTTGCTATCTGATCAAGAGGGCGAAGCGCTTCTCCGGGGTTGGTGGAGATCATGAACTCCACATCATCATAGCCCCTTGAAGTTATCTTCTCCTCGTCACTTCTGACATCAATTTCAAACCTTACATCCAGGAAATTAAGGTCAATGAGCGCAGCCTTTAGTTTCTCAGAAAGGCCCTTGGCTCCCTTCTTCCTGACATCAGAGATTTTCTTACACAGTAAAAGAGCTTTCGATTTTTCTTCACTAAGCTGACTCATGAGCTTATCTCTGTGAGCTCCAAGATCACTTAGTGCATCCAGCCTCTTACTCTTTTCCTCCATGTATTTAAGAACGGCTTCTATACTGCCGCCGTACTTGTCCTTAAGATGATTTATTGTATTAAGTCTGTCCTCTGTTGTTCTGAACTTCTCATCATCAAACTCCAGGTCAGAGATATAATCCGAAATGGAATGCCCGAAATCCGTCAGAAGGTTCTCGATATCAGTAAGCTGTGAAAGTAAGTCCTCAAGCTCTTCATCATAATTAACAACAGATGAGAGTTCCCTTACAGCTCTTCCCACCATGTCAGAAGCGCTCTCTTCACCGTCTCCCGAGTTTACCATGGCAGCTGTCTGATAAACCGCCCCCGATATCTTCTGGGCATTTACCATCTTGCGATAGCTGCTCTCAAGCTCCTCATCTTCTCCGGCAACCGGGGCTGCATCCTCGATCTCGCCTATCTCATACTCCAAAAGCTCCTGCTCCCTGATCCTTGCACTCTCGTCAATATCGGTCTCCGAAAGCTCTTTTTCCAGCTCTCTCATATGAGAATACTTAGCTGCGAGCTCAGCAAAAAGAGCTGCCAGTTCAGACTCGCAGTAATCATCCAGAATTTCAATATGTTTTTTCTTGTGGAGAAGCTCCTGATGGTCGTTCTGACCGTGAATATTGATAAGAATACCAGAAATATCCTTCAGCTGTCTTGCTGAAACACTTTCTCCCCCGATCTTTGAAACACTTCTTCCCTGCATTATCTTTCGCTGCAGGATAAGTGTTCCGTCTTCCTCTACAGGAATATCCATCTCCTTAAGGCGCTGCATCTGGAGCTTATTATCAACTCCAAAGACCAGCTCTACCAGGGCATACTCCTCGCCGGTTCTAATAAGCGAAGCATCTGCCTTTCCTCCCAGAGCCAGGTTAACACTCCCGATGACGACAGACTTACCTGCGCCTGTCTCACCGGTGAGAATGTTAAGACCCTTGGAAAACTCAATCTCCTGCTCCTTGATAAGAGCAAGATTCTTAACGTGTAAACTATATAACATCTTATCCTCTGTTTAAAAAGCCCTTATACTTATCCATTAGCTCTTTGGCTATCTCTTCGGACTTCATTGCCACAAAGATAGTATCATCACCTGCAATACAACCGATGATTTCAGGCATATCAAGAGCATCTATAGCTGCAGCAACCGCCATGGCCATACCTGAAACCGTCCTGATAACAAGAAGATTTCCTGCAACATCCATATTCACATAGCCGGCCTTGATCACGCTGACGTATTTATCATGCATAACTTCAGGATCAGCAGTGGTATATACATACTTTTGTTTTCCTTCAGGTGTCACCTGTTTGGTGAGTTTCATCTGTCTGATGTCCCTGGAAACCGTAGCCTGAGTCACATCATAGCCCGCATCCTTAAGAAGTAATGCAAGCTGCTCTTGCGTCTCTACTTCGCAGTTGTTAATAAGCTCGATAATCTTGTCATGTCTGTTCTTCTTCACGACAAACTCCTTTCTTATTTCTCAAATTTTTTACTTATGACGTCAAGGAAACTAACTTTGTTAAGTCTTAAAATCTTAGTAGTCTTCTTGGACATCTTAATCTCAATCTTATCTCCTGTGTGCATAAGGAGAGTTCCGCTGCCATCAAAACTGCTGATGGCTGTCATTGGATTTTTGTCTCTTCCGGGGAGCAGTTCAACTTCGATCTTTGTATTCGGGGAAAAGACAAGGCTCCTGGAATTGAGCGTATGCGGACAAATCGGGGTTACCAGGATCATATTTGCAGAAGGCTCAATAATGGGACCACCTGCCGACATGTTATAGCCCGTTGAACCTGTAGGTGTTGACACCACAAGACCATCTGCATAGTAACTGCACAAAAACTGATCGTTTACAAAGATATTGTAACCTATGGTTGCGATCCCCTGATATCTTGAAATAATGATGTCATTGAGGGAATAGTCCTTTTTGCCCTCAAGAGCTCCCCTTAGCATCATCCTGTCCTCGATCTCATACCACCCCTTAAGTATGCGATCAAGCGCATCATCCACCCCGGACTCTTCAACCTCTGCCAGAAATCCCATAGTCCCCATGTTGACACCAAGAAGGGGAATATCCTGATAAGCTACACTTCTGGCAGCCTGAAGCATTGTGCCGTCGCCCCCGAGGACGATCACAAGCTCCGTATCCTCAGGTATGATGCTCAGGTGCTTTCTTGTAATAAAAAGAGGATCTTCCTCCTCATTCTTTTCTGTTGCGATAACAACCTTCTTACCACGTTTTTCCAAATAAGCCTTAATGTGGTTTGTAACCTTCAGATCCTTATCCTTGACCCTGTTAGTAACAATGCAAAACTTGTCCATAGCCTGCCCCCTACTTAAGCTCTGCTGCTGCCCTTAATACCGCGTCCTCTATGAGCTTATTGTTCTCTTTTTCAAAAGAAATACCGCTCTTATCTGCCTGAATCTCAAGAAGTTTCTTTTCTCCGTCTGCCTCGGAAAGCCCCTCAACCTCTGCATTTCTCGAAGCATCCTTGCGGATATGGATCAGATACTCTATATTGCCCTCAGGTCCTTTAATAGGCGAGAAGTCCAAATGAAGGACTTCAAAGCCCGCAATCCCCATAAAATCAAATATTCTGTGCACCACTTCGGAGTGAACCTCCGGATCCCTTACAACGCCCTTCTTGCCGACCTTCTCTTTTCCGGCTTCAAACTGGGGTTTTATCAGGCACACCATCTCTGCTCCGTCTTTTAGAAGTCTTCTTGCAGGAAGCAGGATCTTGGTCAGTGAGATAAAAGACACATCGCAGGATGCAAAATCCAGATCGTCCTCTATGTCGTCCCTTACCATGTATCTGAAGTTGGTCTTTTCCATGCAGACCACTCTGTCATCGCTTCTGAGCTTCCAGTCCAGCTGACCGTGTCCCACGTCAACGGAATAAACCTTGGCTGCTCCGTTCTGAAGCATGCAGTCTGTAAAGCCTCCGGTGGATGCACCTATGTCCATGCATACCTTGCTTTCAAGAGAGAATCCAAAATTCTTGACTGCCTTCTCAAGCTTAAGTCCACCTCTGCTTACGTAAGGCAGCTGAGCACCCTTAACTTCAAGTGATGTTATCTTGGCCTCCTCGAAGGTGGTTCCGGGCTTATCCTCTCTCTGGCCGTTTACAAATACATCACCGGCCATTATAAGAGCCTTTGCCTTTTCACGCGATGGCGCAAGGCCTCTGTTTACCAGAAGAACGTCAAGACGCTCTTTATCTTTTGCCATAAATTCGTTACCTTTGTATTTCCTCTACTATTCTATCCGCCACGGACTGAGCATCCATTCTGAGTTCCTTAAGGAGCTTGTCAACGCTTCCATGGGTTACGAACTGATCGGGTATAGCTATGGAAAGGACATTTGCATCAAGTCTCTTTTCATCGATATAGCTTCTGACCTTCTCACCATATCCGCCTGAGGCCACGTTCTCTTCCATTGTCACAAAGAGTCTGTGAGTAGCTGCTGCTCTGTGGATATAGTCTGTATCAATGGGCTTAACAAATCTCGCATTTACCAGTGAGCACTTGTAGCCCTTATCCTTAAGTATTGTCCTTACCTCTTCAGCGATCCTGACCATACTTCCCACCGCCAAAAGGCAGATGTCTTTTTCTTCATAAATAGGCTCACACTTACCCATCTCTATAGGTGCTCTGAAGTCCTTAAGTCCGTCGTAGGCATTGCCCCTTGGGTATCTTACTGCAACCGGCGCATTTAAGCTGACAGCAAACTTCAGCATATCTGAAAGCTCCCATTTATTCTTGGGCGCAAGCACATGCATGTTGGGCATGGATGACATATAAGAGAGATCAAATATTCCCTGATGGGTCTCTCCGTCGCTTCCAACCAGTCCTGCCCTGTCTATCGCAAAGACAACAGGAAGATTCTGAAGACATACATCCTCAAGTATCTGATCATAAGCCCTCTGAAGGAATGATGAATAAACCGCAAATACCGGCTTGTAGCCACCGAGTGCAAGTCCGGCAGCGTAAGTAACCGCGTGCTCTTCTGCAATTCCCGCATCAACAAATCTGTCGGGATAGATATTTCTGAATCTCTTAAGTCCCGTACCGTCAGCCATGGCTGCTGTAATAGCAACAACCTTGTCGTCTCTTGCGCCGAGCTTGCACATTACCGTTGAAAAGATATCCTGGTAGTTGGCAGTTGTTCTCGGATTCCTGGGAAGTCCGTTCTCCACGATAAAAGGTTCTGTTCCATGGAATCTTGCAGGGTGTTTCTCAGCAGGTTCATATCCCTTGCCCTTCTTGGTTACCACGTGGATCATAACGGCCTTTTTGACCTTACGTGCCTCCTTGATGGCGCGCACAAGGCCTGCCGTATCATGACCGTTTACAGGTCCAAGGTATGTTATGCCAAGGTTCTCAAATACCATGCCCGGCACAAAGAGCTGTTTAAAAGAGTTCTTGGCTCTTCTGATGGAATCTACGACCTTGGTGCTGGTACGAAGCTGCGCGTACACATCTTCCTTAAGGTTAAGGTAACCTTGTGCTGTACGGACGTTATTGAGGTATTTACCCATTCCTCCGACGCTCTCAGAGATGGACATCTCATTGTCATTTAAGATTATGATATAGTTGGTCTCAAGCCTTGAAGCATTGTTCAGGGCTTCATAAGCAAGTCCGCCGGTCAGGGAGCCGTCGCCGATAACTGATACTACCGCATAATCCTCGCCCTTAAGGTCTCTTGCCTTGACCATGCCAAGACCTGCGGAAATAGATGTGGAGCTGTGTCCTGTGTCAAAGCAGTCAGCATCGGACTCACTCCTCTTGGGGAATCCGCTCATACCGCCGTACTGGCGCAGAGTGTCAAAGCCCTCTTTCCTTCCGGTCAAAAGCTTGTGAGTGTAGGACTGATGACCCACATCCCATATGATCTTATCATTAGGCAGATCCAGTGCGATGTGAAGAGCCATGGTAAGCTCTACGGCACCAAGATTAGAGGCGAGATGTCCGCCTGTCTTTGAGATCTTGTCTATGAGAAACTGTCTTATTTCCTGGGCAAGTTCAGGGTAGTCCTCACGGGCAATCCCCTTGATATCGCCTGTCTTATTTATCTGATCAAGAAGCATAATAAACTCCAATTACTACATGTTATTTCTTTCTGTAAATAAGATATTCAAAGAGTCCCTCCAGGAATGTGTCCTTTTGTCCAAATTCCCTTAGAATCTCCGTAGCCTCATCAGAAAGCTCTTTCACCTTCTTCTTGGCCTCTTCCATTCCATAGAGGCTGACATAGGTAGTCTTTTCATTCTTGAGATCTGAGCCGATGGGTTTACCAAGCTCTTTGGCATCGCCTTCAATATCAAGAATGTCATCCTGGATCTGGAAGGCTATTCCAACGTTGCTGCCCATCTTCTCAACTTTCTTAACCTGCTCAGCTGATGCTCCGCCGAGTATTGCGCCTATCATGAGGCTGCTCTCGATAAGCGCACCGGTCTTGTTCTCGTCAATATAATGAAGCACAGCCTTGGCTGTCTCATCGTCGTAATCGTGGTTATTCTCTGCACAGATATCTGCACACTGACCGCCTACCATGCCATAGATACCGGCTTTTCTTCCCAGTACCTCAAGAGCAGCAAGATATCGGTTTGAAGTATCACCGTCGTAGTAGACAAGCTCTTTTCCTGAAACTGCGCCCTTAATTGCCGTCTCAAATGCAAGATTAAGAAGTCCGTCTCCTGCAAGAGTTGCCATTCCGGGTCCGTAGACCACATGAGTAGTCTTTCTGCCTCTTCTGTATTCGTCATTGTCCATGGCAGGGAGATCATCATGCACCAGGGAATAGGTGTGTATCATCTCCATAGCCAGCATAAACGGTCTTAATGCGGTATCGTCTGCATCTTCTCCCGCAAAGAGCTTAAAGGCTTCAAGCATCATTACAGGGCGAAGCCTCTTTCCTCCTGCTAAAAGGCTATAATTCATGGCCTCTATAACAGTGGAGGCATATCCTTCCTCTTTGGGAAGTGACTTCCCCAATATATCTTCAAAATAGGCTGCTCTCTTTAAGAGTTCATCCTCTACGGAAACACTGCTCATTACTCAAAATCCTCCAAGCTGCCGTCCTCGGCGATCTGTTTAACCTTCTGCTCTACGCTCTCTATGGATTCGTGGCAGAACTTAAGCAGTTCCATTCCTTCCTTGTACTGCGCAAAGGAATCCTCCAGAGAAATGTCCTCGTTCTCCAGAGCCTTTATCTTCTCGTCAATCGCAGCAAAAGCTTCTTCGATTGTCATGTTTTCTTCTTTTTTCTTAGCTGCCATAAGCGGCTCCTTTTCTCATTAGTCCTCCGGGCCTGATAAAAATCCCACCGTACCGGTTCCTGTTACGCTTGTCTTTATAAGGCCGTCACTTACATAGACAGATAGCTCATCCCCTATCTTAACATCTGATGTGCTGCGTACATTTTTCCCCTTTTCATCAGCCACATAGGAGTAACCGGTCTTAAGCCTCTCAAGCGGTGAAAGACCTTTAAGCCTCTCTATATCTACTTCCAGTTCGTGCCTTGCTGCCTTAAGCCTCTTTTCCATAAGCATATTAAGAGAGTCCTGATACTGGTCCATCCTAAGAAGCTTATCCCTGATCTTACCCATGGGGCTCAGGTGCTTAAGAGCATGCGACAATCTCTTTTCCTCGATAGACAAAAGTCCAAGCTTTCTGTCCATACGCGTCAAAAGAGTATTCCTGTAATCCTCAAGATCCCGGATAAATCTGTCGTATTCAAATACCGCGATCTCTGCTGCTGCGGAAGGCGTAGGTGCCCTTCTGTCAGAGACAAAGTCTGCGATTGTAGTATCTGTTTCATGTCCAACTGCTGAAATGATCGGAACGGGGCAGTCGAAAATTGCCTGAGCGACAATCTCTTCATTAAATGCCCATAAATCTTCTATAGAACCTCCGCCACGCCCGACGATGATGACATCAGCCTCTGAGCAGGACAAAGTCTGAATGCCCTTTACTATGCTCTCGGCGGCCTTTTCGCCTTGTACTATGGCAGGATAAAGAATGATCTGGATATGCGGGTTACGTCTGGTGGCGACATTGATGATATCGCGCACAGCAGCCCCTGTTGGTGCCGTCACAACACCGAGAGTTCGTATGTACTTTGGAATCGGCTGCTTGTATTCAGATGCAAACATGCCGGATTCCTGTAGTCTCTTCTTTAGCTCTTCATATCTCTCATAAAGAACTCCAGCTCCGTCAAGTTCTATCTTCCTTGCATAAAGCTGGTATTTTCCATCTCTTTCATATACACTTATTGATCCAAAGACCTTGACCTGCTGGCCTTCCTTCATATCAAAGGATAGCCCCTTTAGTCTGTCAGAGGAAAACATCACGCAGGCCAAAGCAGCACCATTATCCTTGATAGTGAAATATATGTGACCGGATGAATGGTACTTACAGTTACTGACCTCTCCCTTGACCGTAAGGCTCTTTAGGAGAAAGTCCTGTGTAAACATATTTTTTATGTATGTATTAACCTGTGTGACTGTATATTCACTGCGCAAATTTAGCTAACACTCCGTTTACGAAGGCAGGTGAGCCATCCTGTCCGTATTTCTTGGCCAGCTCAACAGCTTCGTTAATTGCGACACCGGTAGGTACCGAGTCATCGTACTTGATCTCATATATAGCAAGTCTGATGATAGCAAGGTCAACCTTGCCTATTCTGGAAGTGTTCCATCCGGTTGTCTCTTTATTTATTGCCTCATCAATCTCAGGAAGCTTATCAGCGATCTTCTCGTACTTATCCCTGATATAGTCAGCGTCCTTGGTACTTATTTCCTTGTCAGAGGTCTGGGTAAAGAGCTCCTCCTGTTCTGACATATCTTCCATTGAGTTGAATTCAACACGAAAGAGCAGTTCAAAAACCTGCTCTCTTAGTTCTGTTCTATTCATCATTATCTGTCCTTCTTATGCCTTGGGCATTGTGATGCCGGCAATCCTGATGTTGACATCTGTTACTTCAAGTCCTGTCATGTTCTCAACAGAGGCCTTAACACGGGTCTGTGCCTGCTGACATGTTGCAGGAATATTGAAACCGTAAGACATCATAAGTGCAAGATCAACCTTCACATCGCTTGATCCAACGATGACCTTGGCCCCTTTTGAAAGGTTCTTTCTGCTGACTTTCTCTAAATTCTCACTTGTATAATTACCGGCCATAGCTGAAACACCGTCAACCTCAAGGGCTGCAAGCGCTGCAATTCTGGCCACAACATCATCTGCAATCTTAACTGATCCTACTTCTGCAATTTCTTTTCCCATTTCAGTTCCTCTCATTTACTTGTGATAAAACAAGCTTGCATTATTATGACTTTCAATACCTTTATCACTCATTATATCATAAATATCCAAAACATGGCGTCAGAGCCAAAATATAATAGTCCTGGTGTCCTCAAAAGTGGTATATGATACCTGGGAAGTATCTCCCTGAAGGTATTCAAACACTTTCCTGCCCGTGATAAGCTCCTCAAAGAGCGCGTCATAAATATCGTCCGACGCACACTTTATGGTCACATTCCTGCTTCCGTCTTTGTATCTGCGGTCAAAGAGATCTCCGACCAGTACAAGCTCTGCAGATGTGAAGTACTCATCCTCTCTGACATAGTAATTGTCAGTCATGCTGTTGCATACAGGCATGCGAATAACATCTGATATAGTGTGGTTTCTGAGAAGCTCGGCTGTAGTTACATTCAGATAGTCGTAGTTAACATCCGGAAGCTTGGTCGCATCTGCACTCTCACCGGAAACCGTCTGATAAGAAGCATCTCCCCATGTCACATCCAGGTAGTAATAAGTGTTGTTACAAAGAACAAGGTTCCAGGCATGTCTTATGTCTTTTCCGTTTTTGGTATTAACCGTTCCGGTAACAAGTGTGCAGCTGACTCCCATCTTGTTAAGCAGGTACTGGGCAGCCTTGGCATAGCCGTTGCATACACTCTTTCCGTTTATAAATACCGAGCAGATATTCTGATTGTCCGCAGCACCGATATCATAATCGGTGTTGGCGATCAGATACTCATATATATACTTGATGATGTAGTAATCATCCTCTGAAGCCGGTGCATTGGCAAGACAGGCATGAACTGCTTCATTGATCTTGGCCTGTCTCTTGGCAACCTCTGTGGCATCGTATAGATAATTACCGGTAAAAGAAATCTTGGTTATAGTATCACCAACCGAATAATTGGTGTACTGATAACCATCCACATAGAAAATCTCCGGATGATCAGCCATGACATAGTCAAAGACCATCTCTATCGCATCATCACTTGTGGTGGATACTATTATGTCTTTTGACAGAGAATTGAGAGTCGCAAGGATCTCTACATAGAGGGTCTTGCCTGCATCCGTAAGATGCTCATAGGCATAAAGACCTTCCTGCTGCTTCCTTAGCTTGGCGATTCCATCATCAGTAAGACCTATGGCTACTCTTGCAGCCTTCATGTTCTCGTCAATATCTGCCTCAGATGCGTTCTTGTACTTGGCTTCAAGAGCAATATCTGCCGGCTCGCCTGTGCTAAACTCAAGTGCCGCAGCATCTTCTTCCGGCTCAGAGCTCTCAAGTGTTCCTATGTCAAAAGAAATCTCTTCTGCCGCCTGCTCAGCTTCCGGCACCGGAACATCTTCCTCTGCCACATGGATATCTTCCACGCTGGCAGCCTCAAAGATGTCATCGCTGTACTCCATCGGATCCTTGATTCCAAGAGCCTTAAGATAGTCGTCAAAACTCTCATATTCGCATCCGGTAAGAGATAATGCGCAGGTTGCAGTCACCAGTACAAGAGCAATGCCTCTTTTAATTGTCATGACAGCTTTTTTCAAAAGCACTCCTCCAGAGTTAAATCTTAGTTCTTCTTAAACTCGGAAAGAATAAGTCCCTTATTTCTCTCCATTGTCATACCGACACTCCACTCGTTGATAAACAGAAGAAGTGGTCTGTCGTGCATATCCTTGATCTTCTTCATGTCGGAAGTTCCAACAAGTGAAGACATATCATTATTCTCGTTGTCCACCCATCTGATGTACTCGTAAGGAAGACTCTCAAGGATGATCTCAACATTATACTCACTCTCAAGTCTAAACTTTAATACATCAAACTGCAAGACACCAACAACACCAACGATGATCTCTTCAAGACCTGTGTTGTACTCCTGGAAGATCTGGATAGCACCTTCCTGAGCTATCTGTGTGATACCCTTTACGAACTGCTTACGCTTCATGGTATCAACCTGGCGAACTCTTGCAAAATGCTCGGGAGCAAAGGTAGGGATTCCCTCATATACCACGTTGTCTTTAGGCATGCATACTGTATCTCCGATAGAGAATATACCGGGATCAAATACGCCCATGATATCGCCCGCATAAGCCTCTGTGAGGATCTTACGCTCATCAGCCATAAGCTGCTGAGGCTGTGAAAGACGCATAACCTTGCCACTCTGAACGTGCTTAACTTCCTTGTCGGCATCATATCTGCCGGAGCATATTCTCATGAAAGCGACTCTGTCTCTGTGGGCCTTGTTCATGTTGGCCTGTATCTTGAAGACAAAGGCTGTGAAATCATTCTCCATAGGGTCAATCTTGGTGCCGTCTGCTGAAACCCTTCCTGTCGGTGGTGTAGCCATCTTAAGGAAGTGATGTAAAAAGAGCTCTACGCCGAAATTCTGAAGAGCTGATCCAAAGAATACGGGTGTAAGTTCACCTGCTCTTACCTTCTCAAGATCATACTCAGCACCTGCTCCGTCGAGGAGCTCGATATCATCGGTGAGCTTGCTGAAAGCATCCTGACCAACCTCTTTGTCAATGGCATCTTTATCTGTCATTGCAATGATAGTCTCTTTTCCCTCCTTGGTACCCTTCTGGGTCTCAGAGAAGGTTACGATGTGATTCTCTCTTCTGTCATAGATTCCCTTGAAGTTCTTACCTGAACCGATTGGCCAGTTCATGGGACATGTGGCGATACCGAGGTTATTCTCGATATCATCAAGAAGATCAAAGGTGTCCATTGCATCTCTGTCCAGCTTGTTGATGAAGGTAAAGATCGGAATATGACTCATGGCGCAGACTTTAAAGAGCTTTCTTGTCTGGGCCTCAACACCCTTACTTGCATCAATTACCATGACTGCTGAATCTGCAGCCATCAGTGTTCTGTAGGTATCCTCCGAGAAATCCTGGTGTCCGGGGGTATCAAGGATATTGATACAGCACCCTTCAAAATTAAACTGAAGTACTGATGATGTTACAGAAATACCTCTCTGCTTCTCAATCTCCATCCAGTCAGAAACCGCATGTCTTGCTGTTGCCTTACCCTTTACAGATCCGGCCATATTAATAGCACCACCATAAAGCAAAAACTTCTCTGTAAGTGTAGTCTTACCAGCATCAGGATGCGAAATTATAGCGAATGTACGTCGCTTATTTATCTCATTAATCGTATCTTTAGAATTAC
>JAGBMP010000038.1 GCA_017634825.1 Butyrivibrio sp.
GCAATCTCTTCGCTGCAGTCAATACCGATATCAACAGTAACAACTTCTGCATTCACTTTTCGTGCCATGGTGCTTGCACTGCTGATACCTTTTCCGAGAGCTACTGCCACTGCCTTTGTGATCTCGCTCCCGCTTTGGGATACGCCCTCTTTTACAATACCGTTGTCTGCGCACATGACAACCAGGGTCTTTTTATCAATCCCCGGGTGTTCGCTGTTTTGCATCGCACCGATCCTGCAGATCACATCCTCAAAATCTCCCAGGGAATCAAGGGGTTTTGAGATCTTATCCCAGTTTCTCTTCACCTGCATGAAGACCATTTCGTCAGGCTTATCTATTTTTAGATCAAACAATTCTTCCTTGGTCATACCTAAATCCTACATTCCTAAAAATCTCTCAATAACCTTCCTGCATGAAGGATAGTAAAGGTGTGCAAATCCCGCAAAGACATTACCCTTTGACTGATATCCGCTCCAGGACCTGCCACTGCTTAGCTTGGTAACAGTAGCCGCTTCGCCGTTATCCGTTGTGTCGTAGTAATGGAATTCATGACCTCTTACGCGATCTTGTTCCGTTAGATAAGGATTATCTAAAGCTCTGCTTACAGAAACATAACCAAAGTGCGAGAGCTTATCTGTCATGAATGAGCTGCCACTAAGCGCTCCCACCATATCGTATTCGCCGCCCTCTTTATCTTTGAGCTTCTCCTGCAGATAGAGAAAGCCTCCGCACTCTGCAAGAATTGGCATCCCTAAGTCCGCAGCCTTTTTGATGCTATCGCGCATACTCACATTTTCCGATAGCTCTTTTGCATAGAGCTCAGGATAGCCTCCGCCTATGATCAGCCTTGATACCTCCGGGATTTTTCTATCATGGATTGGGGAAAAGAACTTTATACGCGCCCCCATTTTCTCAAGGAGTTCAAGGTTTTCCTCATAGTAAAAGCAAAAAGCTTCATCTCTGGCAACGCCCACAGTCACATCAAACTGCGGATACGGCTTTACTTCCGGAGCGTTTAAGGGTCCTGTCTCATTTGCTATCTGCATAAAGCCTTCCATATCAAGGCTCTTTAAAAGCTCATCTGAAACACTGTCAACTCTTGAAAGGAGCATCGGAACCTCTGATGGAAGTACCAGCCCCAGGTGCCTGCTCTCAAGAATGCCGTCCTTTAGTACAGGCAGTGCTGCTATTACGGGAATCCCAAGTTCTCTCTTGATAAGGGTAGAAAGCTCGGAAACAAGAGCCGCTGATACCCTGTTAAGGATAACGCCCTTAATCACGCGATTGCTCCCGTACTCAAGATATCCCTTTATCATAGCAATCACGGATTTGCTCATACCCTTTGCATCCACAATAAGTATAGCGGGAGTCCCTGTCCTTACGCACAAGTCATATGAAGATCCAAGTCCTTCCTCGGCTCCAAGGCCGTCATAAAAGCCCATGACGCCCTCTATAATGCCGATATCGCACCCCTTTGAGCCTTCAATGAGACTTTTTCTTACTCCCTCTTCCCCTGCCATTATAAGGTCCAGATTTCTTGAAGGAACCTTCAATACGCTTTTGTGAAACATAGGGTCTATAAAGTCCGGTCCGCACTTAAAGGCGCAGGGATCAAAGCCCTTTTTTACAAGAGCTCGCAAAAGTGCACAGGTTATCAGAGTCTTTCCGCTGCCGCTTTTTGGCGCGCACAAAAGAACTCTTGGCAGTACTTTTTCTCTTTCCATCACAATCCACCTAAACTTCAAAAGCTATAACAAACACCGGATTCATTCCATCTGCCATGTGATATTTTCCGACTTCCTTAAACCTTGCTGCGCCAAGCTGAACCACCTCAGTGTTTGTTGCTCCCATGGTACCGATCACTTCCATGGTCTTTCCAAGGGTCTCAAGCGTCACGCAGTTGACCACGAACCTTACAGGTCTGTTATCCTTAATGCAGCTCCTGATTATTTCCTCAAGATTTCCGCTGCTGCCACCTATAAAGACATGGCTTGGCTTTGGAAGGGCGGATAGTGCTTCCGGTGCTGCTCCCTCCACTATCTCCATATTCCCAAGACCGAATTTATCTCTGTTCTTATATAGGAGCTCTATAGCCTTTTCATTTTTCTCTATGGAAAAGACCTTTACGCTCGGGTCAGTTAATGCAGACTCCAGTGATATTGAACCTGTTCCTGCACCAACATCAAAGAGAATACTATCTTTGGAAAGGCCAAGCTTTCTGATGGACAGCGCCCTTACTTCCTCCTTGGTCATGGGCACATCTCCCCTTATTATTTCATCATCCGAGAGTGCCGGGATCAGCTTGTTCTTAGAAGCTACCGGGTTCTCGATATACAATAAGGTCTTGCCTTTAACATCACTTTCCAAAAAAACTTCAGCTCCATACCCAATTATCTTCTCAGCCTCTGTTCCAAGCTCACATCCAAATGTTACTCTGCATCCTTCAGGCAATTTATTTGCTGTTTCAAGTGCCTCTTTAGCACTGTTTGCAAGGAGAATCACTTTCTCATTTTTCCTGACAAATCCGCATACATCGCATTCTCTGCCATGGCTTGAGATAACCGTTACATCTTCAAGAGCAGCACCTATTCTTGCAGCAAAGAGTGACACCGAAGATATTCCGCTTATCTTTTTTACTGCATAGCCCTCTTCTTCAAATATTGCCGAGGCTTTCTTTGCTCCGCTGCAAAGGCTTATATCTCCCGAATACACCACCAGAGGAGCTTTATATTCCTGATGCTCCTTTAGAAATTCCAGGATCTTCTCTCCCTCATACCCATCTTTTTGAGGGGCAGATATTCCTTTTATTCTCTCCAGCACCGTCTTTGCACCAAAGACAATATCTGCTTCCTTCAAAGCTTTTGAAAATTCAGCGGTATAGAACCTTTCATCTCCGGGACCCACACCTCCTAAGGTGATGCATTTGCCCGTTTCTTCTAAAGGCTCTTTTCCCAGAATAGTAAAGATCCTCTCAAGTATTTCTCCGGCTTCCAGGCCATCATTAGAGATATCATTCTTCTCAGGATTTCTTATGACAATTGTCTCTGCATTGCAGTTCTCTGAGGCCTGTAGCTTCTCAGAAAATCCTCCTGCCTCTCCGCTTTCCTTAGTAAGTATGACCGACGCATTTATCTCTCTTATCAGAGCCTCATTCATAGCCACCGAAAAAGGTCCCTGCATTGCGATTATCTGACGCCCCCGTAGCCCGGCTTCATGGCACTTTTCGATGCCGGCAATATCCGGAATGATCCTGACATAAACTCTTGATATGTCTGAAATCCCGCCTGTGATCTCTTTTAAATCCCTGCTGCCCGTAAGGAGCAATATGTTTCCTGCTCTCTTCTCAAGCTCTTTTGCTGCATATGTCACATCTTCAACATATGTCACGTTTCCTGCATTTGCCTCAGAATCTGCAGTTTTTCTGAGTAGCCTTAAATAGGTAAAAGACTCTTTTTCACAGGCACTCTTTATCTCCTCAGAAGCCTTTATCGCATAGGGGTGCGTTGCATCGACAACTGCAGCAAATTCGCCATCTCTAAGAAGGTCTGCAATTGCGTTTCTGTCCATGCGTCCCACAAGGAGAGATGCTTCTCCGCTCTCCTCTTCAACTGCCTTTCCATATTCTGTTGCAACGCTGACCACATGGGGAATCCCAAGTTCCTCTAACTTACTTGCAAATAATCTTCCTTCAGTGGTTCCGCCGAAAACAAGAATCTTATCTCTCACTTTGATATCCTCTGGCTGTGACCATAAGTCCCATTATATTTCTGGTTGATGAATTGCCAATAAATACCGTCGAGAACATATCAGCGGGAGTTTCTTTCAGCTCCCCAAGGGTAAGGACTTCTGAGTTCTCACCGTCTCTTCCGATGTTCCTTGCAATTCCGCACACTCTCTCCTCTTCAATCTCCTCAAGCAGTATCTCACAGGCCTTCCTTAAAAATCCGGATCTTGACTTACTCTCGGGATTATAGAGCACAATTACCATATCCGTCTGCGCTGCAGCCCGGAGCCTCTTTTCAATGAGCTCAAAGGGTGTGAGTCTGTTGCTAAGGCTTATGCAGCAAAAGTCGTGTATAAGGGGAGCTCCCAAAACAGCCCCTCCACTGATGGCCGCTGTTACTCCTGTAGTAGCCTTTATGGAAACTTCAGGAAAATCGACGCCCATCTCATAGGCAAGTCCCAAGAGTCCGTATATTCCCGCATCTCCGCTGCATATAAGGGCAACCTTTTTGCCTGTATCCGCCTCTTTTAAGGCAAGCCTTACCCTCTCCTCCTCCTTCATCATCGGAGTGCTGATAAACTTTTTATCCTCAAACATGGGGCGCACCAGATCGCAATAGACGGTATATCCAACGATCACGTCACAGCAGTTGAGCACCTTGGCGCTCCTTATTGTCATATCCGAATACTGTCCCGGTCCAAACCCAACCACATACAAACTCTTTTCACTCATCAGTAAAGCTCCTCCCTAAAACTCCAATTGCCAGTGTCATACCGTTTTCTGTTCTCTTTTTCATGATCAGTCTCCTGCAGCCATAGGCCATGACTGACCTCTCGCAGACATTGTCAGCTCCTGTGACCTTACTCACAAACTGCGAAGCTGAAAACTCCCCTTCCTGCTCCATAAGCAGATCCTGCGAAAATGTCTTAAGCTCAGCGCCGTAATATTCGGCAAGCTCTGTAATCCCCGCCTCTTTGCTCTTTAAATCTATGGATGTAACAGCTAAAATGCTTCTTTTATCAAGAGAAAGCTCATCAAGAATGCGGTCTGCAAATTCTATAAGCTCTCTTCCCTCTTTTCCTTTTCTGCAGCCTACGCCCAGCACTATGCACTTCGGGATCAGCTGTAATTTTTCTATGCCGCAGGTCTTCGGTGATATGGTAAAAGAGCCTTCGCAATCCCCCTGCTCATCGAGATCCTTCACCCTCTTTAGACTATCTCTGCAGGCAATGACTTCAAGCACATCTTCGAACTCAGGATCAATCTGATAAAAGGCCTTATTATGTTCAAGAAGATATGCGGAAAAAGACTTAGCCTTTTTCATATCGTTAATTACAAGGCCGTTGTTTTTGGCAAACACATCAACAGCAAACTCTCCCCTTACATCGCTGGCTGTTGTAATAACGGCTGTAGCCCCAATAATGCCCGAAAGCTCTTTTGCCGCAGTAACTCCCCCGCCCATATGTCCTGAGAGTATAGGGATCACAAACTTACCCTCTTCATCAATGACGATCACAGCAGCATCCTCTGTCTTGTCTTTTATCAAAGGAGCCACAGCTCTTACAGCTATTCCGCAGGCTCCGATAAAAACGAGAACATTTCCTTTTTTGAAGTTCTCCCTAGTCCAGTCTGAAAGACCTCCGGTTTCCAGCTTATCCGGGCCACAAGTACTTGTTTCACCGGGAATATGCAAAAGAATCTTCTCCATCAGCTCTCTTCCAACCGCGGTAAAGCATATGAACTTATAGTTATTTTTCGATGCCCTGTCCATACATTTTTTCCTTTAGCTTTTTTATCACCTTCGGGTAGTTGTCCCTAAAGTGAGGGAAAGCACAATTCTTGCAATTCTTGATGCCCTTATCGTTCCATACGTAGCTTCCGCCGCAGTCATCATGATCATATAAAGGGCAATAGCAGAACATGCAGTTAAACTCCTCTTCCGGTACATCATGACACGGGAATGACTTGCAGTTTCTGTTTGTAAAAAAGCTTGTTCCTCCTGTGCTTTTTGTGCCTGTAATGCTCCTAAGCACCTTAGCATACATGTCTTCATCAAGGTCAAAGAGCTGCTTTAGGAGCCCTTCCTCTAAGACTTCATCAGGTCTTTTCACAAGAACATGACCATCGTCATAGACGAGAAGAAGTCTGTCGCAATAGGAAAGCGCAAGCTCAAGTTCGTGGAGCGAAGCCACTATCATTACGCCCTCGCCCGAGAGCTTCTTAAGCAGCTCCATAAGCTCATATCTGTGCCTTATATCCATGTAGGAAGTAGGCTCATCCATCACGAGATACTTGGGATCCTGTGAAATTGCTCTGGCGATCAGGGTTCTTTGCTTCTGGCCGTCACTGACATCTGAGTAAGCGATGTCTGAGAGCTCTTTTATCTTCATCAGCTCCATTGCCCTGTCTATCTGAGCATTATCTTCCTCTCTCAGCCGTCCAAGTCCATCGGTAAAAGGAATCCTTCCGGCAGCTACCACATCCCGGCAGGTCATAAGGATCGGCTTTACTCTCTCAGTGGTGACAACGGACATAACCTTCGATATCTCTTTTGGCAGAGCTTTGGAAACATCGAGCTCATCCAAAAAGACACTTCCTCCGATAAGCGAAAGGCTTCCGTTTATGCTCTTTAGTATTGTGGATTTACCGCCGCCATTGGGACCAATGATGCCAATGATCTCGCCGCAAGGAGCCAAAAGGTCCACATTGCGAACCACTATTTTTTTGTGATATCCGGCTACGACCTTATCAAGTTTCATTATTTATATTTCTCCTGATTATCATAAAGATAACGATAGGCGCTCCAAAGAGCGAAGTTACAGCGGAAATGTTCAGCTCCGTGGGTGCAAAAAGGCTTCTGGCAAGAAGGTCACTGAACATGCAGAATACTGCACCTGACATAAATGCCGCAGGCAAAAGGACTATAGGCTTTGAAGTCTTTAGTAGTTCCCTCATCAGGAACGGAACAGCGATTCCTATAAAGGAAACAGGTCCGACAAAGGCCGTCACACAGGCAGAGAGGATACTTGATAGTAGTATGACTTCGCTTCTTGTGACTCTTACATTTACTCCCACACTTCTTGCATAGCCCTCTCCAAGCCTGAAGGCATCTAAGGACTTGCTAAGAAGCATCACCAGAACAAAGGCTGATCCCACGATCACCAGTGCGTATTTAACGCTTCCCATGTCTACTCCGGAAAAGCTTCCCTGTGACCAGCCGTGGAGATTTACAATATCCGAGTCATCTGCAAATGCAATGAGAAAATCCGTAACTGCGCTGCAAATATAGCCCACCATGATTCCGGCAGCTAAGAGGACCATCATGTTCCTTACGGCTTTTGAAATGATGATGATAAATCCAGTTGTGAGGATTGCTCCGGCAAAGGCAGCCAGTATCAAAAGAAGTGATGAGGACCTGCCTGTACTTCCGACAACAAAGATCAGCACCAGTGCCACCATCATCTTGGCTCCCGATGAAATTCCCAGAATATAGGGGCCTGCGATGGGGTTTGAAAAATAGGTCTGTAAAAGAAATCCTGAAGTAGCAAGGCCTCCGCCAAGAATAACGGTCATGATCACCCTGGGAAGTCTTATATCCATGATGATGGCTCTTGTCTTCTCATCACACGCTCCTCCCGTGATCGCTCTCAGAACTTCTGCAAATCCGATATGAACATTTCCGATCCCGACACTCAAAAAGAACCCGACAAGTATCAGAACTGCCAGGGATATATATACTATCACCCCTCTTAGAGATCTTTCTCTATTCATTTGTGCTGCTTCCTTCTCTGAATCCGGTAGTAAAAGTAGCGTCGTAAAGCTTTGACTTGTCATAGCCCTTTGGTGCCACTACATCTCCGACAATAATAAGAGCTGTTTTTGTTATATTATTCTGCTCTGCAACTAAAGCAAGGTTTTCCAGTGTTGTTACGTACTTCTCTTCATCCGGCCAGGTGGCCTTATAGACAATGGCGCAGGGAGTATCCTTACTTCTTCCCTCTTCCAAAAGCTCTTTTACAAGGCCCTGTACATTTCCGGCGGATAAGAAGAACACCTTCGTGGGCTCACTTTCAGGAACCGGAGTCCTTCCGGGCATTCTGGTCAGGAGAACGCTCTGACTTACACCGGGAAGTGTATATTCAAGATTCAGCGCTGCTGCAGCTCCGCAAAAAGAGCTGACTCCCGGGGTGTAATCATACGAGATGCCCAGCTTATCAAGCTCATCCATCTGCTCGCGGATTGCACCGTAAAGGCATGGGTCTCCGGTGTGAAGGCGAACGATCTTCTCGCCGCTTTTATCCGTATCCTTCATAAGATTTATGACTTCCTCAAGACTTAGCCTCGATGAGTCATATACCTGACAGTCCGATCTTGCCTTGCTTAAGAGCTCAGGATTGACCAAAGAGCCGGCGTAGATGATAACATCCGCTTCTTCTATGTATTTCTGCCCTCTGATTGTTATAAGGTCCACAGCTCCCGGACCTGCGCCAACAAAATGTATCATCAGTCTTCTCCTTTTATCTCAAAAAGCATGTCTTTTGCGCAGGAGCTTTCTGAGAGAAGGCTGTATCCATCGGCAAATATGATGGTCTCGCAGGTGATCTTTCCATCTGCCCAACTCTCCATATTTTCCTTAATGCTCTCTGCTATATGGCAAAAGACCTTTTCCTTATATCCAAATTCGTCGATGATCCTTAAGGCTTCATCTGTCATCACGCACTCATCGAGCTGTCTTTTGATCTCTGCAAAGCGCTCTCCCTGCGCGAATTTTGAAACAGCGTCTGAGAGGATCTCCATCCTGTGGTCTCCGTATTTTGAATGAGTATTTTTGATACCTCCGGCAACTTTAACAAGTTTCCCGAGATGCCCCACAAATAAAAGCTTTTCAAAGCCGGCATTCAGCGCCATCATCAGGGTGTCATATACAAAGTTAGAGCATAGAACTGCCCTGTCCTCGTCTATCTGATATTCGTCTGTTATGAATTTCAGACCATAGTTGCCGGGCGCCACCAGCAGTACCTTTTTCCCCAGGGCCTTCTGCATGTTTATCTGCGCCTTAATGGTCCCAAGGATTCCTTCATCGCTCATGGGTTCAACGATTCCCGTGGTGCCAAGGATTGAGATTCCGCCTACTATACCAAGCTTGGGGTTAAAGGTCTTTTGCGCGATCATCTCTCCTTCAGGTGCACTGATAATTACCGCAGCTCCGCGGGATAGTGCATTATTTGTCGCAAGGACCTCCGTGATATTCTCTCTTATCATATTCCTTGGAACTGAATTGATGGCAGCTGCGCCAATGGGCTGATCGAGTCCCGGCTTGGTTATTCTTCCAATGCCATCTCCTCCGTCAATCAGGATTTCTCCGTCATCCCTTAGCGACACCGATGCCCTTATCTTCATTCCGCTGGTTGCGTCGATATCGTCTCCGCCATCCTTTATGACTGAGCACGATGCGCTCATTGCTGTCCTCTCAATATCTACGATCTCAGCTATATAAGTTATGCCCTTTGGCGTAACAATGCTGACCTGACTTATATCAGTGCCTTCAAGGAGCATCAAAAGGGCAGCTTTTGCCGCCGCTGCAGCACAGCTTCCCGTGGTATATCCGGCTCTTAATTTCTTGTTATCCTTAAAGGTATAAAACTCTTCCATTTCTTCTTTCCAAGTCTTTGTGATTCACTGGGGTCAGCTTTGGCAATTTTGGTCCCTGGGGACCAAAATTGCCAAAGCTGACCCCAATGAATCACATGTTATATAGAATCGAATTGCAGATTGCTGCTGCAACTCCGCTTCCGCCCTTTCTCCCCGCGTTTATTATGTAGGGAACGTCCATGTTTCTAATAAGGTCTTTGCCCTCGACCACGTTTACAAAGCCCACCGGTACTGCAATTATAAGCTCTGGTCTAAAGCCCTTTTCAAGCCATAGCCGTTGCAGGCTTGCAAGTGCCGTAGGTGCATTGCCGATAGCAAAGATCAGTGGTGCATTTATCTCTATCGCTTTTTCCATACTGACATAGGCTCTGGTTACGCCTCTCTCCTTAGCCAGCTTTGCCACCTCTTCGTCTGCCATAAAGCAGTGAACCTCTCCGCCGTACCCGGCAAGAGTTTTCTTGTTGATGCCTGCAAGTGCCATGTTGGTGTCGGTTACAATATGCGCTCCACTCCTGATGGCAGACTTGGCTTTTTCTATCACGCCTTCAGAAAACTCCAGCGTATCAGCATACTCAAAGTCCGCCGTGGTATGAATAACTCTTACCACGGTAGGCTCTACGTCCTTGGGAATAACCTTCCCGGCCTCTGCCAGCTCTTTTCTGATAATGCGAAAGCTTTCTTTTTCAATTTCCGATGGCTGTATTTCCTTAAATCCCATTGCTTCTTCCTATATTCCAATGGCCCTGTAGATCAGGTCCATATCAAGATTCTCTCTAAGACAGTCAGCAAGTTTATCAAGCTCTTTTTCCTGAGTCTCTGCGCGGCTCTCCATCTTTGGAACAGGCTTTTTAATTCCCTTTCTCTCAAAGAGCAGCATAAGGATCCCTTCCGCAATTTCTGTTCTGTCAAAGAAGCCGTGTATGTAAGTTCCCAGGACATTTCCCTCTGTAATGACCGGTGTATTTAAATCCTGCGCCTTGGTCCTGCCCATGTGGATCTCATAGCCTTTATATTTTCTGCCGTTTAAGATTTCATAAGTTCCCCGGATTCCGGAGAGAACTCCTTCCACCTGCTTTAAGTCTTTTTCATTCTCAAAAGTTGTATCCACAGGCAAAAGACAAAGTCCCTTATCTTCACAATTCCCGCCGTCCGTCTCCTTGAGACTCCTCCCAAGAATCTGGAAACCACCGCAGATCCCAACCACCGGGGTTCCTTTCAAAGCCGCTGCCCTTACGGCACTATCAACCCCTTTTTCTTTCATCCACTTAAGATCAGATAATGTGTTCTTGGTTCCTGGTATTATGACGAAATCGGCTTCTTCAATGGCCTTAGCCTCGCAGGTATAGATAAGCTCCACGTCCCGGGCGCTTTCGAATATCGAGTAGTCTGTGTAATTACTGATAAAGGGAAGTCTTATGACAGCAATCTTCACCTTGTCATCACTTACAAATCCATCACTTTCCTTTAGTACTTCAGAAAGAGAGTCCTCCTCATCAAGAGAAAGCTCCATGTAAGGAACAACTCCTGCAAAAGGGATGTCGCAGTACTCCTTAAACATCATAAGCCCCGGCATAAGGAGCGTAACATCTCCTCTGAACTTGTTGATGATAAGTCCCTTTATCCTGTCTCTTTCCTCTTTCGGCATAAGACTTACCGTGCCAAGGAGCTGCGCAAAAACGCCGCCGGGATCTATATTGCCCACCAACAGGACAGGCGCATCCACAAGCTCTGCAAGTCCCATGTTCACAATATCTTCGCTTCTTAGATTGATTTCCACGGGGCTTCCTGCGCCCTCTATGACAATGATATCCGTATCCTGTGAGAGCCTATCATAGGCTGCCATTATATCCGGCACATATTTTCTCTTATTTTTAAAATACTCTCTTGCATCCATGTCCCCTATGGGAAGGCCGTTTAAAATCACCTGAGACGCCCTCTCCCCGGTAGGCTTTAAAAGTATGGGATTCATATCGGAAGATACTTCTCTGCCGGCTGCCAAAGCCTGCAGGGCCTGAGCCCTTCCAATCTCTCTCCCGTCCGGGGTAACATAGGAATTAAGGGCCATGTTCTGAGACTTAAAAGGCGCGACTCTAAAACCCTCCTGCCTTAAAAGGCGAAGAATTCCCGCTGTCAATATGCTCTTTCCCGCGCCACTCATGGTGCCCTGTATCATCAGATTCTTAGCCAAGTATGTCCTCACTTCAGTTTGTAGAAAAACTCTGTATTCTCTTTTCCCTGTGCAATAACCTCATAGAGGTCAGAAATAATTGTTCCGGCCCTATTTGTAAACTGATACAACGATTTGTCACAGGTCCATACATCACCGCTTTGAACCGCCTTAAAATCCTTAAAGGTCACGTCCATATCGGAAAGCACCTTAAGATCCTTTGGCGCGTCCTGTATTGTTCCGTTGTAGATCAAAATATCCGCGTCCTTAGCGTAATCATAGAAGGCTTCAATGCTGACAGTAACAGATGATGCAGCCTTTTCATCGCTTTCAATATCCACAGAAGCGTAGGTTCCACCTGCCTTTTCTATCATTTTAACAAAGTAATCATTTCTCTTTTTGGTGACGATCTGGTGCCCGGAATTTACAGCAAATACTGCGACGCTTTTTCCTTCCACATTGGAAAGATCTATGTCTTCCACAAGCTTTGTCTGCTCTAAAAAGGCATCCCCTGCAGCCTCTTCTTTGTCACATAAAACTCCATAAACCTTGATCCATTCAAGCCTTCCTAGAGGATCCTCTTCGTAACTTGATCTGTCTATGAAAGTTGTTATTCCCAGCTTTTCAAGCTTTTCCAAAACCTTTGGAGTGTGCAGTATCATGGTATTTTCGATGGCAAGGTCAGTACCCTTTTCCATCATCATCTCATAGTCAGGGGCGCTGTACTTTCCGCCATAAACAAGAGTTCCTGCTTCCATGGCATCTTTTGCCGCATCAATATACCAATCCTCCTGTTTTGTCCCTGATAGCGTAACCTTATCCATGGCTCCTATCGAGTCAAACTGGCACATAACAGCAGAAGCTGCCAGATAGATACTATTAAGCGGCTTTCTGATGATGTATATTCCTTGAGCATTTATCTTAGGAACATCCATGCCTTTGGGCACAACTACATAGTTCCTGCCATCACTTACTGCCACCACCAAAAGGTCTTTGTCATATCTGTGTATCTTATATTCTTTTGCAAAAGAGCTGACATCTGTTGAAATATATGTAAAACCCGGAATCTCAATGGGTGCCATGTCAGATTTGTCATATGACACTTCCGCCTCGTCTTCCGGCAGATTGTTTTCATCTCCAATATCAAATAAAAGAGTGTATTCAATAAGATGAGGTGCTCCCATGGCGGTAGTATCCGCCTGTACCTTCATCTCTTTATTCAAAGTAACAGGAATCTTAAACTCTGATCCGTCATCCGTACTGATGGGATAGTAGGTCTTTCCACCAACTATCATATAATCATAGTTTGAGCTGCTCCAGATAATGTCTGCAACAGCCTTTCCTCCCTCTACGCTTACGCTGCAAGGGCTCTGTATATATGCCTTTCCGCTGCCACCTGTCAGTGAAACGGAAGCGGCATAATCCCCATCGGGAATTCTGCCGCATCCGTACAATAACAGGAGCATTACAAGGATCAGCATGTAATCCTTAATATGTAATGTCTTATTTAAGTGCACTCTTTACATGCTCCACATAGATATTCTGAACTTCATCAATTCTTCCAAGGCCTGAGATCTGGCATGTTACTTCGTCAAAAGAGCCATCGGCTTCAAAGCCGCTCTTCCAGGAATCCTCGTCATCACCGGCCATGTCGTTATTGGCATGATCACCTGCAACGACCATGAGTGGACGAAGGACAACCTTGGTATATCCTGCTTCCTTAACTTTATTTATAACCTCAGAGAGTTCTGTCTCCTCAGGCTCACCCTCTACAGTTCCAACAAATACATTCTTGAACCCAAGTGTATCCATCTGTGTCTGCATCTGAGAATATGTAACCTTTGCTGTATGAGAGGTTCCATGTCCCATAAATACAAATGCAACACCGTCTTTTTCTGCCGCATCAAGGTCTGTAAAGCCTGCATCCTTAACTGCTGCTGCAGTTACAGCATTGGCAACTGTCTCTTTATCAGAGTTGATAACTGTAGCATCCTTTCCTACTTCTCCAAGAAGAGGCTCTGAAACAACCACTTTTTCAAACTTATCTTCGTACTTATCAAGAGTCTCAATAAGCTCATCGTACTCTGCGCCGTGCA
Organism: Butyrivibrio sp.; assembly: GCA_017634825.1. Taxonomy (GTDB): domain Bacteria; phylum Bacillota; class Clostridia; order Lachnospirales; family Lachnospiraceae; genus Butyrivibrio. The sequence continues at coordinate 13,640 of JAGBMP010000038.1, forward strand.
TGAGGTGCGTAGGCTGAACCACCAGCTCTTTTACACCGTTTGATACTGCACGCTCAAGAGCCTGCTCAACGTTGTCAATCTTCTCCCCGTCTCTTGCATAAATGTGGTTGATAATGATCTGAGCTGTGAATGCTCTTCTTACGCTGTAATCAGGATATGCTTCTGCAAGCGCCTTCTCGATACCGCCGATATCCTCTGCTCTACTGTCGTTAAAGCTTGTACCAAAGCTTACCACCAAAAGCTCTTTTTCTCCGATTTCATCTCCGTTTAAGGGATCGTCCTTGGAAGCATCTCCTGTATCATTACCGAAGTAGTCGGGATCTGCAAACTCGCCTTCAACCAGCTCTTTCTGCTCATCGGTAAGTTCATCCCATGCTTTCTTGGCTGCTTCGCAGTTTGCATAGGTATCATCTGTATAGTTCTGAACATAAATTGCGTCGATAAGCTCAGCTACCTTATCTGCCATTGCCTTGTCATCCTCTCCTGCAGCTTCTTGTACGTCAGAAACCACAACCTTGTGGTCATACCACTTTCCCTTTGTTCCAACAAGGGCAACATCAAATTCCTCGTCAAGATAAGGAACGGGAACATCAAAACCATGAACCTCTTCAGTCGTACCGTCATCGTAGTTTACAGTATCAATTGTAGGCTGCAACAGCTCTGCTCCGTCCTTCTGTGCATCCTCAGCTGATCCCATAAAAAGATTAACTGTATTCTTTGAAGGAAGTGTTATGTGGATAGTCATCTGACCATCCTTAACAGTAAGAGTTCCTCTGTCCTTGTAAACCTCATTGACATGGAACATGCTTCCGTCTGTTGTAAACTTTGCGCTGTAAACGCCATCCTCTAAAGCAGCCTCAGAAGTAGTATCTTCAGGTACTGCTTCAGTTGTTTCTTCAGCCGCCTCCTGTGTTGTCTCTTCTGCCGGAGCCTCCGGCGCGCTCTGCTCTGCTCCTGCACAACCTGCCAGCATACTTACTGACAAAGCTGCCACCATGAACACTCCTAGAAATTTCTTTTTCATAATAGCCTCCTGTTTTTTATTCATGGGCAATAAAAAATCCCTTGTTTTCACAAGGGATTGGCTATCTGTTGCACAACAAAACAAAGCAAGATCCATGCTCCTGCCTTTATTTCTTCGTACCGTCAATTCCTCGTGACTTGAGATTTCTCCCATGTACAGCGACTGGCAGGTCTCCCGACTTATCGAGTAGCCTTACGGCTGCGCCCTTTAAACCTTCCCGGATTTCTCCAGTGGCATACATAAAGAGCTCTCGAAACACGGTGACGAGATCGTGCAGGACTTGCACCTGCTTCCCTTTTCACCTGCACGGCAAATACGCCTGCAGACACCATCCGCTTTATTTACTTTGCTATAATATCACAAAAAGAGCCAAAGAGAAACTCTCCTCAGCTCTGTTTTTATTCATGTTATTATTCACTGTGTCAGAATATCCGTAAGGACTTCCATCATGTTCTTAACATCAATAGGCTTGGCAATATGAGCGTTCATTCCGGCCTCCTTTGCCCTCTTGACGTCCTCGGCAAAAGCGTTGGCTGTCATGGCAATTATCGGAATGTTCCTCTTATCCTCATCATCTAATGCCCTGATGAGTCTGCTAGCTTCATATCCGTCGATCTGAGGCATCTGTATGTCCATAAGGACGGCCCTGTAATAGCCCTTTTCTGAATTCTTAACCTTCTCTACAGCCTCTTTTCCATCCTCGGCTGTATCTACCATAAAGCCCTGTTTTTCAAGCAGTCTTACTGCTATCTGCCTGTTTATCAGCATATCATCCGCAAGAAGGAGTCTCATACCACTAAAATCGACTGTTGCCCCACTCTCTTTACTCTCAACCTTGCGGGAGATCTTCTCAATTTCTTCTTTGCTCTGCCTGTTAAGGGATAGCTCGATAACAAACTCCGTGCCCTTTCCGATGGCAGTATTTACCGTGATGGTACCTCCCATAAGATCAACTATATTCTTAACTATGCTCATGCCAAGGCCGGTGCCCTGGATTCCGCTTACCGTGGAGGTCTTCTCCCTTTCAAAGGCATCAAAAACCTTCTTGGAAAACTCCTCGGACATTCCGATTCCGCTGTCCTTTACACTTATCAGATAGTCAGCGCAGCCGTCTATGACAGCAGTTTTCTGCTCCAGGGTAACTTCGACCTTTCCGCCCTCCGGAGTGAATTTATAGGCATTGCTTATAAGGTTTAAGAGAACTCTGTTGAGTCTGTTTTTATCACAATAAACATAAGGGTCCTCAATATCCTTGCACCTTACAGCATAATCAATCTTTTTCTCCTCCATCTGAAGCGAGAACATATCCCTGACTTCATCAAAGGTTTCGATAAGGTTGATGGGAACAGGCTCCAGCTCCATCTTGCCGCTCTCTATGCGGCTCATTTCAAGGACATCGTTGATAAGGGCAAGAAGGTGATGGCTTGAGCCCTTGATCTTCTGAAGATAGTCCTTTAGTTCATCCATGGTCACATTCTCATCCTCTGCCAGATTGATGTAACCGATTATGGCATTCATAGGTGTCCTGATATCATGTGACATATTTGAGAGAAAGGTCGTCTTAGCCCTGCTGCGCTCATTGGCTTTGATCGTCTCTATGGAAGCCGCTTTTTCACGCCCGGACATAATACGGTATATGCTGAACATGATCACCAGAGAAATAACGCTCAGCGCCATCTGGACCATACTGTTTCTTGTAAGCGCCCAGTCCACGTCTCTTATCTGTCCCTGAATAAAGACCTCTGCCTTTTCTATGGTATCAATACTTTTGCCGACTGTTAGGGTGTCATAGAAACTCCTTATATTGCTCACCAGCTGCATGGTCATATCTGTGGTAGCTCTTTTAACCCAGACCAGTGAAGTAAAAAGGATCAGAAACAGAAGGGTCAGCCAGACAATGGTTGACTTTCCGAACTTCTTCTCCTTATCGTTTTCAAATATGAATCTGAACCATAAAAATCCCAATATACTCCAAAAAGCAAGTATAAGATATGATTCGGTGGACATAGCCTCGGCAGACCATATCATAAAGAACAAGAAGAACACGCCACACATGAAAAGGCCGATTATACCTGTAACCTTCACCAGAGTGTTGTTTTCCTTTTTGGCATTATAAAAGGCAACTGCGGAGGTGTATGCATATGCAATGGTTGCACCTATGGTAGTAACGTCAACTATCCAGCCTATAGCCGTTCTACCCAGAAACGGTATAAACAGGGATATTCCGATAATAAATATCAGCGCATTTCTTGGATTGTTTTCTTTGTTGACCTTACCAAACCAGGGCGGAAGCATTCCTTTTTCTGCCATATAATACATAAGTCTGCTGGCAGCAATTGAATGGCCTATCAGTCCTGTTATTATACCCGCCAGGGCAGCACAACCCAGAACAGCCACTCCGAAAGTTCCTGAAACATCTCTTACTACATGGAAGGTCGGGAGGGCTTCAATACCTGTAAGATTATCAAGATCGGAAAAATACTCATACCACGAATCATATAAGTAATGAACATCTGCAACAGATATCTGTGCAAGCAGAAGATAAGAAACGGCAGCTGTAAAAAGAGCTATTCCCATGATAGTAAGGCTCTTTTTTGCAGGAAATTTAAATACTGCCGCTGTGTTTGAAACAGATTCAAAGCCCACATATGCCCAGGGGGATAGCGCAACTATGGTAAATACCTGCTTAAGGGGTATCCCCTGTCCGTTGGCAAACATTGGTTCAGGGATACTGAATACATTGCCATTTGCTCCCACCATAACCGCACATAATAAAATTCCGCCAATGAGTATGAGTGCAAAAATCACCTGCAGGGAAATAGCAAGCCTTTTGCCCCTGATGCAGCAAAAACCGCATATAAGAATGGCGGTCATTGATAACAGTACTTCACCAAAGTAAACATCGTACCCAAGTATCACATAATGAAAGCCGAAATGGAACAGATCACCGAAGAGATATTTACTGATAAGCCCCAGAGCCGAGGCATTGGCCCAGATTATTGCGACATACACAAGTATCAGAAACCAGGCACTCATATAGCCATGATCATAGCCAAAGGTCTCTGTTGTATAAGTCAGTGTTCCTCCACCATAGGGAAACTTGTTCATAAGGTAATGATAGTTAACCCCGATGATGAACATCACAAAGGCTCCAAGGAGAATTCCCAGAGTCGTACCAAGTGGTCCTGCCTTGGGAAGAAAAGTTGTCCCGGGCATGACAAAAGCCCCCCATCCCACAGCACATCCAAAGGAAAGTGCCCAGACATGAATGGGGGCAAGAAACTGATCAAGACCCTTTTTCTGATTTTCAGTAGTTGTACCAGCCAATGATTTCATCTCCCTTTATAGTTTCCGATAAGATTCTTTAAAGTACGGAATATATCTTCCGGCGAAAGAGGTTTACTAAGGTGTGCATTAAGTCCCGCCTGCAGGCTTCTCTCCACATCTTCATCAAAGGCATTGGCTGTAAGCGCTATAATAGGGATGAGCTTTGCATCTGTTCTGTCAAGAGCTCTGATCGCTGCTGTTGCCTCGAGCCCTGTCATCTGCGGCATTCGCATATCCATAAGGATTGCATCATAAAAGCCCTCCTCAGAAGCTTCAAACATCTCAAGTGCCACTTTCCCGTTTTCTGCCCTGTCTGCCCTGATTCCCTTTGCATCAAGTATCTTCATGATTATCTGGGCATTTATATCCATATCCTCCGCAACCAGGATATTTCTTCCTTTGAGTTCTATATCTTCCCCATTTTCTTTTGGCTTTTCCTCTCCCTCCTGAAAGTCAATGCCTTCAGCATTTTCAAAAGTCAGCGTGACTCTGAATTCTGAACCTTCACCCTTTTTGGAATCCACCTCTATCCTGCCATTCATCATATCCACAAGATTCTTGGTGATAGCCATCCCAAGCCCTGTACTGCCATACTTGTTAATGGCAGAAACATCTTCCTGGGCAAAAGAATCGAATATCCTTGGAAGGAAGTCCTTGTCCATGCCTATTCCGGTATCCGTCACAGTAAAGAGAAGGGTTGATTTATTACCATAACCTGCAATCTTCTCCACCTTGAAGGTGATACTCCCTCCTCTGTCCGTGTACTTAACAGAATTCCCAAGAATATTGATAAGTATCTCTTTGAGCTTCATGTCGTCGCCAAAGAAATACTCCCCTACGTTCTCTTCCATTTTACTGACGTAGGCAAGGCCTTTTTCTCCGCACTGGCTGACCATCATGGTGTCAATAAACTCAAAGAGCTTTTTCAATGAAAAACGATCATTTTTGATGACCATCTTTCCTGACTCAATCCTTGACATATCGAGAATATCATTGATGATGTTCAAAAGGTGCTGGGCCGATGAGCCTATCTTTATCAGATACTCTTTAACAGATTCGGGAACATTTTCTTCTGACAGTGCAAGGGAATCAAGACCAATAATGGCATTCATAGGTGTCCTTATCTCATGGCTCATATTGGACAAAAATACCGTCTTTGCATTATTAGCCTCTTCAGCTATGGCAAGTGCCTCGCTCAGAGCTTTTCTCTGTTCTATGTCCTCTCTTATCTGCTCATCTACATCCGTAAAGCCAACGCCAATGGCATGAACAGTATGGTCATCTCTGTCTTCTACCCTTCTGACACCTGCTACTCTGAGCATTTCATAGGAGTGCTGTCCATCCCTGCAGGTAAGATATCTAAAGGCCACAAGATCCCGGTCTTCAAGCTTTTTCCTGATGGAATCTACTGCTATAAAATCAAGGAAATCCTGCCTGTACTCCTCAGTAACAAATGTATTTGCATATTCCGTGAATTTTTCACTGAACTTAAACTCCTCACCCTCTTTGACACCGTCCTCAAGCTTGGAATGAGCCCTATAGCAGATTCCCCGGTCGTTATCTATATCAACGAAGTAAACGCTCCTGTAATCCGAAGCCATAGCCGTGATCATCTTACCGGCCTGCTCATTTACACGATCCATGGCTTCTCTGTTCTTAATCTTTCTGGAATAAACGGAAATGATTATTATACCGATGATAATAGAGCAGATGATTCCTGTCACAATGATCAAAATATTTTTTTTGAACTGCTGATCATAATAAGCAGCAGAAAAGTCTACCGCAACAACCCCTACTACATCACCCTTTGAATTGAATATTGGAGTATAGGCACTGTAAAATCTCCCCCAGGAATCCTCATAGGGAACAGAATCTACCGCAGATTCACCTTCAAAGGCAGTTTCAAGAGCCCTGGTTACATGAACAAGTTCTCCATACTCAGAGGCATCTTCCTCGGCCGGGTCAACAGTAAATATATAAGTATTATCCTCAAGTTTTCTTACGCCATAAATAAATTCAAGCTCGATATTGTCCTGAAAATACTTAAGTGTAGAGTATATCCTCATGTAGCTCTCATCATTCTCATCTCTTCCTGATATTGCTTCATACTCGTCTCCATCTATCATGTCTGCAGCTGTTTTAGCAATATCCAAAAGTCTGTCGTCCAGATGCGTTTTGAGCGCACTGTTGGATTGTCTTACCAGAACAATCCCCAGAAAGACGTTAGCTGTTATAAGAAATGTCATCACTATGATGAGTGCTCTTGTGGTTTCACTCAGTTTTGAGATTTGCTTTCTGATTTCCCTCATATGAAGCCCTTTTTAGCTCTTTCTTGTTCTTATACATCTCTTCATCAGCGCGTTTATATACATCGGCAACCTTTTCGCCGCCCATATATCTGCTAAATCCGCCTGCTATGACCACATCTTTTCTTATCTGATTCTTTATATTTTGCTTCCTTAGCCTCAGCATAAGGGAATCAATATTCAGATAGTCATAACCCTGGGCAATAACCGCAAATTCATCTCCGCCAACCCTGAAAACAGGACTGTGCTTAAAAATCCGGCAGATAATCTCACAGCCTTTTTTTATGAACCTGTCACCTTCCTGATGTCCATAGGTATCATTTACCTGTTTTAATCCGTTAAGATCAAAGACACCCACAGCAAAATCAATATGCCTGTTGTGCCTTATTCTCTCGTTAAGTTGCTCCTCTAAAGAGGCGTAGGCATGCTTGTTCTTTATCCCTGTAAGCTCGTCAAGATTTGCCTTTATCTCGGCTGCGTTAAGACTTCTGGCATACTCCTGCTCACGCCTGATCTGATTGTCGATATCCATGATACCGACAATCAGCTTCTCCTCATCATCCTCCTTTGTGATCGTAGCTCTCATGGCAACATAACGAGGTTTGCCGTTTATAAGGAGCCTGTGTTCATTTTCAAACATACCGGTCAGATGTATCTGTTCCAGTACATTTATCTTGTCAAAGGCTGCCAGAAAATGATCCAGGTCGCCTTTATGAATTCCCTGCCGTGCCTGTTTTATGATGCAGGTAAAGAAATTATCCCCCTCCTCGGGAATTCCCATATCAGATGAAATATGCGTCGGGTTATATTTAAAGAAATGCCCCGTCTCCGGATCTACAGTAAAGATAAAAATGAAATTGCCAGTCAAAGCTCCGATCCTCTGATAGATCTGACGCTCTTCCTTGGCTCTTTCCACTATCTCCCTGTTCTTGATCTGGGAATCAACATTATTGATCCCGACTATCACCTGATTTCCTTTTCCCTTGGTCTTTACACCCTTTATGCTGACATAGTTTGGAGCGCCGTTTAGCATAACTCTTGTAACCAATGAGAATTGTCCTTTTTCCTCTATCTCTCTGACAATTTTTTCCTTGGCAAATTCTTTTTTCAAAGTGGGCAGATCATCAGGGTATACTTCAAGATCAAAGTCATTTCTGTCGAGATTAAAGAAATCCTCTCCGACCTTTTTAAAAGCAATATCCCTGCTTGCACCGTCCGGGGTATACTCGGCAAAGGTATCCGTATCAAGATCCACAAAATACAGATTGATATAATCCTCCGACAGGGCTCTGGCCACATAATTATAGGTCAGACTCTCTGTGCTTGCAGTATCCGTGTTGGAAAGTACCGCCACAGCAACTGCCGCCACTTTTGTGACGGGATTTACTGCTACCCTTCGAATGAAGAGCTGAAGGGTAAGTCCATCGGAGGTTCTGTCATCTATTATGGCGTTTTCACCGCTCTTTGCGCATTGCCTTACGGCGTTGAAGGAATAATATCCCACCCCGGGTTTAACATCCTCAAAGGATATTACCCTTTTATCCTTACTGTTTGGAAAATACTCTTCCACAAAATCCCTGTAGCTCTTGTTGCACCGGATAAAAGTGGCTTTCTCATCATCAAGTCCAAACACCACCATGGGGAAGGTATCAAAATATTTATTGAGATTTTTGTCATCATTTCGTGAAATAACAAGGTCATAGAGATTGACTCTTCCCAGGGCTTCAAAATAATCCGCCTCGGCAGGATTTTCAAATCCGATCTGTTTATGTTTTTTGTTGCGCTCTATGATGTCATCCCAGGAAATGGGCCTGACATAAAAGTATCCCTGCAGCTTGGTGCATCCGATCTCCTTTAAGAAATTGACCTGAGTCTTAGTCTCAACACATTCAGCTACGGTGTCAATTCCCAGGGCCAGTGCTGTTTTAACAAGTTCCGTAACTATGATCTTGCCGGCATCAGATTTGTCCATCTCTTTTACAAAAGTCTGATCAATCTTAAGAAGGTCAAAATGCATCTTAAGAAGAATGAGCATGGATGCATATCCGCTTCCATAATCATCCATCCACACCTTTATGCCCTCTGACCTGAGGCGCTCTATCTGCTGTTGCATGTATTCCATGTCGGAAGAGATACATCTCTCAGACAGCTCCACCGTGAGTTTATCCCTGGAAAAGCCATATTTGTCAATAAGCCCGGTAATTTCAGATACCATATCACAGTATCTGAAATCATCTCCGGATATATTTACCGATTCAGGAACAACAAAGTAGCCTCCCTCGGATTGTTCCTTCATCTTCATTAAAACCCTCTCTACCATATACAGATCAAGCTTATAGGTGAGATGAGCTTCTTCAAGTGCAGGGATAAAATCTTCAGCCTGAAAAATGCCGTATTGGGGATCAACCCACCTTGAAAAGGCTTCCTCGTCGGAAACCCTTCCACTGGCAGCACGAACCAGAGGCTGATGATAAGCCTTTATCCATTCCTCTTTTATTGCCCTGTCAAGGTTATCAATAAAATAGTTTTTGTCCAATCGGCAACCCTCTTAGTAGTTGTTATGTATATATAGTTTAATATATTTTCAGTAAAAAAGACGATATTTTATATTTATTTTATCGAATTATGACTCAAATCTCGGCAGCACGCTTTAGAGCCTCATCAATATGAGGTCTGAAGTTTTCTCTGCCCACAAGATCCACAAATCCATCCTTCTCCATGGTAGCCATAGGCTGTTCATTTACATGGGAAAAGACAAGCTGAACGCCGTTAGCCTTGCATCTCTCGTAGAGCTGTTCGAAGGAGTGCATTGCTGTTGCGTCAATCGCAGGTACTCCGCGCATACGGATCACAAGCGCTCTTGTAAAGTCCTTAAATCCGATCTCTGCAATCATGTCAGCATCGCCAAAAAACATAGGTCCACTGATCTCATATACTCTGACATGCTTGGGTATATCTTTAAGCTCAGGTCCGTCGGGATCCTCATCCGGGTCGTAATACTTCCATCCTGTGATTCCCGACTCTTCACTCATTCTCTTCATAAAGAGGAGACATGCAAGGATCATACCTATCTCAATTGCCACAACCAGGTCAAACACTATAGTCAGCACAAAAGTGATTACAAGAACTATCACATCACTTTTTGGAGCAGTCTTGCAGAGATGTACAAAGGTTCTCCACTGGCACATATTGTAAGCAACCATAAAGAGGATTGCAGCAATGGTAGGCATGGGAATAAGAGCCGCGTAAGGCATCAGCACCAGAAGAACAAGCACCAGGCAAAGGGAATGAATCATTCCTGCAACCGGTGTTCTTCCGCCGTTTTTAATATTTGCTGCAGTTCTTGCAATGGCGCCTGTGGCAGGAATACCGCCAAAAAGAGCTGAGCCTATGTTACCTGCACCCTGGGCAATAAGCTCCATGTTGGATCTGTGGTGGGAATTGATCATTGAATCTGCAACCACACAGGATAAAAGCGACTCTATTGCTGCAAGGATCGCAATGGTAAAGCCATCTCCCGCAACAGAGCTTATCATCTCAAAATCAAAGGCAGGAACCTTCAAAGAAGGAAGTGTACCCTTTATCTCATACAGATCTCCTATAGTATTAACGTTAAGCCCCATGAGCTTAACCATAAGTATTCCCACGATAACCGCAACCAAAGAACCGGGAATCCTCTTGCTGATCTTGGGCCATACAATCTGGATAAGAAGACATACTACTCCGACTACAAGGGCCCATACATTGATTGTTCCGATGTTAAGTCCAATAGCCTTTACCTTTTCCATGGTCTCAACGGTCTTGGTTCCTGCGGGATATGTAAGGCCCAGGAAGTCCTTTATCTGTCCCACCAGGATCGTCACAGCGATACCTGCTGTAAATCCGGTCGTGATGGTATAGGGGATGAACTTGATAAGAGAGCCTAATCTGAACACTCCCATAAGTATCAGAAGTATCCCGGCAAATATTGTTGCCAGGGCAAGTCCTTCCATTCCTTTATTAGCAACGATTCCGGCAACTATTGTGGCAAAGGCCGCTGTAGGTCCTGCTATCTGCACTCTTGAGCCGCCCAAAAAAGAAATGATAAAGCCGGCAACTATGGCAGTATAAAGACCTTCCTCCGGTCCTACCCCCGACGCAAGTGCCAGAGCGATTGAAAGTGGCAGGGCTATGATGGCAACGATTATGCCTGAAATCACATCGCTGGCAAACTGCTTGCCACTATAATGCTTTAGATTTGAGAAAAGCATAGGTTTTAATTTGTCTTTTGATTGCATGAAACTGACTCCTCCGTAATGAACATAAATTCTGCATAATTACACACATTTGTTAATTATACTTCTTTATCTTCTGCTTTTCAAAGAACTCGTCAATATTTGCAATAAGATCTGCCGGCGGCATGGTCTTTAAAAGATATTTCTCCGGCTTTAGATCGATTACCTGCATGACGCTCTCTTTATCGCTCTTGACGGTTAAAAACATTACGGGAAGCTCACTGGTGGAGGGCTCGCTGCGCAGCATCTTAAGAACCTGAGGCCCTGTTGTCACAGGCATCTCATAGTCCAAAAGAATAAGATCCACCTGATTCTTTGCAAGGAAGGTTATGGCTGCCATTCCGGAATTCACCATAAATACCTGGTACTTTTCGGAGAGCCACGACTTTATGGTCCTGAGCATTGTTCCATCGTCGTCTACCACAAGGATCCTCTTTTTCTGCAGCCTTATCTCCTCTTTTTCCACAACTCTGTGCATCTCTCTGGCCAGCTCTTTTACATTTACCGGCCTCTCAAATACAGCAGCTATCTTATCCCTTGTGGTGGTATTACAGATCTTTTCTATCTCATCATGAGAACCTATAAGGCTGACAGACAGATCGCTCTCTACAGCCTGGTCCCGGAGGTAGACAAAAAATTCCATCATCTCATCAATATCGTCAACATAGATAAGATATACACTTGGCTTGTTTTCTATATGCTCGATCTCAGTTACATCGTAAGAGGATTGAATAACATCAAAACCTTCCTCCTTGAGCTCTTTTGCTATGGATGTGACCATAAAGCTCTTTCCGCCGCCTATTAGCAGTATTTTTCTTTCCATGTTTAATCCTCCAAAATATCAAGAAGCTCATCTCTGTCCACTGCAGACATCAGCTGTTTTACTTTCTCATACTTTTCTTTGTATTCCTCGGGAACCCGGTAGCCGGAGAGCATATTCATTATCCCGTCGGCAGTATCGAAATCGTAGGCCTCAAGGAGTCTCTCATATCCGAGAATGCGCCCTTTAATTCATCTGCCTCAATCTCGGGAAGGTCCTCTGTATCCTCATCACCCCGGATGGCCTCAAGCTTTTGTTTGTAGCTTCTGAACATCTCCAGAAGCCGTGGTGTCTTTTCTGTTATTTCTTCTACGTTTAAGCTGTTTCCGCACTCCTCCAGATGTGCAGCCATACCGGAGAGCTCCATCGCCCCAATGAGCCTTGCACTGCTCTTAAGGGCATGGACGGCAACAGTGTAGTTCCTGTAATCTCCCTCGGAGGCGAATTTTTCAATGCTGTCCGCCTTGGGATCTATGGTAGTAAGAAATTCCGCCACAACCTCCCTCAAAATATCCCTGCTTCCGCAGTTCTTTTCCGCCTCAGTAAGGTCTATTCCCTGAAGCTTTTCAAGTACATCTCCCTCTGAATCAGCCTCTTTATCCTTATCTTCCGGCTCTTCTGCGCCATCCTCAGAGGTCACCTCCTGTATTTTTTCCTTTGGAAGATACTCTTTTATCATGTCCTCCAAAAGCTCACCGTTTACAGGCTTGGAGAGGTAGTCATTAAAGCCTGCGGCCAGGTACTCATCTCTGGCTCCGGCACCTGCGTTGGCTGTAAGGGCTATACATGGCGCATCCTTAGAGATGTTCCCCTCCAGTGTCTTTAGCGCCGCCAGCGTCTCTAGGCCGTCCATATCCGGCATTCTGTGGTCGATAAAGATCATGTCGTACTGCTTTTCTTTTACCATTTCCAGTGTATCTCTTCCACTTTCAGCAGTATCAATCTGTATCTTGGTATATTTTAAAAGACCTTTCACAACCGTCAGATTAATAGGAGTATCGTCAACGACGAGGATTCTGGCATCCGGAGCCCAGAACTTCTCATGATAGGCCTCCTGACTCTCCAGAAACTCCTTATATCTGGCGTTATAGTCTCCAATCTCATCCCAGAAGAGTACCTGCTGCTGAACCTCAAAGGAAAAATCAGAGCCCTCTCCGTATATGCTCTTAACCTCAAGCTTGGTATCCATAAGGGCCAGGAGCTTTTTAACTATGCTCATGCCAAGGCCTGTGCCTTCGATGGAGCGGTTCCTGATCTCCTCAATCCTCTCAAAGGGTGAATAGAGCTTATCAAGGTCCTCCTGTTTAATTCCGATACCGGTATCCACCACCCTGAACTTCAGATAGATGTTCTCATCATCTACTTTTCTGTAGGAAACATGCATCGTCACGCTTCCCTCTTCGGTGTACTTGACGGCATTAGTAAGAATATTGGTGACGCACTGTTTTATTCTTATTTCATCACCTATAAGACTTGTTGGGATTGTCTTATCTATGTCCAGGCTAAAATCCAGCCCCTTGTTCTCAGCTCTTTTCTGAACCAGATTGATAAGGTCATTTATGGTTGAGCTGAGGTTATAGGGCATCAGCAGAATATCCATCTTGCCGGCTTCAATCTTGGAAAAGTCAAGAATATCGTTGATGATGCTAAGAAGGGAATTACCTGCGCTCTTAACGCCGCTTGCATATTCCAGGATCTGGGGGTCCGAGCTCTCTCTGAGTATCATCTCATTAAGCCCCAGGACGGCGTTTATAGGCGTTCTTATCTCGTGAGACATGTTTGAGAGGAAAGATGATTTTGCCTCCGATGCCTTCTGGGCAACTTCAAGCTCTTTTTCAAGCTCATGCTCTTCGTTGATATGGGTTATGTACTCTTCAACTGCATGTACCGTATCCCTGATGGATTCGTGGACCACCTGTATCTCATCGTGAGTTTTTACCACCATCCTGTCAATTTTGTGGCCTACCTCAAGCTTTTTTTCATCATCCGCCTCAGCGTATTCCTTCATGAATTCGGACATGGCACCAAGAGGTGCGCCGATATTCAGTGTTGAATATATATTGGCAAACCCCGTCATTGGCACGCCTGCGCACAGCATGAGCAGCATCATCTTGATATCATAGCTGATAACTCCGCTTGTGAGCTTGAATTCAAAATTGGCAATTCCCTGTGCGATCTCTTCGTTTTCTATAGTATTATCCAAACCGGAAAATATATCCCGGCTGCGGACTGCGTTTACAAACATTTCCCTGATATCCGGAAACAGTACCACCAGGAATACTGCAACAAACACGCCCAAAAGCATTTCCAGCAATATGATCATAACAGTGAGTTTCATACTTACTTTTGTTTTACGGATGCCCCTGAGGATCTTCTCATCATCTATATAGGCCTTTGTATATACCATGCCCAGTGGGAAAAGACATTTGCAGATATCGGGTCCCTTTGTGAAGAATAGATATATAGCCAGAGATGTAAGACAGATGACCAAAAAATCACTGAAGATATATAGTCTTATGTCCCAGAGCTTTGAGAAAGAATACTCGCTTTCGCTTATTACAGAAAAGCACATCATTTCAATAAACGAATTGAAAAACAGTGTGACAGCCGTAGCTATCATGGTCTTTTTCTTGTTATTAAAGTAGTAGTATTGGGAAAACATGGAAAAACAAATGACATCTACTAAAAAGATCGACATCATATATGCCTGGTCCGTGTTGTAGATAAGCGATATTATAAAGGCCACGGTAAAAGAAATAAGAGATACAAAGTAGCCGTACAGGGCACCTATCAAAAGAAACGGAATGATGGCAAAAGCCACCAGCACCACTCCGTCGGCTTCTATGCGAAGTTCCCCTGCATTTAAGGAAGTGTAGACGCTGACTGCTGTAAGAGCCAGCCAGATAACCAGCGATAAAAAAATATACATACACCTGAATAACTTGCCGTAAATCTTCTTTTCCTGCATATAATAAACCTCGTATATTCCAACAAAGTGCATACTTCTGTACATTATTATATCAATTTTTTGCATATTTAATTATTATATTTGCGTTAATTTTTGCATGATTTCCCCTTATCTGAATGTGTGACATTACTGTGATAAAGCAAATGCTATTCTTTTAATATCACAAAGAGAAAGCGTCCCATATTTCCTGAGAATTTTATTATGTTTTAATGATTAATCTCGGTAATAATAGTGCACAATCTATGCACAATTATGGTAAAATAAGAACAATAAATCATATTATTGTTTCACCTACACACAATTTAGGAGGAATGCTATGAATATCACAAAAACTGTTAATGGAGATCAGCTTAACATCGCGTTGGAGGGAAGACTTGATACAGGAACAGCACCTGAGCTTGAAAAGGTACTGAATGAGTCTCTTGATCAGGTTAAGGCACTTACAATTGATATGTCCGCTCTTGAGTACATCTCTTCTGCAGGACTTAGAACTCTTCTCTCTGCAAAGAAGGCTCTCTACAACAAGGGTACAATTAAGATCGTTAACCCTAACGATATCGTTAAGGAAGTCTTCACTGTAACCGGATTCAGCAACATTTTTGACATCGAGGGTTGAAAGGAGCAGAGACTATGAAATCAGACGTAATCGCTATTGATAACAAGGGCACCGGATTTAAAGAGGCAGTTGAAGCAACCAAGAAACTTGCTGAATTCAATGGCCTTAGTGCTACAGATTCACTTCATCTTCAGCTCTTTACAGAAGAAATGCTCAGCATGGTAAGGATCGTAACAGGTGAAGTTAAGGCTTCCTTCTGGGTTGATCAGGAAGATAAGACCTATGATCTCAATCTTACAACTGAGACCGTTATGGATAAGGATAAGAGAGCTACTCTCATCTCCGCATCCAGCTCAAGAAAGAACGAAGCTGCAGGAAGTTTCCTCGGAATGCTCAGAGATGCTTTTGAACAGGCTATGACAGCTGATTCAGATAAAGTTTACTACGAACTCCCTGATGACATCGCATCAGATGTAGTTGGTCACTTCGTAGATGATCCTGAGTATGATCAGTATGAAGCATCTGTTCTTAAAAAGCTTGCAGATGATGTTAAGATCGCCATCCGTGGTGGCAAGGTTCACATGACTGTAAGAAAGGCTTTCTGAGACTTTGGTCTTTAATTACAAATATGCATTATAAAAGAGCTGACACCAAATGGTGCCAGCTCTCTTTTTGTCTTATTCACAAGGTAGTTCTGCTCTCGCAATCAACCTGTGATTGTGCAGTACATGAAGTACTTGTATCCAAGAGGACTTGAGAAGAATCCCTGTACGTTGTTGCTGATCATGTAAAGATCTGTGTAGTAGTAGATAGGGCAAATGCAGCCTGTTGACATAAGAAGATCCTCTGCTCTGTGCATAAGCTCATAACGAGTCTTAACATCTGTGCAGGTCTTGATGTCGCTGATAAGTACATCATATGTCTCAGACCATGTGCCGTTCTCAACCTTTGTCTCGTAACCAAGATCTGTGATGTCAAGTGAGTAAGCCTGAACCTTAGCGTTGTCGCCCTTACCGAACTGAACATCGTTGTTACCTGACTGTGTTGTCCACATATCAAGGAATGAAATAGGATCGTTGTAGTCACCGAGCCAACCGTTACGTGCGATTGAGTAGTTACCTGCCTTACGTGTATCAAGGAATGTAGCCCACTCCTGGTTCTCAAGGTTCATTGTGATGCCGATACCAGCAAATGTAGCCTGGATAGCTTCAGCAATTGCCTTGTGTCCCTCTGATGTGTTGTAGAGGTATGTAAGTGTAGGGAAGTCTGTGAACTGCTGTGTAGCTTCATCAAATGTGTAGTACTTCTTGAGAGTCTCAATAGCAGCACCCCAGTTAGCTTCGTAAGCATCCTCAGATACATCATAGTATCCTGCGAAGCTGTTTCCGCCTGCGTTCTCATAGAACTGTGATCCGTCAGCATCTGTAAGACCCATAGCTACGAATGAAGAAGCAGGAACCTGTCCACCCTGTGCTACGTCGTTTACGATGTAGTTTCTGTCGATGAGAAGTGCAAGTGCGTTACGAACTTCGTTCTCAGCAGCTGCCTTGTCAGCACCTGTAAGTGTGTTTGAAGCAGGAAGGATGTTCTCGTTGATGTTCCAGCATACATAGTATGTTCCAAGCTGACCTGCTGTTACGAACTCATCAGGATATGTCTCCTTAAGAGTAGCGATCTCGTTTGTAGGAACGTCATCGATCATCTGCCAGTCACCATTCTCGAAGTTGGCGAGCTGGTTGTTAGCATCATCTGAAAGATAGAAGTTGATTTCGTTCATTGTGATCTTATCAGCATCATAGAAGTTCTCATTCTTTGTGATTGTGATAAGTGAGTTGTGATCCCAGCTTGTCATAGTGTATGCACCGTTACATACATATGTAGAAGGATCTGTAGCCCATGCCTCGTTAGCAACTACGTCTTCACGAACAGGCATGTATGTAGGGAATGCAAGAAGCTCATCCCAGTAAGCAACTGTGTTTGCAAGAGTAACTTCAAGTGTCTTGTCATCTACAGCGTTAACATTGAGCTTACCATCAGCATATCCGTCTACTACCTCGAACATGTAGCCATAATCAGCTGCTGTCTCAGGAGCGATTGCTCTGTTCCATGCAAATACGAAGTCATTTGCTGTTACAGGCTGTCCGTCTGACCATGTAAGGCCATCTCTGAGAGTGTAAGTGTAAGTTACTGTTCCGTCCTCGTTTGTTACACCTTCAACGAGCTCCTCAGCGCAGTCAGGCTGAAGCTCAAGATTACCGCTTGCATCAAGGCCCCATTTAGCAAGACCTGAGAAGAGGTGGTTGATAAGTGTAGCACCGTCTACTGCTGAGTTAAGAGCGGGATCAAGTGATGCAGGCTCTGAAGCCAGACATACATTGATTGACTGCTCGCCTACAGGCTCTGCAGGTGTTTCAGCAGCTGTCTCAGCAGGTGCCTCTGTTGCTGTAGCATCTGTTGTCTGAGCAGTCTCAGCTGTCTGAGTGTCAGCAGGTGCTGTTTCTGTGCTCTGTGCGCCACATGCTGCAAGGCTGAGTACCATGCTTGAAGCAAGCACAAGAGAAACTAACTTCTTTTTCATAATTTTCCTCCTTATTATGAATGAGTTTTTATAAAAAATACGGTAATTACCATATTCTTTAACATTTTACCATAGATTATGCAGCAATTAAAATAAAATTTAATTTAGCACAATCTTGTTCTGGATCTTTGATACGTCTTCAATATGATGACAGGCAACAAAGTGTCCGCTGCTAACCTCTTTAAACTCAGGCATTGAAGCAGCACAAGCCTCATCAGCATAAGGACATCTGGTTCTAAAAGGACATCCTGAAGGAGCATTAAGAGGACTTGGTATATCACCTGAAAGGACAATACGCTTGTTGGCTCTTGCGATCTTAGGATCCGGAATAGGCACAGATGATATAAGTGACTTGCTGTAAGGATGCAAAGGGTTGTCATAGATCTCATTTGCATCAGCAAGCTCAACCATCTTACCAAGATACATAACAGCAATTCTGTCACTGATATGTCTTACAACCAGAAGGTCATGAGCGATGAACAGATATGTAAGCCCAAGCTTATCCTGGAGTTCGTCAAACATATTGATAACCTGAGCCTGAATTGAAACGTCCAGCGCTGATACAGGCTCGTCACAGACAATAAATTCGGGATTAACCGCAAGTGCTCTTGCGATACCGATACGCTGTCTCTGTCCGCCGGAGAACTCGTGAGCATATCTTGATGCATGCTCTGAGTTAAGTCCTACGTAATTCATGAGTTCAAGGATTCTCTCTCTTCTCTCCTCTTTGGAGCTGCAGAGATTATGTACATCCAAAGGCTCACCGATAATATCGGAAACAGTCATTCTCGGGTTCAGTGATGAATAAGGGTCCTGGAAAACCATGGTGGCTTTCTTTCTGAACTCATGAATGTCTTCTTTTGTCTTTATAAGTTTGCCATCGTACCAGATTTCTCCGTCAGTGGGCTTATAGAGGTTTAATATGGTACGTCCTACTGTGGTCTTACCGCAGCCTGACTCACCAACAAGTCCAAGTGTCTCACCTTTTTTGATGGTAAAAGACACATCGTCAACTGCCTTAAGGGGCTTACTCTTAAAGAATCCTACGTTTACATTGAAGTATTCCTTAAGGTGTTTTATCTCAACAAGATTCTTGTTCTCGCTCATGCTTTTTCACCGCCTTCCATCTGCTTTTTAACATTCATCCAGCAGCCTGCCGCATGATCGTCATTAATCTGCATACGCTCTGCTCTCTCGCGAAGGCAGATCTTCATGGCATTATCACATCTTGGTGCAAAAGGACATCCCTTAGGCATATTAAGAAGATCGATAGGAGTACCTGTTATAGGCTCAAGCTTCTGTCCGTCATTGCCCTCAGTAGGAATGGAACGAAGAAGTCCCTTTGTATACTCGTGACAAGGATTGTAGAAAATCTCATCAGCTGTTCCCTGCTCGCAGATTGAGCCTGCGTACATAACGATAACCTCGTCACACATCTGAGCTACAACACCAAGGTCGTGAGTGATCATGATGATAGCCATTCCAAGCTCTTCCTGAAGTGACTTCATAAGATCAAGGATCTGTGCCTGGATGGTAACATCAAGAGCTGTTGTAGGCTCATCCGCAATAAGGATATCAGGTTCGCAGGCAAGAGCCATAGCGATCATAACACGCTGTCTCATACCGCCTGAGAACTCATGTGGGTACTGATTCATTCTCTTTTCAGGCTCATTTACATTAACGAGCCTTAGCATCTCAATAGCTCTTTCACGAGCCTGTTCTTTATTTCTGTCTGTATGGAGCAGAATAGCCTCCATTAGCTGATGACCGATTGTATAAGTAGGATTAAGTGATGTCATGGGATCCTGGAAAATGATTGAAACCTTATTTCCACGAACTGTCTTCATGACTTTCTCGCCGGCACCGACAAGCTCCTGCCCGTCGAGCTTTATTGATCCGGATACGATCTTACCGGTTCCTGCCAGGATCTGCATTATTGAATATGCAGTAACTGACTTACCACTTCCGGACTCTCCTACGATTCCCAGAACCTTACCTCTGTCCAGGTTAAAAGATATACCATTAACTGCCTTTACCTCACCTGCATCAGTAAAAAATGAGGTATGCAGATCTCTTACTTCTAATAATCTCATTATTCTTGCCTCCAAATTAAGTATCGAGCTTAGGATCAAATGCGTCGCGAAGTCCGTCACCAAAGAGGTTCAGTGAAAGAACTATCAGCGAAATAACAATTGCGGGAATTATCAGTCTGTATGGATAAGATGAAATTCCGTTCAGCGCATCAGAAGCAAGTGAGCCAAGTGATGGCATAGGCGCATTAACACCAAGTCCGAGGAATGAAAGGTAACTCTCGGTGAAGATAGCGCTTGGGATCTGAAGTGCAGTTGAAATAATGATCACTGAGAAGCAGTTAGGGATGAGGTGCTTTAAGATGATCCATTTACCCTTAGCACCTGCAGCCTCGGCGGCAAGTACGTATTCCTGCTCACGCAGTGATAAGATCTGTCCTCTTATAAGTCTCGCCATTGATACCCAATACAGTACACCAAAGACTATGAACAAACTTATAATGTTCGAACCGATCTTGGCCAGGACCGTTCCGTCCAAAGCTCCTTCCATTACTACCTTAAGTACTGAAGATAAAAGGATAACCATCAGCATGTCGGGCAGCGAATAGATTATGTCGACTATTCGCATTATGACAAGATCCACGGCTCCTCCGGCATAACCTGCAACAGAGCCGATGGTCATACCGATAATAAGTACGATAAGGCTGGCAAAGAAACCAACTGCCAGTGAAATACGTGTTCCGTATACAACACGGATGAAGTAGTCACGTCCCTGAGAGTCTGTACCGAAGATATGAGGTACAACAGACTCGCCGGCTTCTATTCTCTTAAGCTCTGACTTACCATACTCGAAAGGTCTAAGATCCTTGAAGCTGTTGTCAACAGGCTTACCCGGTGTCATACCAAGCATGCTGTCATAGGAATAGGGCCAGAACATTGGGATAAAGATAGCTCCAAGAGCTATTATTACAATAATAAAGAAGCAAACCGTCGCCACCTTATTCTTAAGGAGTCTCTTTACAGAGTCCTTGAAGAATGTAGATGAGGGACGCATCTGCACCATATATTCTTTTTCTTCGTCGGTCGCAGGAATGAAATCATCCATATTGACCTGTGCACTAAGCTTACTGATATCCATAATTTATACTCCTAAATTTTTATAATGAAGTTATTCAAGTGTGATTCTCGGATCAACAACCTTGTACATAATGTCACCTACAAGGTTCATGATAACGATTAGCGTTGCAAGCACGATGGTTGTACCCATGATAAGCGGATAGTCACGGCCTGTGATACTGTTTACGAAGGCCCTGCCTATTCCGGGAACAGCAAAGATCTGCTCAACTACCAGGGAACCTGTAACGATACCGGCAAGCATTGGTCCGAAATATGTAATAACCGGAATCAGTGAATTCTTAAGTGCATGTCCAAAGATGATCTTCATACCGGACACACCCTTTGCCTTGGCGGTTCTGATGTAATCCTGACCAAGAACCTCAAGCATTGAAGATCTTGTAAGCCTAGTGATGTAAGCCATAGGATACAGTGAAAGCGTAAGAACCGGAAGAACAAGTCCGTTCTTGGATGCTCCGTTTGCAGGGAACCACTTAAGATTTATTGCGAATGCAATCAGTAAAAGAGATCCCATAATAAATGAAGGCATAGATACGAATGCAGTTGTAATGATCATGATGATCCTGTCGATCAGCTTGTTTCTGCGAAGCGCAGCGATTGATCCAAGGACTACTCCGCTGGCAAGCGCAATCAAAGCAGCAATGAGACCCAGCTTAGCAGAAGTCTTCATTCCATCAAATATGATGTCATTGACGCTTCTACCCTTCTGCTTAAGTGATGGTCCAAAATCAAATTTGGTTACTACATCAGAAAGATATGTAAGGTACTGAACTCCAAGGGGCTTATCCAGTCCGTACTTGGCTTCCATAGCCTTCATGACCGATTCACTTACGGCCTTCTCACCGATGAATGGACCACCGGGAACTGCATGCATTACAAAGAAGGTAACAGTGATAACTACCCAAACTGTAACTATTGCAAGCAGGATTCTCTTTACAATGTACATTAGTGTCTTAGTATTCATAGCATCTCCAACCTGTTAATAATAATATTACCGGCAAATAAAATATTTATCCCCACAAAGCGATGCAACTTCAACGTGCTAAATCGCTAAATCATCACAAAATAAATGCAATCACATACTTGCCCGTACGTCATTGCACTGAAGATAAATCTCCTATTTAACACGCTTCTAAAACGAAACGTGCAAGCCTTGTTTAGTGTAGAATTTATATTACTTTATGTCAAGTATTTGACCTTAAAATCGCTACAACTGATTAATATAAATCAAGAAATCTGCCCCAAAAGACACTTGTCTTTGTGGGGCGGACATTTTCATCAAATAATCTTTATCAGGATTACGCGAAGATGTTCATGGCTTTCTGCTCATCATCTCTCATCTTCTGTGCCAGAAGTGTATTCTGATAGGTATCCATGAGCTCTTTTTGCTTAGCTTCTATAACAGCTCTCATGGAATTGTCTTCTTCCTTGTCCATCTGATATCCGTTGAGCTCCATAGCTGCGTGAGAATTGTAGGTAAGAGCATGCTCTACTCCATTCGTCTGAGCTCCGGCATTTGATCTGTTCTTGGTAACAGCCTCAAGAGCCTTATCTATCCTGCTCATGTCAAAGCCATCTTTGGTAACATCGTAGTCATCAATGCCAAGGGCCTTGGTAGTGCTGTTGTAGGTGGAAACATTTACCAGTGAACCGTTTGAATCGGTTGCTACCTTAAGATCTCCTGCGTTTCCGCTGAGCAGATTCTTCTCATTGTATTTAGCCTGATTGGCTGTGTCATTTATGCCCTGCAGATACTCTTTTACCTGAGACTGAATTGACTGCTTATCATCGTCAGATAAAGTACCGTTCATTGCCTTAACTGAAAGTTCTTTAATATTCTGAAGATAATCGGTAATGCCTTCCATGGCTCCGTCTTCAATGTTGAGAACAGATCTTGCTGATTCTAAATTTTCTCTGCCTACTTCAAGTCCTCTTACCTGTGCATCTGTCTTTTCCTGCATTGCAAGTTCAGATGCTCCCTGAGAAGCCTTTGAAATCTGTCCACCATTTGAAATAACGGAATACGCTGAGTAGTTACTATAACCTGAAATTGCTGATATGCTACTCATAGTGCCTCCTTCTTGTGAAACGAAAAATAAACTACTCCCATCTACCATAATACTATTTCACAGTCCATAAAAATGGAATACCAAAAATGGCTTATTTTAGGGCAAAATGAAACATTATTACGCCATTTGCAGTCATAAATTGAAAAGAAAATACGTTTATTTTTGTTTTAATTTTACGTTATATTTCTTTTAGAGTTCTGACATAATTTGGCAAAATTTACCCGTTATTATAATCTCATCAGAAGGAAACAACTTCTGAACCCCCAACAATACTTTTTTTCATACACGGGTTGTCTGGTTCCCCACTAGACAACCCCTCCTCCCAAAAAAATACCACCTGCATCGGCAGGTGGTTTTCTTATGTTCATAGGTCAGATCCTTATTTCTCCCTGCTGTGTCAGAAGGGATGTGTTATCCACGCTCTCAATCTTGTTAAGGCTCTTCAAAAGCTCTTTTTCCTGAGTGGTCCTGACTTCAATTATCATATCCAGACCATTCTTCTTAAGATTCCTTGACTTAACCTTATAACCCTTTGAGTAATTTGAAACAGACTTGATTATATCGTCCTCTCCCTCGGGATCATTACTGTTTACAATAAGTACATAGGGCTTTCTGTTGGTGGGGATGAACTGAAGTAGTAAAAGACCTATTGTCACCATCAGGGCTACCACTATAGCCAGCTCAAAAAGTCCCGCTCCGCAGATGATTCCCTCTCCTATTGACCAGAACAGGAACAAAAGATCCATTGTATCCTTGATGGCCGTTCTGAAACGAACTATGGAAAGAGCACCCACCATACCAAGAGAAATAACGATACTGGACTGCATTGCTATGATTATGCCTGCAGTTATCACAGAGATCATCGCCATTGAAATGTGATAGTTCTTACTGTAAATTGATGTTCTGTTGATCAGCTTGTATATAAGGTAAATATACAGTCCGATAACGAATGTGACAGCCAGAATTGATATCATCTGACTCACGGGAATATCATTTGCTGAAAAGCCTTCCAATACTGATTTTCTGATTGCATCCTGAAAACTCATAATATATCTCCATTTCCTTCTTTAATCTGTCTTGCGTAATAATATTTGGAAAAGGCTGTCTTTTGCAAAGAGCCAAAATCCACTATCTTTCTGATATAATCCGGAAGCAGCTCATCATACTTAACTTCCAGTATATGTGCGCCTGTTTCCATGGTGGGAATAGCATGTATGTCCCTGTCAAAAAACCTCCCAACGTCCCGTGACACTCCGATGTTCTTATCAAAGGTTATCCTGACGTTTCCATTTTTTTCAACAAAGGCTTCTCTCTCATACTCCACGATATTCACGGGATGAAGGAGCCTTGAATTCATGCTTGCAAACACCTTTCGGAAAAGAAATCCATCCTCGTCAAGCAGGTATCTGGAAGATAAATGTGCCTGCGCCATTGACGGATGCTCTATAAGCCCTTTTACGGTCTCCTTGGATATCCTTGCAGATTCCTTGTGCGTAAAACCGCTCTTTTTGGTCTTTTCCTCAAGCCTTATAAAGCTGTCGTCGGCGTTGTAGGATCGGATCCTGATCTTTGATCTGTCATCGATTCCTGATTCAATCTCATATACAGAGCTGTCTGATCTGTCATCAAAGTAAATGCTCCTGATGAGATAACTTCCTCCGACGCTGTGGGCATCTCTGACCATCAGGTCCTTAAGGCGTTCTCTCAAATATGCAATTTGATCCTCATAGACAATATACTTGTCTTCTACTCTATAATACATCAGTGTAGCCACACTCCGTTTAAAAAGGCTGTTCTTTGGTTAATGAAACCCTCAAGCTTCTGATACTCCTTGGCATCTCCTGCGCTGTATCCCCACTCTTTGTACATGTCTGCCCATCTTACGCTGTCCATGGCAGCCGATTTTTCCAAAAGCTCCCTGTACTGTTTGATCCCGCTCTCTGTCATCTCCTTCATGAAGCCCTGAGCGCTTTCTTTATAATACTCATGGACAAGTTCATTAAACTCATCATGGGTTAGCATGTTCTTATAGTAGATGCTGTTGTGCTCTGAGAGATAAAGTTCCGTGATCCCTGTGGAATCTTCATCGGCATATTCCATCCAGCTAAGATAGTTGCCAAGACTCATATCAAAGTCCCATCCCGGGCCTGCGTA
Organism: Butyrivibrio sp.; assembly: GCA_017634825.1. Classification (GTDB taxonomy): domain Bacteria; phylum Bacillota; class Clostridia; order Lachnospirales; family Lachnospiraceae; genus Butyrivibrio. The sequence goes on from JAGBMP010000038.1 coordinate 38,880, forward strand.
GAGCTTGCTGTCGATGCTGTCCTTATCCTTATAATAATATGCGCTGCTGACTCCGCCATCATAGTTCTTGATAAGCTCCTCAACCAGATATCTCTTTGCAAAGGATGGCAGATCAATATACTGTCCGTAGGGCTCTGTGCCCAGGATTTCTTCTTCCGCCTTTTCAAAAAAGTCTGAAAGATAACTAATCTCATTAACCGTACAGTATTTAGGCGCAACAACTATAAAGTGTTCATCGTTACTTGTGACAAATCCGTTGTTAAAGTCGCTGTATTCAAGGTTGTACCTGTCGACAAACTCCCTCTCAACCAGATATCCGCCGGATACATCTTGAGCGCACTCCGGGAGATTCCAGCCCTTCATGGTCTGAGTCTCATAGACGCTGAAGGATTCAGCATTTAGTCTTGAAAAGACCTCTGACTGGAGCCTGTCTATGTCGGTGATATTTATGCGTTCTTCTCCGACCTCAATGCTGGCACAGAGATAGTAGTTCCCCATATAATCACCGTTTATATACAGATCTGTAAATCTGCCGGTGGTGGCATAAGGGATTCCCACAGCCATCTCCAGTCTTCTTGCAATATCATTTCTTACAAGCGTTGCATCCGAAGCATTGGCAATCAGCGCATAGTCCTTGCCACTGCCCATTCCAAGTATTGATGCAGCCTTTGTCATCTTAATCTTAAAGGGCTTTTTATCCCAGGTATTCCAGGAATAATTACCTCTTCCCTTGATATAGTCAAGTCCTGACGCAACGTTCTCGTTGCCGCTTTCATCCACTACCGTGATCTTGCCGGATTCCTTATATTCCTTGTCTGCAAGGATCTTATCAAGGCTTCCTGAATTGGTTGTTATATATACTGTAGCAACATTCTCGGATTTCATTATCTTTATGTCATGCTTTTTAGCTTCTGCAGAGAGCTTTATGTCCTGCTCGGAAACATAGCCCGGCAAAAAGAGATAATAGCTTCCTCCCTGCTCAAAGACATTGATCTTATGTCCATCCACTGTAGCATACATAAAATAAGTATCGGTTATGTTTTTCTCTTTTCCGTCTATATGGCTGATTAAAGCAAGCGCTGCAATACACAGCGCTATAACCGGCAGATAGATAAGAAGGCTCTTTTTATTGTTCATAGCTTTGCCCTCTTTCTCTCTAATATTTCCACATAGATAAGAAGAAACAGACCAATCAGGCTAAGTCCCGCTCCAAGCCAGAGTCCCGAAGATATGTACTTCATCCTGATTGTTACTTCACCTGCTTCATTGATCGGAATGTAGGTCAGGGAGTCGTACACACAAAGCGCCTGTGTTTTCTTACCGTTTGCGGTAATCCTCCAGTTGCTCTCATAAGGTACTGTAAGGAAAAGACCATCTGCCCCTTCCGGCACCGTAACAGTCATCTCACTCCTAAAAGGCCTCACCTTAACAATGCAGTTTCTTGCTGAAAGCTCGTTGTAAGCAGCCTCCAGAGCCTTAGTATCTTCGGTAACAAAAACGGCAGTTCCGAAGTTATCATCTTCATTCTCACCCTGAACCGAAAGCATTATCTCATCTCCGGCCTTATGATATCCAAGGTTTAGGATCTTTACGCAGGCAGCATTACCATAAGTAATCAAAAACTCATCATTTACAAACACAGAAAGGCCCTCGCCCGCATTTATAAGTCCGTCAAGGTAAAAATATAGTTCTCCGTCCTGCATCGCCCTTACTTTGTAGTCATAACGGGGTTTATCATCAACGGTATACATTTCACTCTGCTCTACCTGCGCATTTGCAAAAAGAGATACCTCTTTTCCCAAAAGTCTTGAGTAGATATCCTCCTGAAGCATAAATGCATCCTTCTTTGGAACGCGCTCCATAGAAGCATCAGGCTCATTGAATTCAGGATCGCAGATGCCTGATAGATCAAAGTCTTTA
>JAGBMP010000005.1 GCA_017634825.1 Butyrivibrio sp.
ACACATTGCGATGTTCACAGGGCAAAGTCCTGCATTCGCTGCATCTGTAACCGGTATGATTTCCGTAGCGCTTTCTACATTCCAGTGAGCAGAATATGTGCCCGGATTTTTTTGCAACAAATTCTCTTCCACAATTTATACATAGCTTTTTGACGTTGCTGCTCATAGACCACCTCTCTGATTCTGCTTAAGAAATTCTTTGCAGTATACCTGCCACATCAACGCCAGGATGTGTCAAGAGCTGCTTTTATCTCGTTTTTCTTTTGCTCCAATTTCTCTTTAGCTATCTCTTCGTGCTCAGGGTCGATGGCTGTTGATACTGCAAGGTCTGTAAGTGAATCAAATACTGTATCCACGAGATCGCTTGCATTCTCTGCAACATCGTACTCGTCATAAGCGTTTTCTATGAATTCCTGATCGGAGACTTCGATAAAGTAATCTTCCGGGGAATACTCAATATCATAGCCCGAAAAAACATCGGCAAGGCTTTCCTGACGTGTCTTTTCAGCTTCTTCAAGTTGGAGTTTCTTGGTTGATGTGAAGCTTACCATCCAGTCACAAAAGGCACTGTTATCAGTCAGGTATATTGTAGAAAATCTGAGCCCCACCAATACTGTGCCTTCAAGCTCTTCAGCTATGTTCCATTCATTTAAAATATCAGCAACTATCCGGAAATCCTCTCGATTAGACATATGAAACCTCCTATAGCTTTTCCTTTAACAGCACATCATGTATAGCTCTTGCCAGAGCCTCATCCGGAGCTTTCTTTAAAGCTTCCGCAGTCGGATTTTTCTTCACCTTTATATCCTGCTTCTTCCTCTCCGCAGGCAGCTTTTTATCCTGATTCTCACTCATACGCAGTAATCACCCTCTTATAGCTCTTTTACCGGAACGCAGTGCTTATCGTTGATATCACAGACTTTCTGCACTCTTCGTCTGTACTTCTCTTCCATAAGTGGCTCTGTGGTAAGCCATGTCTTAACAACCTCCATGGCCATCAGTCCGCCTATTATCTTGGCTCCGAGGCACAGGATATTGGAGTCGGTGTGCTGCCTTGCAAGCGTTGCGCACAAAGGATCCTGACACACAGCCGCGTAACAACCGTTTATCTTGTTCGCTATCAGCGCGCTTCCATAGCCGACGCCATCGCAGAAAATACCACGGTCGCACTCTCCCTTGGCAACTGCAAGAGCCGCAGGGTATACGAAATCGGACAGATCACAAGACTTATCATCATATGTGCCAAAATCTTCTACTTCGTAACCTTGAGAAATAAGGTACGCTTTGATCTCTTCCTTCATCTGTGTTCCGGCATGATCATTTGCCATTGCGATTTTCATCTTTTCCATTTTGTATAATCCCCCTTTCATTCACTAACTATATATTACTATATTACGTGAGATATCGTTCTTAAAATTGTATTAAGGCGTTGCGCAAAAATCATATGTATAAACTCCTGCCTTGACTGTTATCGGTGCTTGTCCTTGAAGGTTAATTTCAGCTGTGCAATTGCTCGGAATGGAAATTGTGTAAATGAGTTTCCCATCCTCTTTCTTCCAGGCTGATCTCACCTCTCCATATAAACTCTTATAAACAGCTTTTGCCTCAGTTAGTATATCTCCGGGAATTGGTGAGATTTCAAAGAAACGTTCACCCGCCGGGATTATTCCGCATGTAGTATTAAACAGCCATTCACAGACTGCTCCCGGTGAGTAATGGTTAAAGCTGCCTTTCCCGTTTTCATCTTTACCTTCCCAATATTCCCAGACTGTTGTTGAATCCTGCAATACTTCGTAGAGCCAGCCGGGCTTTTTTTCGTTTAAAAGAACTTTATACGCCACATGCGTTTTTCCCGCATCTGAAAGGGCCTTAAGCAAAAACGGGGTTGATAAAAAGCCTGTTCCAACCCGATAATCAAATGCTTCTACCGCTTTTTCCAGTGAATCCTGCGCCTTTTTCAGCAGATCCGGAGTATCATCTAGAATTCCAAGGGCAATTGGCCGAACCAGTTTTGCCTGTCTGTTTGTACGCAGGCTATCCTCGCTCATAAACAAACCAATATAGGCCTCTTTAGCTCTTTTACCCGCTTCCCTGTACTTAGTTGCAATACTGTTCTCACCAATTATATCTGCAATTTCACTTAGTGTTTTCATAGCATAATATAAGTATGCCGTGCATTCCTCGGGATGCCTGCCCTTGCTGCCATATACTTTGTCTCTGAACTCCACGGGTTCAAGCCATTCGCCTAAATGAATGCCCTTTTCATAAACACAATCATTATAGGGACTTTTTTTGGCTTCCTTTTTGTCCTTAAACCCTCGACTGGCCAGAAGATAATCGCCGTATTTTCTCATCATCTGCCAGTGACTCTTTAAAATATCAACATCTCCGTAACGCTTGTAAAATCTATAAGGAACTAAATACACAGCATCTGCCCAGCCTACACTTGATCCGGTAGACTTATACATCATTTCAACTCCCTCATAGGGAAGAACAGCCGGAATCAGGCCATTTTCATATTGCGCATCTTCCATGTCTGTAAGCCATTTTCTAAAAAAGGCTGCAGTATCCATAAAATATGCTCCGGTATTAAAGAAAATCTGAGCATCACCGGTCCATCCAAGGCGCTCTCTTGTAGGGCAGTCAGTAGGTATATCCAGGAAATTCCCCTTCATACTCCACCTTGTATTCTCTACCAGCTTGTTTATCCTCTCATCTGAGCATGTAAAATCACCTGTCTGCTCCAAATCAGAATATATCGCTATAGACTCAAATGTATCTAAAGCTATTTCTGCCTCGCCCTCTACCTGCACATATCTGAATCCAAATACAGAGAAACTTGTCTTGTAATGATCTTTATCGCCGGAGCAGACAAAAACCACTTCCTGCCTAGGAGTCGGATCAATATCTCCTTTTACCTTATTTGTCATTAGCTTATTCAAAAGCTTGGGCGTAGTCCAACCGCCGGCAGGTCTTGTCTCCTGCATTGGAGTGATATCTGCAAAACCATTCTCGTCCAGCACTTCGGCAGCAAACATTCTGACTGTTGAATCCTTTGCACCTTTGACCTCGAATTCAAGATATCCGGCAATATTTTGTCCAAAATCAAATACTTTTATATTTCCTTCTTCTTTTATGAGTTTGGCCTTGAACCGCTCATGTTCCGTAACATACACATTTCCTGAACCCACAAGATTCACCGGTTTTTTTAACTTTGCAAGTCTGGCAAATCCCGCATAACTTGGCTTCAGATTAGCATTGATATGCTCGCCGTCCTTTAAGTCCGCAAACCTTATCGGTCCGTCATTACTCCACTGCCAATCCCTTCCGGTGCATATGGTTTTTGTTGTCCCGTCTTCAAACAATATTTCAATCTGGGCGAAAAGAGCTGTAACATTGCCATACACATTGACAACTCCAAACGCAGCGGAACTTCCCCTGTACCAGCCATCTGCAATACGCATCTTGATATCGTATATTCCGAGTTCTTTGAAATAATTCGTGACATCATAAGTCTGGTATTGCACTCTTTTTCTGTAGTCAGTAATTCCGGGGGCTAAAATGAAATCCTCAATTCTGTTATCACCAATGAAAATGTCATAGAGTCCAAGGGCCGAAGCGTATATTCTTGCCTTTTTAACCTTAGAGGATATAGTTATCTCTTTTTTGAAATAGTCAACAGGATACCTCTTCTTTCTGGCCGGATTATAATCACCGGTTATCCAATCCGCTATAAAATCATTTCGATTTAAAAGACCTATTTCGAAATGACCCTCTGCTACATCGCCGGGTATGTCGTTTTCGTCCCATAACATGACGGTGAAATTGACAACATCCCTGCTTTTCAGCTCTTTCCCCGCGTATAAAATGTGAGTCATGGCACCGGATTTGCACTTTCCGCTGTCCCAAATAACTTCTTCATCACGTACGCAGACAATCTGATATGCGCTTTGTTCTTTTCCACCTTCACAATTCCAATAAAACTTAGGGCTTGTGTTAACAAGCCCTATGGGATTTATCAGATAGTCGATTTTTAAATTAGTCGCTCGCATATTAGCTCACCTTGACTTATAAGATATGGGTTAAACACCTGTTTTTTCATAGTTGTCATATCTTCTTTACCTGCTCTTCATTGCCTGAAGAAACCTTAATGAAACATACATCATTGGATGTCTTTCTTACTATAGCCTGTGATCTGCCATAATAAGTCGAATACTCACCCTTCGTGAAATCTTCTTTTGTACAGGGATTTGCACTTCCAAAGCCCAGAAGTTCTCCGCCTTCTACATAGACCTTAAGCGCTCTGTCAGCGTTAGACTCTACAATGCCATCCTTATCCTGGATGTTTATATTGATATATGCAATATCCCCGGCCTCATACTTTTCTTTCTCAGGCACAATACAAACTCCCGCCTCAGATGCTGAATGCAGGGAATTCATGGCGATTTTGTTTCCATTTTCATCGTAGGATATGGCTGTCAGTTCTCCTGCTGAATACTTTGTCTTGAAAAATGCCTTGTAATCCTTTATCTTCTTGCGACCAAGGGATTTCCCGTTCAACAGCAATTCAACCTGACATGCATCAGCAAAGACTTCAACTTCCGCCTTGTTTCCGTCGCAATCTTTCCAGGACCAGCTCTCAATTGCATTGGTTCCGCGCCAAACAGATTTAGATACACGCACTCCCGGGTGATTGACAGGCCTTACGCCTATGACAGGCTTATTTGTGATATGCCAGATAACCTTTGCAAAGCCGGCACTCGCATCAGGGTTGCCCAGAATATCTATTACTCCGGCGCCTCCCAAAACCCATGGATATGGCCTGTTGAAGGGCATACCACCTGTATATGACCATGCGCCAAGTCCTGCTTCTCCGATATAGTCCCATGCAGTCCACATGAAATCACCGATAAGATACGGATATTTCTTCACCATGTCCCAGTTTTTGCCCAGTTCATATGGAAATGTTTCGCTGCCAACCACAACTCTGTCAGGGTGCTTTTCTCCTTCCATAGGATACCTGCCGTTCGCATAGTTGTAGCCTGCAATATCAAGAGCATCCAAAATAGGTGTAGTAAGCTTATCTACCTTGTCGGAATTTCCGGCTTTGTTCATGCCGGGGCCTATAAATGTGGCCATTGTATTGAAAATCAGGCTGGCGTTTTTGGACTTTCCATCATCATCCTTATTAACTGCCTGCTCTTTATCCACATTGTCATACTGGCCTTTTCCCTTGGCATAATTGCTCATGATCATGAGATTCATGCCACCGGTAACTGCTCTTGAGGAATCGATAGATTTAACAAAGTCAATGATCTCTTTTCCCTGCTTAACACCGTCAGGCTTGCCGGGTTCAGAAACCTCATTTCCTATGGAATACATGATGACTGATGGATGATTAAAATCTCTTTCAACCATTGCTCTTACATCAGACCGCCAGCATTCCTTGAAATCCATTCCGTAGTCATACTTAGTCTTACGCACATACCACATGTCAAAAGCTTCGTCCATGACATACATTCCGTAATGGTCGCATGCTTCAAGCATCGCTGTAGATGCAGGATTATGGGAAGATCTGATGGCATTAAAGCCCTGTTCCTTCAGGATCCTGACTCTGCGCCATTCACTCTCGGGAAGGCTTGCTGCCCCAATAACACCATTATCATGATGAACACATCCACCTCGTAGAAGCGTATTCACACCATTTATGAAAAGACCTTTATTACTCCAGGTTACTTTGCGAATGCCAAAGCGCTCTGTTACCTCGTCTACAATCTGCCCATCGCATTCAAGCGTAACTACAGCCTCATAAAGCTCCGGAGTATCCTCCGACCAAAGCTTTGCGTTATCAATAACCACCTCTGAATCATTTCCACAGGTATTAGCAATAACAACGCCATCCTTCACGATGTCTGTACTGATATTGCCCTCGTCTGCATCCACCTGTACTCGCAGTCTGGCAGGATTAATATCTAAAGTTGTTATTCTTACTCCACGGAATGCGATATGTCTTTTCCCTCCTATAACAAGAGAAACCGGACGATAGATTCCCCCGCCGGAATACCATCTTGAGTTTGGAAGCTTGGAATTATCTGCTGAGACCTTTATTACATTATCTTCGCCATAATTAAGGACATCATCCAGATCAAAAGTAAACGGTGTATATCCGTATTTATGCTCTCCAAGCTTTTTGCCGTTCAGTTCCACTGCACAATTGCGATATACGCCCTCAAACAGAATTTCTACATGAGAATCCTTCCATTCTGCCGGCGCTTCGAAATACTTCTCATATTCATAGATATTTCCTACAAAATATCCATGTCCGCTGCCTCCCGGAGAATCAGATCTTCTGCCATCCAAAAGCTGGGCATCATGAGGCAAAGTGAGCTCCACAGGTTCTCTGTCTTTTGTTTTAAAACTCCAGTTTTCGTTAAAATCGACTTTCTTCATATTCTTACTCCGACTTTTCTCTGATTATGTCTCTATAGTACTATCCTCGTGTTTTAATGCATATTCTGCTCTTTCTCGAGCTCCGGAAGCATTCCGTCTACTTTGTAGAACATCATCATTATCGCAATTGCTGCAAAAACAATTACAGGAATCATTCCTATCAAAAATCTGATCATAAACAGTGCGCTGTCCGGCTGCGTGGTTAATGTACCGTCATAATTGCCCAGCTGAAGTAGCCATCCTACCATTCCAAGACCAAGGGCTCCGCCAATCTTACCCAAAAATCCTTTGATCGCACCGATGGTTCCGTCCATTCTCTTTTTGCTGATGTGAGCATTGTAAGTACCACAATCCAACATCATCAGATCTGTTAAATAAGTTATTGGAAGTGATGCAAATCCCATAAATACAAAGCCCAATAAAACCGTTCCATAGTTATGATAACAGAAGAATAAGAGAAGGCCGGCTATTATGTACGCAATACAACCAACCTGAACCAGCATGCTCTTAGTTGTTTTCTTCATGATTGCCGGAAAAACAAACAGCAGAGGCAGTGCAACCATTCCTATAGCACTTGCTGAGCTCATTTTTGTAATATCACCCATTACCCAGGTAAAGAAATATGAATTAATTCCCATTCCTGACACTAACATGTATCCAAAATACATAAATCCAACCATCCAAACATATGGATTGTTCTTCAATACTGAAAATACGTCTGAAAGCTTTACTTCTTCATGCTCGGAAGCATCTACAACCTGCACAGTTTCTTTTACAAAGAAGAATCTCATTATTCCGATCAATCCTGCAGGCAGTGCAATCAACAATATCATTGTACTCCAGCCTTGTGGGGAAGTTGCTATATTTGCCATCATAATAGGGAAAGCAACGTTGATCGCAATAGAAGCAAGCATGATTACTATTCCGCCAAAAGAAGCAAGCTTAACTCTCTGATTATTGGTTCCAAAAGCCCTGATCATATATGGATTCTGACATGCAGATAAAAGAGTGGTACATACACTGTTTATCAGTATTCTACATACCAGGATCCATGCTGCCTTAACAGCAAGGCTTGCTCCTGCCGGTGTTGAATACATTAAAAATGTCAGTATCCATTCAGCAACGATTGCCCACTCGTAGGGACGACCTTTACCCCATCTGGTATTAGTCCTGTCAACCAGATATCCTGCAAACAAGTCAGTGATAGCATCGATTACCGTACTTACTGCTAGAAGTGTTCCCACCAGAGCAGGGGGCATCCCCAGAGCATCGGTACAATAAATAGCTACAAAGCTTACAACAATGAAGTTGATCGCTGCTGATGCACCTCTGCTTTGCCACGCCCAGAATTTACCGATCCCAATCTTATCCGGGTTTGCTGTGTTTGTATTGTTGTTTTTCATTTCACACCTCCGAAAATAGTTCTCCGTCTTTGTTAATCTCATAATACGTCCGGTGAAGAGATTGGTATATCGTTTATTTTGTATTTTTATCGTTTATTTTACTTTTGGGGAATAGATGTTATATTTTGGGTATGAAGACGACTAACAATGCAAAAATTAAATTCTACTCTGACCGTTTGCAGGCATATTTACTGGATTATTCAGATGACGGACTTCAGAGACATACCATGGCTGAGGAAGAAGCGATTTTCAAGCAGATAGAAAACGGAGATATTTCTGCCCTTGAGGATCGTTTAAATACCGCAGACATTAATATCGAAATATATAATCGTGTAGGAAAAATGGCTGATAAGCCTATAAAGAGTATTGAATATATGACTTGTATTTCGATTGCGCTTGCATCAAGAGCTGCAGTCAGGGGAGGCGTTGACTTAGACACAGCATATACGCTTACAGATGTATTTCTGCGTTCTTTGGAAAAGTGTCATACCATCGATGAAATACTAAATATTCAAATAGATGCCTTTTACATCTTCACGGAACAGGTTAACCAAACGAAAATGCGTCGCAGCAACTACGCCTATATTGAAAATGCCAAGGCTTACATAGAGAATCATTTAAACCGAAAGTTCACACTTACAGAACTGGCAGCCGATTTAGGCCTTAATCCCTCCTATCTTTCAAGACGTTTTACTAAGGAAGAAGGCATTGGCATACAGGAATATGCAAGAAAAAAGAGAATCGAAGCTGCAAAAAACATGCTCCGATTCTCTGATGTTCCTATCAGACGAATTTCGTCATATTTATGTTTTCCATCCCAAAGCTATTTTGGAGATATCTTTAAGAAGTACACCGGCATGACACCACAGGCTTACCGAAACTGGCAGCATACCGAGAACGATCCGTTCAGCACCCCAAGAGAGCTTTAAATCAGGCATCTATAGTGCCATCAACCAAAAAGTCTTTTACCTTATCCATGATCCACTTAAGATTTGATAAATCCTCCATCGGGTCATCAGTCTCCAGAGAATGATTAGCTCTTTCTACCTTGTACAAAGGCAATTCCAGCTCCGCGCACTTCTCTTCCGCGATTGCTGTGTCGCACCAGGGATCGGCAAGCCCGCGAAAGACAATGCCTGAGCCCTTTCTGACCCTGTCAAAAGTTTGCGGAACCGGCGTAAACACCACCTGTCTGGCGCCAACTTCAAGCTCGCTGTCGAAGTATGCAGCAAGCGCTGTGCCTATACTCTTTCCCACGAATACAACGTCTTCACTCTGGTCAAAAGACATTTCTCCAAGCTGCTCTTTTATCTGCGAAACCGCCATTTTGAAGGCTTCCTTCATGCGGGCTTTATCATTCATGATCTCCCTTGCCTTAAACGGGAATTCATAGTTAACCTCAACCACCTCGTATCCGGCCTCTCGAGCCAGTCTTTTTGCAAAATATAAAAGCGGCTTATCGCTGTGGTATCCCATTCCGGGGAAGATTACGGCAATCTTGCTCATTGTTGTGTCATTCCTTTCTGTTATTGATACTATTATATCCCCTAGAAGCCATTTATGCTCCGCTGTCCGAGGATTTTCTACATATATGAATAATACTGGGGTTGGGGTATGGAAAAAATAGAGGAACGAGAAGCTTGATTGGCCTAAGTTTTCATCACATGGCCGTATATTTTGAACGTTGGTTGGAAACGTGATTTCGACCACCCTACAACTTTCCTCTATACAAGACATAGTTGGAAATTTCAAAAAGGGTTTTGGAGTCGCGCAACTGTATTGGCAAAAAACTACATCACAAAGTCCCGTGGAGCCAATAGCTGTGATGTAGCCACTGCGCTAGGCATCAAATTTTCCAAGTGTGGAGGCTTGTAATTTCCAACTAATTTTTCATATGACAATTTTTGTTATGCAATTGAAAAAAGCTTTCCAACCAAGTAACTTGTTTGAAGGTCCTTGTGATGCACTTTACAGGGCGTTTCCGGGGATATTGGTGATTCCAAAAAAATTTGAAGGAGTCAGGGGGACGATTCTAGTGACTTCTGTCCCACTGACTCCATGGCTGAATATTATTATCTAAAGCGTTTTCTTATTCCAAATACTGCTAATGCAATGATCATCAGAACTGCTAATGTACTTACCGGAATTATAGGAAAAGAGCTTTCTGATGGCTCAACGTTATTGAATGAAGCCTCAGGTACTTCTTCCTCCTGAATATTGGTTTCCTCAACTGCATCCGCTTTCTCCTCAGAATTCTGCACGTTTTCCTGCATATTGGTCTCTTCAGCCAATTCTTCATCTGATGTAGATGCATCGTCTACTGCAGCAGCCAGCGCTACAGGCTCATCATCAATCGTTGTCTGAGCTGTGCTAGACTTTGTGCTTTGTTTTGTAGTCTGCTGCGTACTCTGCTTCTGGTCCTGAGTAGATGATGAAGTCTTGCTTGATGCCTGTACATTAGTGGTAGTCTTAACTGATGCCTGTGCATCGGTCACCTGAACAGGCTGTGTCTGGGTAGGCTGTGCTTGAGTAGGTTGTGCATGAGTAGGCGCTGCCTGGGGTGCACTCTCCTGCTCGTTACCGGAATTTGTGCTTCCGCCATGCTGCTCACTTCCACCTGACCTTTCACTCTGACTTCCGCTTTGACTTGGCTGTCCACTTTCTTGTAAGTTCCCTGCTGATTCTGATTCACCTATATTTCCTGCTTCTCCGGATTCACCTGTCTCTCCTGCTGCATCTCCAGATTCGCCTGTTTCTCCTGATTCAACGGGCTCTCCTGACTCACCGTTCTCATCTCCATCACCGTTCTCGTCAGGCTCCTCGCTCTCAAGGCTCTTCATAAGATACAACTTAACATCCCCAACAGCAAAAGTCACTCCATTGGCGTCAACAGGCGCATTCACATAATACTTGACCGTAACCGCGTTATTCTCTACAGTGATCTTCTCCCCAAGGAGCTGATCCTCTACAATCTGGTCCGCAGTATCGATCGGCAGGGATCTTACTTCATTATCCCCGGATATCAGCGCCATTACTGCGCTGTTCATATTACTCTTTACCTTTATGTCATTGGAGAGCGCATATATTCCGTTTGGAATATCCGTAACAGTGTAGGAAAACTCTGCTTCATAGCCATCCTGAGACCAGGCCACCAGCCTTCCGCTCTCAAGCCATGGAGAAAATCCCTCAAAAGTCCAGCCTTCCACGCCCTTTTCTTCGAAGTCCCAGCTCCAGATGATGTTGTCATACTTTTCTTCTTCCGGAGCGTCATTTGCTTCAAGGTTAAGCTTTACGCTATACTGCGCACTCTCAGCCACTGCTTCACCGTCAGGATAATAGATTCCTGCCTTGAGGCCAAGTGCATCCGTGTTATAGAGCCCTAAATCCTCAGTGAGCTCATAACTCCACTTTCCATCAGCATCTACAGGTACATTGAACTTCTTATCCCCAACCGTTACAGTCACATACTTCACATAAGATGCACTACCGCCAATACTGTAAGGAAATTCTGTTATCTCCTCAGAAGGCTCATCCATGGAAATTCCGGCGCCTGACGCCAGATCCTCAGCGAAATTGGCGCCCTTAAGGTCATCCGCATAAAATGTTCCGCTTGCCACAGAGCCGCTCTGGTTTGTATAAATTGACACCGACTTAAGATTCTGCGAACTGTCGATTGGCTGAGGTGTTCCCGATGTTGCCCAGTCGGGCTGTATGATCTTGCTAAAGGGCATGTACATGATCATCGGGCCTTTACCTGTCATATATCCCGTGTAAGCGTAAGTTGATGTATCAGTCTCCATCTGGACTTTGATCTCGTTACCTGACCCGTCGGAATCAAGATACATCGTAAATCCGTCATATCCGCTGAGATTCAGCATATCCATGGTCTTAGTTGCTCCGGCATAACCCGTTCCATTGTAGTCATAGTCAACCCTGAGCCCATATGAGCCCTCGTATTTGTTGCCTGAATCCAGTGACAGATTAAAGGATCCGCCATTCGTATTCCTTGAATACGCCTGATTCAGAAGCGTATTTGATCCGCTGTAGCCCTCAAAATCATCCACCTTTGTAGATGAACTTGCATATACACTGTCAATATAAACTCTGCTGCTTTCTCCGCCAAATGAGTACTCCAGTCCGATTCCGTAATTGCCTGTATAGACATTGGCGGAATCCAGCATAATAGCGCCTTCAGTGCCGGCAGCACCATCATTATTTGTTATGACAAACTCAGCACCGCTGACGCTTCCCCAGTTGAAATCGCCGCTCTTGTCAATTGCAAGCTTATTCATCTGCGCAGCGCCGCTCAGAGCAATCTTTTCACTTGTCCAGACTCTGTTCTCGTTGTCCCTAAGTCTTACCTGAAGATCATTACCTCTTCCGTCAGGCTTCACCCACAGATATATGCTGTCAAACGCGCTGTAGTCCTTGCCTGATAGTTCTTTTGCAAAAGAGATCTCACCTTCCCCGAAGGTTATGCTGTAAGCAGCATTCAGACTCGCATCTGAACCTGTGTAATACTCTCCATCTTCGATGGTGTTTGAAGGTGCCGAATCAGCAAGAGGGATCATCTTTCGTCCGCTTGAGATCTCAACGAGCTTTACAAATACCTGCCCCTGGCTGTTTTCCGGAACCGTAACCCTTATAACTCGCACAGCTCCCGAAACGTTAAGGTCTCCGTAAACCACGCTTGTAGCTTCGCCTGCATCTACTGCCGAAAGCTCTTTTGCCTCCTTAAAAGTCACACCGTCAAAAGAGTACTCAACTACCGCCCTCTTGCCATCTACTGCCAGTGTGCTCACGCGGAAAGCATTGATATCATCGCCTGTCTTGTAAACGAGTGATCCGCTCTCTGCGCCGGATGTAGTAAGACCTCTCAAAGCTCCATCGCCAGCAAGCATCAGGTTATCGCTCTTTGAAACATAGTATTTGGGAGCATCCTCTCCGAAGGCAGAATCCTGGATCATTACATTGGTTCTCACTGCATCCGAAGCAGCCAAATCTCTGTAGGACTCGCCATCATTCCTGTAGGTGATCTCAATACTGTCCAGCTTGCAGCTGCTGTTTCCCTGAAGATAAATTCTGCTGTAGTAATAATCGCCGGATGAAAGAACAGAAGATGCGCTATAGAGCGTCGTTCCAGCATCATGATTAAGCTCAGCCTCTTCAAATACGATTCCGTCCTTAGAAACCATGAGCCTTGGTGCTGCACCTTCCGTTACAGCTTCAATTCTCACTTCATCCACGGGAATCCTTGATGAATACTCGATATAGCCTTCTTCTGCACTCTTATTCACGATTGAACTGCTGGAATACTCTATGTTTGCAGAATGATCACTGCTGTAAGTGCGCCTGATCTCGGTGGGATTTGGGTCGCTGCTGGAAACTGCGATCAGGTCCAAATTGTCTTTTACCACGTGCTTAACATTGTCTACTACCACAATGTTAGACCATGGGCCGACTCCGGATTCATTGCAGGCCCTGATCCTATATGAATAGGTAAGTCCATCAAGCGCAGTCTCGTCGTGGAAGCCTGCGATGCAGTCGTGTGCCTTATTCTCCCAGTTCCTGCCGGAGTCGTAGATGTAATCCTCTTCTCCTGCCACAGTCATGAAAGCATCGGAGTTCTGGTCTGTCACGCTTCCTTCCGCCCTCTGGATCTCGTACCACGCGCCTCCGACAACGCCTCGCCACTTGATATCACCCACAGATCCTCCGGCAAAAGAGCTGTCGTGGGAAGTGCCGTTTTCTGAATAAAGAAGGGGTGCTTCCTCATCTTCAGGCGCCGGAATCGGGATATTCTTAGCCTCTTCGTAACTTGAAGCCTTACCGTTCACTATCTGTGCATAGGCATATATTGAGCGGATTATCTCAGTTTCTCCGTAATAATTTCCCGACTCGAAACCGGGCCAGTGGTAGGAAGCCCAGTAACCATCCTCATTGTGGAAGTAGTAGCCAAATCCGTCCTTGTGGGCTCTAAGACTCCACATCATTATTCCGTTGGTGTCATTCTCAATGCCCTTCTGGAATACGTCAATACAGGGCTGCGCAGTAACCTTTGCACCAAACTCGCCCAGTATAAAGGGCTTTCCTGCATTGTGGGCATCTCTGGTATCATCTTCGCATCTCTGTGCGTAGTTGCCCTCATAGTAGTGCGCTCCAAGGATGTCTGCCAGATTGTCAGAACTGAGAGACATAGGAGACATGGACATTCTGCCGTCCAGCACCAGATGATTTGAATCGATACTCTTTACGTGGGCAACGACCTCATTGGTCCAGGCGCTGAGCTCCTCGTCCCTCTCGACCTGGCTTCTGTTACCTATCTCATTTCCTGTTTCCCAGCACAGGATCGCCGGATCATCCTTGTACATGATCCCCGTAACCGAATTGGTTCTGTTAAGCAGATGTGTGATCATCTGTTTAAAGAGATCCATGCACTTCTCGCTGCTGTAGAACCTCCATGCCCAGTCCTGAAATCCCGACTGTGACGGTGCTTTCCCGTCTGACTCCCCCGCAAGCCAGACGTAGCCGTCCATTCCGCCTATCCAGTGCCAGTGATCAACAAAGGGAACGATCACCCTGATTCCGTACTGATTTGCTTTGGCCAGCACATCATCGAGCATGTTCAGAGCATCTTCATTAAAGGTAAGATTGCCCTCACTATCAACGCCTGTAACATACGCTGTTGCACTGTTCTGCCCGTTAAACACCGGAATTGTATAGGTCCTTGTTACATTTCCTCCCATTGCCCTGAAGGTCTTCATGGCATTTGCATGTTCCCAGGGTGTATCACTCGTTGCCTGCGGATAGTTCAAAGATACGAACCTCAGCTCATTCTCCCCGTCCATGAGCTTTGTACCGGACACAGTGATATAATTAGAAAAGCCTGCATTACCCGGTGGCTCAGCAGCTGCAACCGTGTAAGCAGGCATTGCAGATGTGAAAAACAGGCCGGCTGATACAATTAGTGACAAAACTCTTTTCTTCAGCTTCATATAATCCTCCCTTACAAAGTAATTGTTTTTGTAAGTTAAATTATATTTACCGGCTAAATTACTACATCTCTTATTCTTGCGTTCTATATTCTATTCTTGCTAAAACCCCGATTTTCTCTGTTTTTACCTAAATACCTTCTCTATACTTGTGTATTTTTACCTAAATACAGATTAAATATCACTTGATATAGTCTTTCACATTCAAAGTCTCTTCTGTTCGCTGCTCATCGTCGATGATGCCCGGAACCTGCTCTGTTACGTAGGTATCGCCTGTCTCAGGGTTAACATGGTAACGGATCAGTGCACCTGTGTAAGCTCTGTAAAGAACTACGATCTCGCCGTTATCATTTGTGCTTGCTTCCCAGTAAAGAGTGTAATCGTCTGAACCTTCCATATTTGCCAGATCAGGGAAAGACTCTATGCAGTAATCATGGATTGCCTGAGTAGCCTGTTCTTCTGTGATCTTGCCTGTAGTCTCTGCAGCCGGCTCTGTCTCAGCAGCTTGTTCTTCAGTTGTTGTTGCTTCAGCAGCTTCTGTAGTTTCTGTTGTCTCGTTGGTCTGAACTGACTCCTGTGCTGCAGGAATTTCCTCGACCTGTAAGCTGCTGGTCTCCTCTGTCTTAGTTCCGCATGCAACAAGGCCAAGAGCCATTACACATGCGATCATGATTGCTAATCTCTTTTTCATAATACATTCCTCCTCGAATTTCATAACGATTCTATGGTACTACCATTTATCCAAAACTAATCTAAAAGTATTCTAAATTATTCGCAATCTGCTATAATAGGCCTGTTATGGAAAAAATTAGAGAATCTCAGATAAAAAATTCATTACTGCTCCTGCTGGCCTCTATCGTTTGGGGCGCTGCCTTTGTAGCCCAGTCCGTAGCAGGCGACAAGGTCGGTACTTTCACATTTAACGGAATACGCTTTATCATCGGCGGAGTATGTCTTCTTCCGTTTCTTAGAGGGCATAATATAACGCCTTCAAAGATCCCTTTTAATAAGCTCCTTGGAGGCGTAATATGTGGTCTTGCTCTGTTTTTGGCATCCACCTTCCAGCAGGCCGGAATCGCACTTGGCGCCGGCGCCGGTGAAGCGGGCTTTTTAACGGCATGTTATATCGTTCTGGTCCCTATAATAGGTCTTTTCATCGGCAGAAAATGCAGCTTCTGGGTTTGGCCGGCTGTAGGAATCGCACTTGTTGGTCTTTACCTTCTCTGCAATCCGTTTTCCGGCGGAAGCTTTTCAATATCAACCGCAGACCTGGCGCTCCTTATGTGCGCTCTTTTGTTCTCGGTTCAGATCCTGTGCGTTGATCACTACGCTCCCATCATGAGTCCCGTCGCACTTGCGTGCGTTCAGTTCTTCGTAAGTGGCGTAGTTTCGCTGGTTGCTGCGTTTATATTTGAATTTATACCTGACCCTTCTGCGTGGATCAGCTCTTTATCCGCGCCTTCTTCCTGGATAGCCATCCTCTATACAGGTATCTTTTCCTGTGGTGTAGGCTACACTCTGCAGGCAGTAGGCCAGCGAGGCTTAAATCCTGCCCTTGCATCCCTCATCATGAGCCTCGAATCGGTTTTCTCATCGGTTTTCGGCTGGCTGATACTCCATCAGCTGATGTCGGGAAAAGAGATCACAGGCTGCGTTTTAATCTTTTCCGCAGTTCTTCTGGCTCAGATTCCGTCGAAGCCCTGACATTTTCAGGACATCAATTGATGTTTCATGAACCATTCAGAACTTACGATAAGGCTTTTTACAGGATCATTATCAATCCAGTTCTTATGGGTCTCCAGAACAATCGCTTCTACTTTGGACTTTGCCTGTACTTTTTCCAGGATAGTACCAAGGGCCATATTCCCTGTTCCGAGTTCAGCAGCATCTTCCTTAAGAATAGGCGTAATGAAAGGTCCCTTCTTTCTGCATCCCCTGTCATTTATGTGCCACAT
>JAGBMP010000039.1 GCA_017634825.1 Butyrivibrio sp.
ATCCTTGGAAGCTTCCTTGGAATCGAAATGTAAGGAGCAGTTTTAAATGATCATTATTATGTTGCCGCTTATATGCCTGGCGATTTTGGCTCTCAGATTTTATACACATATGCTGCAGCTTTCCAGCTACCAGTTTCAGGGGTACTTCAGGTTCCTCAGAGGTAACTGGGTTAAGCCTTTATTTCATTTGTTGTTTATCGTAAGCGTACTTTTGGCGTCTCCAATCTTCGAGGTTCAAAAAGGGATTCAGCTTGTGGCTGCAATCGCCATCTGCCCGATCCTCATCGGTCTTATAATTGCAAGCATTCCCAGAAAGGCCAAGAAAAAGTTTGTAGTTACCGACAGAGTAAAGAGACTGTTTGTGACCTATGTAGTGCTTGCGCTAATCTTTGTGCTTGTACCTTATTTGGCGGCAATGAGCCTTGGCGCAGATGCTATGAACGCAATGTTCTTTGCAATCTTTGGAATGGTGTTCTACTGCGGACTTATTCCCTTTATCACAGCTCTTGCAAACCTTATCAACAAGCCAATTGAGAAGAGAATCAGCAAATGGTACATAGACGATGCCAAAAGGATACTTAATGAGCACGAGGGACTTCGTATTATAGGTATCACCGGAAGCTACGGCAAGACCAGCGTTAAGTACTATCTGACCACTCTTTTATCAGAAGGCTTCAGAGTTCTCATGACTCCCGAGAGCTACAATACTCCAATGGGTATAGTAAGGACCATAAGAGAGCACATGCAGCCGACTCACGAGATCTTCGTCTGTGAGATGGGCGCGAGGCACCTTCATGATATAAAAGAGATCACGGACATCGTTCATCCTGATGACGGAATTGTCACATCTATAGGCCCTCAGCACCTTGAGACCTTCCATTCAATGGAGAATATCATCAGCACCAAGTACGAACTTCTCGATGCTGTTGATGAGAAAGAGAAGGCAGAAGGCGGGAAACAGGAAGGCAAACACCTTAAGTTTGTAAACTACGACAATGAAGTTATAAGAGAAAACATGAAGTACTCAGATGCCATTACTTATGGTATGTCTGAGGACTGCGATTACAGAGCCACAAATGTAAAGGTCACAGGCGGAGGAACAACATTTACAGTAACTTCTCCACAAGGAGAGAGCGCAGAGTTTAACACAAGGCTTGTGGGTGAGCATAACGTACAGAACATCCTTGGAGCAATTGCCTGTGCAAACTCTCTCGGAATCTCAATGACCAAGCTTAAGATGGCAGTAAGACGCCTTCAGTCGGTTCCTCACAGACTTGAGCTGACTAAGCACGGCAACGTGTCAATCCTTGATGATGCTTATAATGCCAATCCAAACGGAGCCAAGGTCGCTCTTAAGACACTTTCGCTCTTTGAGGATTGCGTCAAGATCCTGGTTACACCCGGTATGGTTGAACTGGGAGATAAATCAAAAGAGTACAACACTGCATTCGGTGCTCAGGCAGCAGAAGTTTGCGATTACATGATTCTTGTGGGATCGGTAAACAGTGCTGATATCAAAAAGGGTGCAGTAGATGCGGGCTTTGATCCCGAGAGGATTTTCATTAAGAATACCTTTACCGAAGCCAGCACTTTAATGTATGAACTTGACGCAGGCAGAGAAAAGGTTATACTACTTGAGAATGATCTTCCGGATAACTATAAGTAAATTTTTAGTATGTAAGATGAAAGAAGGAACAAAATGAAGCTGAAGGTAGCAGTATTATTTGGCGGAAAAAGTACAGAGCATGAGATATCAATCATCTCAGCAATTCAGGCAATCGGATATATCAACAAAGAAAAGTATGATGTTATCCCTGTTTATATGACCAAGAACAACGACTTCTATGTTGGAGACTCCATCGGAAACATCGAGGAGTACACCCACATCAAAGAGCTCCTTGCAAAGAGCACTCAGGTTATCTTTGTTAAGGAGGGAGATAAGGTTTCTCTTATGAGATACCCTATGAAGAAGTTCGGAAACAATGTCATCTCCACTGTTGATGTTGCATTCCCTATTGTTCACGGAACCAACGTTGAGGACGGAACACTTCAGGGATACCTGGCTACAATGGGACTTCCCGTTGTCGGCTGCGATGTTCTCTCATCAGCAGTAGGAATGAACAAGTACGTAATGAAGACAGTTCTTAAGGACAGCGGAATTCCTGTTCTTGACTGCAAGTGCTACACCTGGAAGGACTACGAGGATGTTGACAGCCTTGTTTCAAAGATTGAGTCAGGCTTTACATATCCCGTTATCATTAAGCCACTAAACCTTGGCTCGAGTATCGGTATCAAGGTTGCCAAGGACAGGGATGAGCTTTTAGAGGCTCTTGACCTTGGCTTTGAGTTCTCCAAGAAGATCCTTGTTGAGCGTGCTATCACAAACCTCAAGGAGATCAACTGCTCAGTTCTTGGTGATTATGAATCAGCAGAGGCTTCCGAGTGCGAGGAGCCTGTAAACTCAGACGAGATACTTTCATTTGAAGATAAATATATCAGTGGTTCCAAGGGCGGAGCTAAGAGTAGCGGCTCTAAGGGAATGGCTTCTCTTAAGAGAAAGATCCCTGCAGACATCACTTCAGAAATGAGAGACAAGATCAGAAAGATGGCTGTTGATGCCTTCATAGCTCTTGGATGCTCAGGAGTATCAAGAATCGACTTCATGATCGATATGGATACCAATGAGGTATACCTTAACGAGATCAACACCATTCCGGGATCCCTTGCTTTCTACCTCTGGGAGCCTCTTGGAATGAAGTATGAGCACCTTTTAGACAACATGATCCAGCTGGCTCTTAAGGCAGACAGAGAAAATCACAAGGTTGTATATTCCTTTGAGACCAACGTCCTTGAGGGAGTTAAGCTTGGCGGAGGCGCCAAGGGCAGCAAGATGTAAACAAAGACCGCTTTGTATCACCTTTACGGGAGATGCAAAGCGGTTTTCTATGTCTGTAAAAAGACGGTTTTCAGATTTCCAGGTTTTCGTTTTTGATATAAGTCTGTTCGATAATGTTCTTAACGTACTGGTCGATGTTCTTCTGGTCTTCCTTATCAAGCTCTTTTATCCTGATGGGCTCGCAGTACTCAATGACAACCGTAGTCTTCTTGATCCAGGGCATATGGTTCTCAAAGCAGTCTCTGGTGTGGTTAACGACTACGGGAACAATGGGACAGCCGGACTTCTGAGCAATCTTAAAGCTTCCTTTGTGGAACTCGCCCAGGGGCTTATCTGTTTTGTTCCTGGTGCCCTCGGGATAGATGAAGATTGAAATGCCGTTCTTGACCTTGTCGATGGCTGTAAGCACCATCTCAAGTCCCTTTCTGATATCTGACCTGTCGAGGAAAAGACAGTCGAGATATACCATCCAGAAGCTGATAACAGGGAGCTTCATGGATTCCTGTTTGGCAATATAACCTGTGCGCCTCGGAACTCTTGGGTAGGTGACAACGATATCAAAGATACTGCGATGGTTGCTGACATAAAGAACTGCCTCATCCTTGGGAACATTGTCCTCACCGATGACAATGCGCTTAATACCGCCAAGGAACAGAATCACGTTGAATGCCCAGCTGACTATAGCCAGGGATGCTTTCCTTGCCTTGTCGTCATTGAACTTGTGCATGATAAAGAGCACCAGCTGCATCGGCAGTGAGATGATCAGGAAAATAACCAGAAATATAAAAATAATTATTGTTCGAATCATTTATTTGAGCCTTTCTTAGAAAAATTCCGTTATTATTTTCTCATGAGTAGCACAAAAATGGAATAGATTTCTTGTTTTATGTTAAAGTATAAAAGAGCGTACCACGAAGGAGGCATGCATGCTGCTGATAAAGAACGGAAGGATCATGGATCCTGCTACAGAAACAGAGGGTGTCTTTGACATCCTGATCGATGGAGAGAAGATCGTAAGGATTGGCCTTTGTGGCAGTCTTGATGAGATAGCAAGAGAGAGCGCTTCCATGATGGAGGCAGGCGAAGAGTATACAGAGATAGACGCCGGAGGCTGCATTGTGGCTCCGGGCCTTGTGGACGGGCATGTTCACTTCAGGGATCCGGGATTTACTTATAAAGAAGACATCGAAACCGGCGCCAGGGCAGCAGCCAGAGGCGGCTTTACCAGTGTCATAATGATGGGCAACACAAATCCCCACATGGACAATGTGGATACAATAAAGGACGTGCTGGAGCGTGGCAGTAAGACCGGCATCAACGTCTACACCTGTGGCAACGTCACCATGAATATGGAGGGAAAAGAGCTTGTGCCGATGGAAGAGCTTAAAGAGGCGGGAGCAGTTCTTTTCACCGATGACGGTAAGCCCATTATGGATGCAGCGCTGATGGAGAGGGCATGCGTAAAGGCAGCAGGGCTTGAGAGAGTAATAAGCCTCCACGAGGAGGATCCTTCTTATATTTCAGAAAACGGAATCAACGCAGGAGAGGTGGCTGCGGAGCTTGGCCTTACAGGCTCACCCAGGGAAGCTGAGATCTCCATGGTCAAAAGAGATATCGAAATAGCCAGAAAGACCGGCGCCACAATAGTTGTTCAGCATATAAGCGCAGCTGAATCGGTGGAGCTCATAAGACAGGCCAGAAGAGAATGGGTCAAGGTCTTTGCGGAGGCAACTCCCCACCATTTTACGCTGACAGAGGATGCGGTAAGAAAACACGCTGCCCTGGCCAAGATGAATCCGCCACTTCGCCTTGAGAGCGACAGACAGGCGATAATCGAAGGCCTGAGGGATGGAACCATAGATATGATTGCGACGGATCACGCACCGCACTCCAATGAGGAGAAGGGAAAGAGCTTTAAGGAGGCGCCCAGCGGAATCACGGGACTTGAGACCTCGCTGGCACTGGGCATCAGGGAACTGGTAAAGCCCGGATACCTTAGCCTTATGGAACTTCTATCTAGCATGAGTGCCAAGCCGGCAGCGCTGTACGGGCTTGAGGCAGGAGCCATAAGAGTTGGTGATAATGCGGATCTGATAATCTTTAACCCCGATGAGGAGTGGGTGTTTGACAAGAGTCTTTCCAAGGCATCAAATACACCGTTTCTTGGAGAGAGACTCCTGGGCAAGATATTCTTTACTATCTGCAGGGGACAAATAGTATATAAAGCTGATTGAGGTGGATATATGGCAAAGAAAATGAAAACAGAGGCGAAAGTCCTCTCCCAGAGGCTTTTAGCCGACGGAATCTATGACATGTGGCTTGAGACAGAAATGGCAAAAGACGCCCATCCCGGGCAGTTTGTAGGAGTGTATCCTGCAGGCAAGGCAACACTTCTTCCAAGACCCATAAGCATCTGCGAGGTTGACGCATCAAGGCGCGCCATCAGGCTGGTGTACAGAGTTGTAGGCCAGGGTACAGCTGAGTTTGCGCTCTATCAGCCCGGGGATTACATAAGTGTTTTAGGAGTTTTGGGGAACGGCTTTCCGCTTGATAAGGCAGAGGGTAAAAGAGTTCTTCTAATGGGCGGAGGAATCGGAGTTCCGCCTCTTCTTCAGACGGCAAAAGAGCTAAAGGCTGCCGGTAAGGCAGCATCTGTAACCTCTGTAATGGGATACAGGAACGCCGAAACTTTCCTGCGTGACGATTTTGAGAAGGCAGCAGAGCTTGTCATTGCCACAGAGGATGGCAGTATCGGAACCGGGGGAAATGTCATAGATGCCATTAAGGAAAACGGCCTTGAGGCAGATGTGATCTATGCCTGCGGACCAATGCCGATGCTCAGGGCCATCAAGGCTTATGCTTCAGAGAATGGCATGAAGGCCTATGTTTCTCTGGAAGAGAGAATGGCCTGCGGCGTTGGAGCCTGCCTTGGATGTATCTGTAAGACAAAAGAGATCGATGAGCACTCACAGGTCAGGAATACAAGGATATGTACAGACGGACCTGTGTTTGATGCTGAAGATCTTGACATGTGATGGTTGGAGGTGAAGCTTTGAAACTTTCTGTTAATATAGCCGGCGTTGAATTCAAGAACCCCGTGATGACTGCTTCGGGAACCTTTGGATCCGGCATGGAATATTCTGATTTTGTTGATCTGAACAGACTTGGTGCCGTGGTTACCAAGGGTGTAGCTAACGTGCCCTGGGAGGGTAATCCCACACCGAGAGTTGCGGAAGTTTACGGCGGAATGCTAAACGCTATAGGACTTCAGAACCCCGGAATCGAGACCTTTGTCAAAAGAGATCTCGAGTTCCTGAAAGGTTATGACACAAAGGTAATCGTCAATGTATGCGGAAAAAGCATTCAGGACTACGTTGATGTGGTGGAGAGATTATCTGACGAGCGCGTAGATATGCTTGAGATCAATGTCTCCTGCCCTAACGTTAAGGAAGGCGCCATCGCCTTTGGACAGAATGCCAAGGCCCTGACCGAAATAACCACCGAGATCAAAAAGCACGCCAAGCAGCCCGTGATCATGAAGCTCAGCCCCAACGTCACCAGCATTTCAGAGATGGCAAAGGCTGCAGAGGCAGCAGGTGCGGATGCGATATCACTTATCAATACAATTACGGGAATGAAGATAGATATTCACAGAAGAAAGTTTGCTCTGGCAAACAGGACAGGAGGTCTTTCAGGCCCGGCCATCAAGCCCGTTGCCGTAAGGATGGTCTATGAGGCATCTCATGCGGTAGATATCCCGGTTATCGGAATGGGAGGAATCGCCACAGGAGATGATGCCATAGAGTTTATCATGGCAGGAGCAAGTGCTGTGGCTGTGGGTGCGATGAACTTCCATGACCCCTATGCAACCGTTCATGTAATAGAGGGAATCGAAAGCTACATGAGACAGTACGGCGTAGAAGATATAAACGAACTCAGAAAGATTTTATGACAACAGGAAAAGAGGAAGAGCTTTTTACGGCACTTCCTCTTTTGTGTTACTAGCAACGGTATTAAGTTTCTACTTTCCCTGTGAGCTCGTCGAAACCTTTCATTACGGCGTCAAAGGTCTGTTTTGAAATGTCAGGGAGCTCTCCACCCCAGGTCTTTTCGGCCTGTTTGTATCCCTTTTCAAATGCAGATCTCATCTTCTCGAGCTTTTCAGGATCGTCTCCTGCAAGCGCCTTGGCAAAATCAAGAATACGCTCTGAGGTCTGTTTAACACCCCAGTAGCCGTTTTCTGAAATGTCTTCCTGCGCCTGCGCTTTGGTAGCTGCGTCTACTGTGAAATCACCCTTTGCAAGGAATTTCCAGATAGAATCCTCGTCATTTTCGCTGTTTGCAATGCCATAGGTCTTGGCCTGCTTGCCCATCATCTTGTGGACGATGTCCAAAAGCTGCTGTTGGCGAAGCGCATCATCTGCTTTCAGCTGTTGAATGATCTTGGTTCTGTCTGTCTCTTTCGATGAAACCTTGGAGGTACTTGAATTTTCCTCGGATTTCTCGTATACGGCAGCCGCTTCTTTTTTGACCTCTACCTCTTTGTCTTTTTTCTTGTCTTCGACAGGAGAATTAACAGTTGAAGTATAGGTCGTTGCGATGTTGTTAGTAACCTCGGTAACTCCGTTTACGCCCATATAGAACTCCTTTTCCGCACAGGTTAGCTAATACCGCGCTGAAACGAAACTATAGTTTACCTATTCTGACTATCGGCAATTTTTTGAAAAACTTAACCCCTAAAATAAAAATTTTTCAATTTTTTTGTACTTTTTTTCTTGTAATGGATTATGGATGGTGAGAAGATGTGATGTAGTGGGGGATGTAGAAATTTCTTTTGCAAATTACCAGTAGGGGAGCGGATTCGTAAGATGAAGATAACCAGAAAAGCTTATGCCAAGATAAACCTGGGACTTGATGTAATAGGGAAAAGAGATGACGGCTATCATCTGGTGAAGATGATAATGCAGAACGTAGACATATATGACACGCTGACTTTTGAGGATAATGCCGGAGGAGAGATAACTCTTAAGGCTGATTCCGAGACGATTCCGACGGATGGAAGCAACCTTATCTGCAAGGTGGCGAATCAGCTTAAGGAGGAATTCGGTATTAAGGCCGGTGCCGACATCACTTTGGAAAAGAGAATTCCCGTGGCAGCAGGTATGGCAGGAGGAAGCACCGACGGTGCAGCAGCTTACCTTGCGCTTAATGAACTCTGGGGACTTGGACTTTCCAAAGAGGAGCTGTGCAAAAGAGCTGTTAAACTGGGAGCGGACATTCCATACTGCATCATTGGAGGAACGGCTCTATCCGAGGGGATCGGAGAAGAGCTAACCGTCCTTAAGGACGCTCCGGAATTCTATCTTGTGGTTGCAAAGCCTGCGATAGCGGTTTCGACAGGCTGGGTATATACAGAGCTTGATAGCAATGTTATTGAGAAACACCCTGATATAGATGGTGTCAGGAAGGCCATCGAAGACGGTGATGTTAGAGGAATGTGTGACAAGATCCACAACGTACTTGAGCCTGTAACAACAGGTAAGTACAGCGTTATCAAGGATATAGAGAGAGTTCTTGAAGATAACGGAGCCGTAAGGGCTTTTATGACAGGAAGCGGTCCAACAGTTTTTGCTGTTTACGAGAGAGAAGAAGATGCCAGAAAAGGTTATGAGGCTGTCAAAGAATCCGGCCTAGCTCCGGAGCTCTTTTTAACAAAGCCTGTTAACCCCGGCAAATGATCAGGTGAATTGTATGAAGAGAAATGTAGAGGTCAGTGTTACAGGCATACATTCAAGAGAAGGTGAACCGACTGAAAAAGTTGAGTCTTTGGCAGCGGGAATATATGAGCTTTTGGAGGACGGAAGTTTTATCGTCGAATACGACGAGGGACAGGACACCGGAGCCGGGAGCATGAAGGTCCACAACCGGGTGCACATCGGTGCAGACGGACGGAAGATGGAGATTGTAAGAGGAGGAGCGACTACCTCAACGCTTACATTTGCCGAGGACCTTGAGTATGACACTGAGTATGCAACGCTCTACGGGACCATGCTGATGAAGGTCAAAACCAAGAGCTTTGACTTTACGAGAGTCGGCGGAGACGAGGAAATAAGACTGGTTGCGGATTATGACCTTGAGATTGAAGGACAGGTTGTTTCGAGTTCGATGATAGTTATAGACATAAAAAATGCGGTGGCAAGCTGAGTTGTCACCGCATTTATATTATTTAACCATTTTTGCTCCGGCCTTTTCCTGAGCCTTGGCAACGAGATTCTTAAAGAATCCTTTCTTCTGCTCGGGAGCCTGAACCTTACCGTGAAGGCCCTTAACTTCTGTTACGTAGATACCGCTTACGGAAGCCTTAACCTCTTTCTTGGTAGGAACTGAGTCGAAGATCTTCTCATCACAGATAAGACTCATTACTCTGTTGCCAATCCTTACCTTGAGGATAGGAAGTCTTGAACCTCTAAGGAGCTTGGGAGTCTGATCGATAACGGCCTGAGGAAGACCTGCTTCCTTGAGCTTCATTCTCTTCTTGTCAATGATCAGCATTGTGACTGTCTGCTTCATGGCATCGAGCTGAACCTGCTGCTCTTCCTGCTTCTTCTGAGCTCTCTTGCCGAGTATGAAAAGTGCAACAACAGCTGCAATCAGAACAACTAAAACTACAATTAAAACTATTAATCCTGTACTCAAAATGTAATCCTCCAAACTAAATAAAAAGTGCACTACCTATTCTAGCATTCTTTTTAGTTTTGCGCAATTAAATACTTTAATAAGAAAGGAGAGTGTGGTAGTATAAGAAATATTGTTTGAAGGAGTAAAATATTATGAAGAAAAACTATAGAATAATAGCTGCTTTGGCAGCATCAATGGTAATGCTCTGTGCCTGCGGAAAAGAGGCAGCAACAGAGACAGCAACAACAGAAGCATCAACAGAGGCTACAGCCGATGAGGCAGCACAGTCAGATGCACAGACTTCAGCTGATGCAGCTGCTGAGGGAGCTTCAGGAAGTATCGACGTTTCAGGTCTTGAAGCAGTAACACTTAATGACGTTGACATCGACAGCCTGGTCAAGCTCGGAGAGTACAAGGGAATCACACTTGATCTCAAGAAGACAGAAGTCACAGATGAAGATGTTGAGAACAGCCTTAACAGTGCTTATTCTCAGAATCCTAACATGAAGGAAGTTACTGACAGAGCAATCGAGAGCGGAGATACAGCCAATATCGATTTTGTTGGAAAATACGCTGACACCAAGGAAGAGTTCCAGGGCGGTACCGGACAGGGATATGATCTTGTTATCGGTTCAGGTTCATTTATCGATGGATTTGAGGATGGCCTTATCGGAGTTAAGACTGGTGAGACAGTTGACCTTAACCTCACATTCCCAGAGGATTACGGCGCTGCAGATCTTGCTGGCAAGGATGTTATCTTTACAGTAACAGTTAACAGCATCAAGGTTGCTGATACTGAGCCTTCTGATGAGTGGGTTAAGGGTCTTGGCCTTGAGGATGTAGAGAACATGGATCAGTTCAGAGCGCATCTTCGCGCAGAGCTTGAGGCTGATGCAGATACTCAGTACAATGAGGATCTCAAGAACGCAGCAGTTGAGATGGTAGCAGATAATGCAACAGTAGATGAGATACCTGAGAAGCTTTACAACAGATATTACATTCAGATGGTAGATTCACTTAAGAGCTATGTTCAGCAGATTGCTTATACTTATGGCGCTCAGGTTTCAGAGATGGAGTATGTTCAGACAGTAATGCAGAATAACGGTCTTACAGGAACACCTGAGGATTATCTCAATGACCTTGCCAATCAGCAGACAAAGAGGATCATGGTTCTTCAGGCAATTGCCAACAAAGAGGGCATCGAGGTTTCACAGGAGACCATTGATAAGTATATCCAGGAAGACTACGACAATTATTTTAAATCAAGCTACGGCACAATTGATGAGTTCAAAGCAACCTTTGAAACAGAGGATTACAGAGAGCAGATCATGGCTGAGCAGGTTGCGGACTTCCTCGTAGAGAATGCAAATATTTCTGAATAATGTTATACTACATGTAGTAGTGATTGATTTTATTTGATACTAGTTGTTGAATTTTAAGCAAGGGGGTATTGGGATGAAAAGATTTTATTCTATCGTTGCCGTGATACTTTCCCTTGCTTTTTTCGTGCTTACTCCGGTGCAGTCTTTTGCCACAACCAGTGAAGAACTTCAGGAACAGCAAAAGAAACTGGAGGAGGAAGAAAAGGCCCTAAAGCAGCAAAAGAAAGCTGCTGAGAACGAGAAGGCAGCAAGCCAGAATAAGCTAAACAACGCTCAGAGTCAGATATCTGAGTCCACAGAAGCTCTGGGAGAGACTCAGGAAGCAATCGATTCCACCAATGCAGAGATCATCGGTCTTATGACTGATATCGAGCTGATAAAAGAAGATATTGCAGATAAAGCGCAGCTCATTGAGCAGACCAATGCTGAGTACGAAGAGGCCAAAAATCATGAGGAAACCCTTTATGAGTCAATGGTCCAAAGGGTGAAGTTCATGTATGAAAAAGGGAATCTCTCCTATGTACAGCTTCTTCTTACAGCCACGAGTTATGCGGATGCTTTGAACAAAGCCCAGTATATTGAGCAGCTTTACGAGTATGACAGACAGAAGCTCTCGGAATATGTGGCAGCCAAGGAAGCTGCAGCTGAACTGGGTCAGAGACTTGAAGAGGAGAAGGCGGAGCTTGAGGCTTCAGAGTTTGAGCTTGAAGAGGAAGAAGCCTATATGGAAGAGCTCCTTGCCCAGTATAAGGCTACTTATGCGGATTACGAGGTCAAGCTCGCCAAGGCCAAGCAGGACGCGGCAGTATATACGGCTCAGGTAAAGAGCCAGCAGGCCAGCATAGCAGGTCTTCAGAAGACGATCGAGGCCAAGCAGAAGGAA
Source organism: Butyrivibrio sp. (assembly GCA_017634825.1). GTDB lineage: Bacteria > Bacillota > Clostridia > Lachnospirales > Lachnospiraceae > Butyrivibrio. The sequence continues at coordinate 11,840 of JAGBMP010000039.1, forward strand.
GTTGATGCAGCCAAGCAAGCAACCCAGAATGCCTTAGAAGCAGAAAGAGCAGCTGCCGAGGCGGCTCAAAATACGGAATCTGACAGTGGTGAAACTTCATCGGGCAGCAGTTCGGGTTCAAACAGTTCATCAGGTGGCAGTAAGACCTATGCTGCAGCAGGAAGTGCTACCGGAAGCAATATAGCCAAGTATGCATGTCAGTTTGTTGGTAATCCTTATGTTCCCGGCGGTACAAGCCTTACCAACGGAGCAGATTGCTCAGGATTTGTTCAGTCAGTTTACAAGGCCTTTGGAATAAGCGTTCCCAGAACCTCCTGGGGACAGGGATCCTACGGCAGAGAAGTTTCCTATGCGGATGCCCAGCCCGGAGATGTAATTTACTACGGCGGACACGTTGGAATATATATAGGTGGCGGACAGATTGTCCACGCCAGCACTCAGAAGACGGGAATTAAGTACAGCCCTGCAACTTACAGATCGATCATCACTGTAAGGAGATTTTTGTAAGGCAGTATTTGATGTGATAGAAGTTGAGTTTTTAGTTGCGAGGAGGAAGAATGGCTTCAGAAGAAAAGGTCATAGTCATTGACTTTGGTGGGCAGTACAACCAGCTTGTTGCCCGAAGAGTCAGAGAATGCAATGTGTACTGTGAGATTTATTCTTATCGTACACCAATTGAGCAGATCAAGGAGATGGCACCAAAGGGAATCATCTTAACAGGTGGTCCCAATTCCTGTTATGAGGATGGCGCACCTTCATACACGAAAGAGCTCTTTGAACTGGGTATTCCGGTTTTGGGTCTTTGCTACGGCGCTCAGCTCATGATGCACCTATTGGGTGGCAAGGTTGAGAAGGCTCCTGTAAGGGAGTATGGCAAGACCAATACTTTTATTGACGGATCCTGCGATACATTGTTTAAGGATATCGACAAGGAGACCATTGTATGGATGAGTCACTTCGACTACATCAGCAAGGTTGCACCCGGATTTGAAATCATCGCGCACACTTCAGACTGCCCTGTTGCAGCAGCTGCGTGTGAGGACAAGAAGCTCTATGCAATCCAGTTCCACCCTGAAGTTCTTCACACCGTTCAGGGCAAAGAGATTCTCCACAACTTTGTAAGGAATATCTGCAATACTCAAGGAACCTGGAGA
>JAGBMP010000040.1 GCA_017634825.1 Butyrivibrio sp.
CGCATGTATGCCAATGGCGAGACCTTTGAAGAGGATGAAGTAAATAGATTTGATGAAGATGATATGATGGAGGTGGCTAAGAGCCTCAATTTTAAGAAGGCAAGAGATCTGTCCCAGCTCCTTATGAACGAGCATTCAAAAAATGATTCTGAGGAGATGAAGGCCCTAAAATGTGAGGTACTCACTCTGTCTTATTATCTTGAGGCAGTAAAAGACCAAGTGGTAACCAAAGATGAGATTGACGATCTAAGAGTGCAATATGCTGTTACAATCAAATTTTTGGAGGACTATCTGTCCACCAAGAAGCAGAATAAGCGTTATGAGAAAGTTTTTGCCGTGTGGCAGAGTCTCTCCTATGAATATGACAGCCTTACCGTTATAAGGGATGAGAATTTTAATGACAGGAAAGACTACACAATGGGTGAACTTCTTGGTATGTCTCGGGCTAAAGAAAGCGACGTAAAAAGAGGTAAAACAAAAAAGAAAGAGGATAAGCAAAGGAAAGATGGGCAGTACAGTGAGGGAACACGCTCTGCTCTTAAGATATTTGGGGAAGATCACAACTTAAATGAAGCCTTTGCCGGCGTGGGCGACAAAGAAAAGGATAAGAAAAAACTTGCAGGGCAGTATGTAGCTCTTTTAAAAGGAATAAATGAATTTAAGCCCGGACAGGTTCAGGTTCTGGATATTTCTGTTATGGGTAAAAAGGTGAGAATTCTTCAGACTGCCGATAATGATCTCTATGTTATTGATAAGCATGAGAGAGTTCCTCTTAAAAGGAGTGCTCAGTCTCTTCGAGATGAGATCGCCGGGGATATAATGCTGAGGTCTGATGTTTACGGGGACGAGGCAGTATATGACATTCTGACAAGTTATGAGAAAAGGTATGATAAGAAGTATGAAAATGCGAAGGATATTACACAGGGTGAACATACTCAGATAAGGAATGATGTTACTGCGTTTCTTGCCCATAGGCTTGGGCTTAGGCCGGATGACTTTACTAACGTAAGACGAACAACAATGGTGAGTTATGCCAAGGCATTGACCAGCGGGAAGAAGACTGTCCGGCAGATAAAAGAACTGATGATAAGTGCCAAGAAGAGTGAGGACCTGATCAATGGTATAGAGCTTACGGAACTGATGGAGCTTGATGCTGAAAGGGGTGGGGCATTGGATGAGAACGTATCCATGTATAAGCTCCAGGCAGAAGCAGATGACAACGACTGGACTGAGGATGAAAAGACAGTCAAGAATCTGATGTCAGAACTGATCTACACCAGCGATACTCTTATCATGGACAAAAATGCGGACACACCCGGTGAGTTCGTCAGAAGCGTTCTTCTGTCCAATATCAAAGCCCTGGAAATACTGATAAAGGATAATGGTGGACAGGGAGAGGACATTATTTCTTCAATCATGAAGAAAATGTCGCTCGATAAGGTTTCCGGAGATAAAAACGATACCTTTGCTGAGACTATAGCAAGCAGCTTAAAAGGCCTGGTCAGCTTTTTTAAAACAAAGCAAAACGCAGATATTAAGCGCCTTCTTGAAAACAAGCAGGATGCAGAGACAGAGGAGAAGCTTGTCCTGGCTAACACTGCCATGGAAGAGAGTATAAAGAAATCCTCTGATATCATGCAAAAGAATGTAAATACGATAGTTGACGCCATGTTTGAGAAGACTGAGGATGAAGATACCGATACGCTTGAGGGCATCATGAAGAATGCCACAAGAACTGAAGCCGGTCAGGGACTGTTTATCAGGACCGTCCTTAAGAACTATTTTTCAAGCATGAAGATCATTGATCAGCGGGCCATGCTGTCCTCGGCGCTCCGTTCCTGCAAAAAAGTAGAACCTAAAAAATATTCTGACAGACGTCTCTTGGAGGAGATAAAGGACAGAAAGCTATCAAAATATAAGGACTTTTATGATAAAGATATCGATAAGCTTACCAAGAAAGAACTTGAACTTGTCAGAGAGTATGGCAGGCAGAAAGAAGCTCTGGAGATAGGATCAAACTATTTTGCAGGGCTTATTCGTGGCGCAGGGCCTCTTTTGCATAAAATGCTGCAGGGTATTCCGGAGGACTCACTTCCGGCAGAGATCCGCCTTGCACTTCGTGATGTTAAGTCCAAACTCCCGCCAATTCCAGAGCGAGTGGTAAAGACTCAGATGAATGCCATGATAGAGCGCTCAGACGGAGCTATAACCAGGATTGAAGTGATCCAGAATCTGGGTGCGGCATCAGTGGGGCAGACTTTCAGGTGCAGAGTATACGGGCCGAATATACCCAAGGAGGGAAAGAATGTAGTTATCAAGCTCCTTAGGCCTGATTGCCAGAACCGTATGAAGCGCGAAGAGAAGGTTATGCTTGACTGTGCAAAAAAGGTTGAGGGAATGTATGAGACCTATAAGGGACAGCTGTCAAATTACTATGCTGAGCTGGACCTTTCAAAGGAATACAAGAATATTCAAGAGGGCCAGATCTACAACGGAAAATATGCAAATGTTAAGTCAGAGAAGGCAAGCAATATAATAAAGCCCACACCTAACTCCCTTATGATTGAGGAAGCTCCGGGGAAAACTCTGGACGACATACTTCTTGGTTCGGAAAAGATAAGGCGGGAGATATACACCAGCCTTCATCCGAGCTATATTACTAAGGACGGGGAGCTTGAATATTACAAAAAGATTCCGCTTAATGAAGAGAATATAGAAAAAACCAAAAAGGCCAGGTATAAGCTTATAGATCTTGCAAGTGACCTTATTATCAAGAGAGATATGATGGCGAATATTACCAAGGTATGGATCGAGGAGGCGCTTTTTGGTTCGGGATACTATCATGCAGATCTTCATGCAGGAAATATCCTCTTAAGTGATAAAGAGGGTACTCTTATTGACTTCGGAAACGCAGTAAAGTTTACCAAGGAGCAGCAAAAGTCCATAACCAGGATGATGACAGCAGCTGCTGCTCCTAACGTGAATATGTTTTTTGAGGAATTTAACTCTCTTTTGAACATGAACGAGGAATTTAAAAAATTCTATACAGAGGAAAAACAAAAGCAGGTAAAAGATGCGTTTAAAGAGATACTTGAAATGGGAGACAATGAGCAGGCAGGAGAACGTATTTCTGCTGCTCTTATCAAAGCTTCAGAGCTGGGAGTAAAGCTTCCGCCATCAATATATAATTTTTCACAGGGACAGCTCCGCCTTCAGAAATCTATTGACGATATAAATCATCAGATAAATAAAATTGATGATGAACTTTACAGGCTTGACGTCGAACTGAAAGAGATGGGCAACAATGAATTGGGACTGAATGTTATGCTCAATAAAGCATATGTCTCTAATAAGAACAGGAAGGACTTTACTGCATCCATTAAGCAGCAGATCGACAGCCTTTTTGGCGTGGATGAAGAGACGTTTACAAAGGCACTTCTTGATAATACATATAAAGAGGGAAATGTTGAGGAGGGAGTAGCAACAGTAGATAAAAGAAAAGAGTTTAACAATATGTATCTGGGAGAAGTTGTTAATATGGAAAAGAGTTTAAAAGGCTGTTTCAATAACAAGCAACTTCCTGATTTTAAGCAATATAGGACTATTTGGAATGAGTTCAAGGACAAATGGAAAGCAAAATATGAAGAGCTGGAAAAATCCGGCCTTTCTGAGGAAGAAAAAAAGAAAGCTCTTAAAGAACTGAAAAAACAACATTCAGATGATAAAGACATAACGATTTGGAAACTCTCACCGGAAAATGGCAGCCATCCTATCGCTGCTACTCTGGGTCTCATTGAAATGCTTCCAAGAGTTGTGGCTGCTCTGCTGAATCTGGACGATACCTCAATAGAGCCTTTGCTCAATGTCTATGAAAACCTGATCCCAACAGGGCTTGAATTGGAGAAGAAGGTTAAAGAATTAAGAGAACTGCAGGATGAAAATAAGCTCAGCGAGGAGAAGAAAAAGACTCTCTCTAAAGAAATTTACCGGCTTTATCAGAAATATAATACATACAAGATGCAAGGTGCCAACCCTTTTACATCTGCTTTTAATCTGAGTATGAGAACTGCATTAACACTGGATCAGAGGAAAGAAGATCTGGATATGATGCTAAAGGAAAAGACTAAGACCACTATAAAGCAGGATGGAAAAAACGTAGAGATTACTCTTGGAGAACTCTTCGGGCAAAAGCTTGATGAGTACTACAAGGTTATAACAGATTATTGCCCTATGGACGGAAGCCAATGGAATATGAATGTTATGCCTGAGGAAGAAAAGAAAAAGGCTCTGGATATCTCGAAGGAGCTTACAGAGATACATCTTGAGATCACCAAGATCCAGGCAAAACGCTTCTATGAGGGACGGTATGAAAAGGATATCCCTATCAAGAGTTATGACTTTACCGATGTAATGAAGACCATTATCAAGAATAATTTCGGCAAGTTCACAGGGAACGTTGGAATCTTTAATCTGATAGGTATGGGCGGCAAGGCATTATTGGACTATATGGCCGCAAACAAGTGAGGGGCTATACATGATCAAAATCTATACATTAAGTGAGAAAGCTGATGACATTTCTTTTAACCCGGGTCCCGATATGGTCATGGAAAATATCGGCAAAGAGGGATACTACACGCTAATCTCTGTCGAGGAGAAAACTCCGGGCAATACAGACGGTGATGAGTTTGCAGGCCTTGCCCAGTTCTACGTGGACATGACGGCCGGGGGAATGTATATAGCAAAACTCATATATGTTTACGTGGACAGAAAGTACAGGCTTCAGGATGTGGGCTATAAGCTGGTTCATAAGGTGAGCGAGATTTTAAAAGAGCATGAAGTTGATGTTATTGCAGTTAATATCCCTTATGATGAAAAGGGTGAAGTCCTTTCGGATATCTCCGTGCAGGAAATAGAAATTTTCTTCAGAGAGTGCGGATTTATTTCCGATGTGTATGTAAATGCCGGCAGTGACAAAACTTTAAAGCTATCAGATGCAGATGGGGCTCATATAGCTCTTTTGACCTCTAAGAAAAGAGCTACCATCTGCAATATTAGTGTGCCCGAAAACAGGAGAAGGCAGGGGGTTGCAAAAAAGCTTCTCCTTGCAGCCGAGAGGATCCTTTTGCTCAAGGAAATTGATGAGATATATGCGGATTTTTTTGACGGGCAGGAGGGACTTACAGAGCTCTTTCAAAGCGCAGGTTATGTCCCGGGGCCATCTGTGGATATTCTGGCAATTCCTATGGGAGTTGTACTTTATTCCGGAAGTATAAGGGCATCACTGGGGTTAAAAAATGAGAATTTAAACTATCATAGCCTCTCTGATCTCACCATTGCTCAGATCGATGTGTTGCTGGATTTTTTGAATAAGAGCGGTATCAGAGTATCCTGCTACGATATTGCCCATTACAACGGGGAGGTGAGTACCGTTGTCTATGATAAGGAGGGTGCACCGGTTTCAGCAATCCTCTGTTCTGAACAGGAAAGGGATCTTCATGTCAATTTACTGTTCTCTAAGGCGGGAGTTTCTCCGACCTATAATCTGGTAGCGATGTATAGGATGGTCAAGGCTCTGGGGCAGACAGGGGGAGAGTATAGATATAACAGACTTACCCTGACAGCTTATAACAGCGTTGTCACTTCTCTCATAAATAAAGTGTTTCCTGATGACAACGGACTTAAGACTATCGGAAAATGTGTCTGCATGTCTAAAAAACTAAAAGAGGATGGTCACCGGAAGGGTGAATTTAGTTATGTGAAGGTAGAAGAAGACAATCCGGAATCTGAGTGGAAGAGGGAAATAAGATATATACCTTATCAGAAAAACATCGTATTAAAGGCCGCGTGGCACAGAGATAAGGACATTTGATGAAGAATTTTATCACAGAGACAAAAAGGTGCTATATTAGAGAAATAAGGGAATCTGACGTGGCGGCAGAAACAGAGCTTTATAAAAGTCCCCATATGACTGAATTTATAGACCCTCCGGAAGAGTATGACAGGGAAGTCCTTCTATGCAGGGAATATGCGGACAAGGTCTATAAAAAGTATGGCTACGGAATGTGGGGGATATTTGATAAAGCGTCAGGACAGCTAATTGGTGAAGCGGGTCTTGAGCCATGCTTTGATGTGGACAGAGCCAGGTACCCCTATAATTGGATGTTTGAGAGAAACTGTGCCGAGCTTGGCTTTTTTATTGCGGAGCATCTCTGGGGAAAGGGGTATTGCACTGAAGCTTGTACCGAAATACTCACTTATTGCAGAGAGCACTTTGGCATCACCCGGGTTTTTGCCAGGGCAGAGGACGGTAACACAGCTTCTGTAAGGGTACTAAGTAAGCTGGGATTTTCCAAACTTGAAGAAAACATCTATTTTTTGATATTATAGACATCGATAAGGAGAGAAAAATATGGCACTTAGAACAATCAGAGAATACGGAGACGACGTCCTTGCCAAAGAGTGCAGGGAGGTAAAAGAGATAACACCAAGAGTTCGCGAACTGGTAGAGGATATGCTGGATACCATGTATGACGCAAACGGCGTGGGTCTTGCAGCACCACAGGTTGGTGTACTTAAGAGAATAGTTGTAATTGATGTATCGCCGGAAGCAGATCAGCCACTGGTAATGATCAATCCGGTCATCATTGAGAAGGATGGAGAGCAGACAGGATACGAGGGATGTCTTTCACTTCCCGGCAAGTCAGGTATCGTAACCAGACCCAATCATGTAATAGCAAGAGCTATGGACCTTGATGGCAATGAGTATGAGATAGAGGGAGAGGAACTCCTTGCAAGAGCCATCTGTCATGAGCTCGACCACCTCGACGGTCACATGTATGTTGAGAAGGTAGAGGGAGACCTTGTAGATAACGAGGATCTCGTAGCTCAGCAGGAACAGGAATATGAGGACAAAGCGGAGTAATATTCTGTAGTAAAAAAGAGACCGGGAGTCTCTTTTTTGTTGAAGGAGAGAAGCGTCTTATGAAGATAGTATTTATGGGAACTCCTGATTTTGCCAGGTCAGCCCTTGAAAAAATAATTGAAGCAGGACATGAGGTGGTTTTGGTTGTAACGCAGCCTGATAAGCCAAAGGGCAGAAGCGGAGAACTGCAGCCCTGCGATGTCAAGGTATGTGCCCTTGAGCACAACATTCCGGTTTATCAGCCGGTTAAGATCAAACAGCCGGAACACGTTGAGTATCTTAAGACAATCGATGCGGATATATTCGTGGTTGCAGCCTTTGGACAGATCCTCTCACAGGAGATCCTTGATATTCCAAGGTATGGCTGCGTCAACATTCACGCATCCCTGCTTCCCGAGTACAGAGGTGCAGCTCCTATCCAGCAGGCGATCATAGACGGCAAGAAGACCACCGGAGTTACTATCATGCAGATGGCAGCCGGAATGGATACGGGAGACATCCTTCTTCAGAGAAAGATAACGATTGATGAGGAAGAGACCGGCGGAAGTCTTTTTGACAAGCTATCAAAGCTGGGAGGAGAACTCATTGTGGAGGCGCTTCCCAAGATTGAAAGAGGCGAGATCACCCCTGTTCCACAGGATGAAGCTCTTGCAACCAAGTGTGGCAAGCTTTCCAAGGATATGGGAAGGATCGATTTCTCAGAGGATGCTGAGAGTATCAGGAATCTTATACGTGGCCTTAATCCATGGCCCTCAGCGTTCACAAGTCTGGGCGGCAAGATGCTAAAGATCTGGCATGCAAAGGCTCTTTCTCCTGTTGATTTCGGAGCACTTTGCAATAGCCTGAGTCCCGAGGATGGAGCCAGGGCAAAAGAGATTGCGAATACTAAAGCGTATGGCAGCATCATTGCAGTTTTAAAAGATTCGTTTGTTGTCCTTACAGGTGATGGATATCTTCAGATTACAGAAGTTCAGCTTGAAGGTAAAAAGAGAATGGATGTTAAGTCGTTCCTGTTGGGAAATAAGCTTGAGATCGGAACTGTTCTCAAGTAATGAATTATTGAATTGAAAAGAGGTGATTTATCACTATGTATTACGGAATGGGAAGAATGGGATATGGATTTGGGATTGACCCTATGTATATCCTGACAATTATAATGGCTATCGTCTGCATGATAGCCAGCGCAAGGGTTTCATCAGTTTATAAGAAATATAACAGAATACGCAGTATGAGTGGAATGACCGGCGCTATGGCAGCCATGGAGATCCTTAGGCGAAACGGAATCACAGATGTTGCTGTACAGCACGTTCCGGGAAATCTGACCGATCACTATGACCCCAGGTCAAGAACCGTCAATCTCTCGGATGCTACCTACGGTTCCAATTCGGTGGCTGCTGTCGGAGTAGCAGCTCACGAGTGCGGACATGTCCTCCAGCATCACACGGGGTATATTCCTCTGCAGATAAGGTCAGCTATTTTACCTGCGGCGAACATTGGCTCAAAGGCAGGAATACCGATCATAATCCTTGGATTGTTCCTGAGCTTTTCACCTCTTATCACCATCGGAATCTGGGTGTTCTCTCTGGCGGTTCTGTTCCAGGTTGTAACGCTTCCTGTGGAGTTTAATGCTTCACACAGAGCCCTGGTTATGCTTGAAGACTACGGGATCCTCGGACCTGAAGAGGTAGATTCTTCCAGGAAGGTTTTAACGGCTGCGGCCATGACCTATGTTGCCAGCGCAGCATCAGCCGTTGTGCAGCTCCTTAGACTGATTCTTTTAAATAACAGAAGAAGATGAACAATCCTGATCTTTGCGCTGTTCATCTTTGCACCTATCTTCAATAAGAAAAAGGTGGCTGAAGAAATCAACACTTTAGACACAGCAGTTTGAGTCACCGGAGCCAAGGGCTGCCCGGGCGCCAAAGAGCGGCGCCCAGCGTACTGTCCCTTGACTCCGGTATTTTTATGAACACTCTGTCATTAAGGCGGGCAGGGTAAGGAGATGATTATAACTACATAATTGCAATTAGTCTATCCGGGGGAGATTTAGCTGTTACAGTGCATCACAACAGGGTAATAATATTAACCATGGTTGGAAACGTAATTTCGACCACCCTACAACTTTCTCCTATACGAAAAATAGTTGGAAAGTTCAAAAAAGATTTTTGGGCTTCCATAAACAATTACATCACATGGCATCCGTAGGCCAAGTGCTGTGATGTAGTATGAGCGTTAGGAATCAAATTATTTTGATCTATGGCTTGGAAAAGAGCTTGCAATTTCCAACTATTTTTTCATATATCAATTTTTGTGATGCATTTCAAAAACAAGCTCCAACCAACATGACTTTATAGAAGGTCTTGTGATGCACTTTCCGTCCCATAATTCCCCACACATAAAAATAAGTCAAAGTGAAACGTCCCCGGTGTCTCATGTTTGACAAAATTCCATAATACATCAGATAATTGAATATATATAAGTACTTGGAGAAAAACATGGCAAATATCAGAGAAATAGTTCTGGGTATCCTTATTGAATACGACAGGGATGGCGTTAGAAAGCCATCCCTTTTAAAAGACAGCCTGAACAAATATGATTACCTTGAGAGCAGGGATAAGGCTTTCATGAAGAGGGTGGTGGACGGATGCATCGAGAGACAGATTCAGATCGATTACATACTGAACTCTTTTTCCAAGACCAAAGTGGACAAGATGCAGCCTCTTATCAGAAGCCTTCTTCGCATGAGCGTTTATCAGATCATGTTTATGGACAGCGTTCCTGATTCTGCTGCCTGTAACGAGGCAGTCAAGCTTGCGCAGAAGCATAAGTTTGCGGGGCTGAAAGGTTTTGTTAACGGAGTCCTTCGCAACATATCGAGAAATAAAGACAAGATCGAATATCCTTCCAAGGATGAAAATAACGGTATAGACTACCTTAATGCGTTTTATTCCATGCCTAAGTGGCTGTGCGAGATGTGGGTTTCCACATATGGGTTTGATAAGACTGAGGAAATCCTGAAGTTCTTTTTGGAAGCAAGGCCCACAACTGTGCGCATTAAGGCAGGGTGTGACCGGGAAATGCTAAAAAATGAGCTTGAGAATGCAGGAGTAATCGTAACAGAAAGCGACATTCTTCCCTATGCGCTAAGTCTTGAGAAAACCGATAACATCAGATTCCTTCCCGGATTTGCAGAGGGAGAATTCTTCGTGCAGGATGTGAGCTCCATGCTGGTGACAGAGATTGCAGATCCCGGTCCGGGGCAGGTTGTTATTGATGTCTGTGCAGCGCCCGGAGGAAAGAGCCTTCATGCCGCAGAGAGAGTTTCAGTGGACAAGAGCCTTCATGCTGCGGAGAGAGTATCGGATGACAAAAGTGCCAAAGAAGAACCTGAAAACGAAAAGGGAGTTGTCATCTCAAGAGATGTATCCGAAAGAAAGTGCGACCTGATAAGAGAAAATGCCAAGAGAATGGGTGCGTCAAACCTAAAAGCCGAGCTTCACGACGCCAGGATCCATGATCCAAATCTGGAGAAGAAGGCAGATGTTTTATATCTTGATCTTCCCTGCTCAGGCCTTGGGATAATAGGTAGAAAGAACGACATCAAATACAATGTGACAGAGCAGAGTCTTGCAGAATTATCGGCCCTTCAGTGGGATATAATAAAGGCCTCCTGGGACTATGTTAAGCCGGAGGGAATCCTTATGTATTCCACCTGTACGGTGAACAGGGATGAAAATGAGGCCATGGTAGACAGGATTTGCCGGGAGCTCCCCTTTGAGAGAGTTAACTTTGCAGGCAATCTTCCCGATAAACTAAAATATGAGGTTCTTTTAAAGACCGCTGAAAGCGGCTATATTCAGCTGCTTCCGGGCGAATTTGGAACTGACGGATTCTTTATCTCAAAGCTCAGAAGAAAAGCAGAGTAACAAGACAAGAGGAGTAAAGACATGCTTTTTATGATCTTAAAAATGTCAGGTATAACCTTAGCTATCACAATTCTTACGGTGCTTTTGTGGATATATCTTCGTGATAAGAAGATAACCTGGCCCATAAGGATTCTTTTGGCTGTGGTTTATGCCGGATGCGCAATACTCTCTACTCATTATGGCGTTGACTACAGCCATATGCTGATAAATGTCAGGGATATGGGCCCTCTTTGTGCAGGACTTTTCTTTGATCCTCTGGCTGGAATAATCGCGGGAGTTATAGGCGGTATAGAGAGATATATTGCAGGTGCTTACTGGGGTATCGGCTCTTATACCAAGGTTGCCTGCAGCGTTTCAACCGGACTCTCGGGCTTTGTTGCAGCCTTCATGAGCATATTTATCTTTAAAAGAAAAAAGCCCTCTGCAACCTACGCTTTCTTCATGGGAGCCGTAATGGAAGTTTTTCATATGTATGTGGTGTTCATCACCCACAGGGATGACCTTAAGATGGCATTTTATGTGGTCAAGGCCTGTGCACCTCCCATGATCATTTTTACAGGTATAGGACTTGCTCTGGTAGCTAACCTTCTCAAGGTTTATGTGGGAGAGTGGAAAAATCCCTTTAAAAAGCGCAAGGAATCTGAGATTTTGGTTGCTCATAAATTTCAGCGCTGGCTCTTTTTGGTAAGCGCCATCATCATCGTTGTGGGCTTTGCCTTCTCTTATGCGGTGCAGACAGCCTCTGCTGTTCAGAATGCCCGGGAGAGACTAAAGCGAGCAGCTGATGACATAATAGAGACCTACAACGAGGTCCGTGAAAAGAACTATAACATCAATGTACTTCACTCCCATGTGGGAGAGACCGGAGACTTTGATATTTTAAGGGAGTCAGGTCTTAGTATCACCGGAGGGCATAAGGGAGATTCTCTGTCCGGGACAGAGCTTGAAGCAGTTCAGACAAATGTTGATAATGGCATGTACAGGAGCAGAGCCTACGGAACAGATGCATTCTGCAGGGCTGACAAGCTGGAAAATGATGAGATACTTCTTGTGATGTTGCCCGCCGATGAGGTTTACGATGACAGGGATGCGGGAGCTTATGAGACTGCCCTTGCGGACATTCTTTTGTTTACTGTAATCTATGTCCTCATATCAATGTTGGTTCAGGAGATCGTTGTGCATAACCTTGATCTCGTCAACGAGTCCCTGAACAAGATAACAAATGGAGATCTTAACGAGACGGTTAATGTGTACAATTCCTCGGAGTTTGCATCTTTGTCGGATGACATCAACCAGACCGTGGATGTTTTAAAGGGCTACATTGATGCTGCCGAAAAGCGCATAGCCCAGGAGCTGGAATTTGCCAAGTCCATACAGGAGTCAGCCCTGCCCCAGAACTTTGCCATCCCCAGAAAAGACGTTGAGATTTTTGCCACCATGGATCCGGCAAAAGAGGTTGGTGGAGACTTCTACGATTTCTTCTTCATTGATGCTGATAACCTGGCACTGGTTATTGCCGATGTATCAGGAAAAGGTATTCCTGCATCCCTGTTCATGATGAGGAGTAAAGCAGCCATCAGAAGTACTGCAGTTCAGGGTTCAAACCCTTCCGATATCCTCGAGAAGGTTAATGAGGTTCTATGCGAGGGCAACGATGCGGATATGTTTGTCACAGTCTGGATCGGTATCATGAACCTTAAGACCGGTATAATGAGATGTTCAAATGCCGGACACGAGTACCCGATAATCAGACATAAGGACGGAGACTACGAGCTCCTTAAGGATAAGCACTTCCTTGCCCTTGCCACCATGGAGGGCATTAAGTTCAAGGACTATGACATTGAGCTTAAGTACGGGGATGAGATATTTGTCTACACCGACGGTATTCCCGAGGCCATTGATAAGGATATCAAGCAGTACGGCACAGACAGACTTCTGACAGCCCTTAACAAGAATAAGGATATCCCTCTTGAGAGGCTGCTGCCGAGAGTGCGCAACGATCTTGCAAGCTTCGTTGGAGAAGCAGATCAGTTTGATGATGTCACCATGCTTGGTTTTAAGTATAAAGACCCGGTGGCGTAAATTAGATTTACAGGAGATATAGATGTACGATTTAAAAAGAGATATCAAGTCTCTGAATCTTGATGAGCTTACAGCGGTTATCAAGGATTTGGGAGAGCCGGCTTTTAGGGCTAAGCAGCTCTATCAGTGGATGCATGTGAAGATGGCAAGAAGCTATGACGAGATGACCAACATTCCGGCAGCGCTAAAAAACAAGCTTCTTGAAAACTTCGATTATACAGCTCTTAAGCAGGTTGATCTTCAGGAGTCTAAACTCGACGACACTAAGAAGTTCTTATTTGCACTCTCCGATGGCAATGTCATCGAGAGTGTTTTCATGAAGTATAAATTCGGAGTCAGCGTATGTATCTCATCTCAGGTTGGGTGCAGAATGGGATGCAAGTTCTGCGCCTCGACAATTGACGGAGTGGTGAGAGGTCTTTTACCATCGGAGATGCTGGACCAGATATATGCAATATCCAGGATTACAGGGGAGAAGGTTGCAAGAGTAGTAGTTATGGGTAGTGGAGAACCACTTGATAACTACGACAACGTAGTTAAATTCGTAAGGCTCCTAAGTGATCCTGACGGTCACAACCTGGGACAGAGGAACCTTACCATATCCACCTGTGGAATCGTCCCCAACATATATAAGCTTGCAGACGAAGGTTTTGCCATTAACCTGGCTCTCTCCCTTCATGCATCTAACGATGAGAAGAGAAAAGAGCTTATGCCCATAGCCAACAAGTATACAATCAATGAAGTACTTGATGCCTGCAAGGCATACTTTGACAAGACGGGAAGACAGCTAACCTTCGAATATTCCCTTGTTAGTGGAGTGAATGACACTGATAAATACGCAGCAGAATTGTCGGACCTTCTCAAAGGTCTTAATGCAGTCGTAAACCTGATTCCGGTCAATCCAATCAAGGAGAGAAACTTTAAACCCACTGACCGCAAGGGCGCTGAGCAGTTCAAAAATAAGCTTGAAAAAAACCATATAAATGCTACTATTAGAAGAGAAATGGGCAGGGACATAGACGGAGCCTGTGGACAGTTGCGCAGGCGCCATTTGGAAGAGAAATAGTACCACCTGCTTTTTTTCCATGAATAAATGTACTCTTAGGAGGCAGTTTTGCTTAAGACTTTTTCCATTACGGATATAGGAAAAAAGAGAAAACTAAATCAGGATTATGTCTTTTCCTCAGACACCAGGATTGGTAATCTCTCCAACGTCTTTATTGTTGCTGACGGAATGGGAGGTCACAATGCAGGTGATTATGCATCGAGATTTACCGTTGATACCATGGTGGAGGAGATCGAGAGGTCTTTTGAACAGAGCCCTGTTAAGATATTGGAGAATGCTATCAAGATAGCTAACAAAAAGCTCCGTGAGAAGGCAGCAGAGGATCCCAGCCTCTTTGGAATGGGGACAACAGTTGTTGCAGCCACTGTGCTGGGAAGATTTTTGCAGGTAGCAAATGTCGGAGACTCAAGGCTCTATGTCATCAATGACAAGATCACACAGATTACCAGAGACCATTCTCTTGTGGAAGAGATGGTTCGCATGGGCGGAATTGACAGAGAAACTGCTAGGACTCACCTTGATAAGAATATAATTA
Source organism: Butyrivibrio sp. (assembly GCA_017634825.1). GTDB lineage: Bacteria > Bacillota > Clostridia > Lachnospirales > Lachnospiraceae > Butyrivibrio. The sequence continues at coordinate 14,532 of JAGBMP010000040.1, forward strand.
CCAGGGCTATCGGTGCCACTGAAACAGTAGACATCGACTTTTTTAATGTGGAATTAAATCGTGGGGACATTGTGCTCATGTGCTCTGACGGACTTACAAACATGCTTGAGGATGAAGAAATCCGCATGATAGTAAGCGGGCAGAGAGATATTATCGAAAAGGCGCAAAGATTAGTTGAACAGGCCAACAACAACGGAGGCAAGGACAACATAGCTGTTATTTTGATTGAGCCTTACGCAGATGAGCATGGGCACACCGGAGGAATAGATGGTTAAGATTGGAATGGTGATCGGGGATCGCTATGAGGTGCTTGAAAAGATTGGCACCGGCGGAATGTCCGACGTTTACAAAGCAAAAGATCATAAGCTTAATAGACTTGTTGCTGTTAAAGTGCTCAAGCAGGAGTTTTCAGAGAATGAGAACTTCGTATCCAAGTTCAGGGTAGAAGCGCAGTCAACAGCAGGTCTCTTACACCCCAATACCGTTAATGTATATGACGTAGGAGACGAAGACGGCATCAACTACATTGTAATGGAGCTTGTTGATGGCATCACTCTCAAGAAATACATTGAGAAGAAGTCAAGGCTCTCCGTCAAGGAGGCGGTCAGCATAGCTATCCAGGTAGCTATGGGACTTGAGGCTGCTCACAACAACGGTATCATACACAGAGATATTAAGCCGCAGAATATCATGATCTCAAGGGATGGTAAGGTTAAGGTAACAGACTTTGGTATCGCCAAGGCTGCCACCAGTAACACCATTACCTCCAATGTTATGGGATCGGTTCACTATACATCTCCTGAGCAGGCAAGAGGCGGATACAGCGATGCCAAGAGTGATATCTACTCACTTGGTATTACGCTCTTTGAGATGCTCACAGGAAGAGTTCCTTTCAACGGTGACACAACCGTTGCAATTGCGATAAAGCATATTCAGGAGGAGCTTCCAAGCCCTGCTGAGTTCAATGATGAGATACCTATAAGTGTAGAGAAGATTGTTCTTAAGTGTTGCCAGAAGAGCCCGGACAGACGTTATCAGAATGCCCAGGAGCTTATAGCTGACCTTAAGAGATCACTTATCACTCCCGACAAGGACTTCGTTTCTCTTGTGGATCCCGATGAAGAGGGCGCTACAAGGGTTGCTGACCAGGAAGAGGAAGAGATGCTTCACAGCGGAACAGGCAAGCTCTCTGATACAGAGCAGATGAGGCTTAAGTCCGATGTGATGGGCGATTACGACAGAGACGATCACTACGACGATTACGATAAAAAGAGACCTAAGAGAAGAACCTATGACGATGATGATGACGATTTCTACGGTCGTCCAAAGTCATCAAACAGACGCAGAACAGGTTCAGGCTCCGGCTCTAATTCCACACAGTCCAAGGTTGAGAAGATGACCATTGTCATGGCAATCATTTCAGCTGCTCTTGTAGGATTTATAGTACTTCTCCTTCTTGGTAGAAGCCTTGGAATATTCGGTGGATCGCAGGAACCTTCAGAGGGTGCAAGCACAGAGCTTTCAAGCACTGAATCAGCTTCTGATGCATCGGATGGGATTGAGGTTCCGGACGTTGTAGGCAAGACAGTGGCTGAGGCAGTTTCAATCCTTCACGACGACAAGGGGTTTGATGTTGAGAAGGCAGCAGATTCAGCCAATACTGCAGCCAAGGACACAGTAGTTTCCATGAACCCCTCAGCAGGAAGCAAATTAGAGAGCGGATCCAAGGTTACGATCTACATAAGTGACGGATCAAATTACAACTCTCAGGCAGCAGCTGCTACAACTGAGGTTCCAACTGCCAAGTCAGAGGGACAGGTTACAGTGCCCAACATTATCGGCATGACTTCTGAAGATGCTGTTATCACTTTGGTAGAAGCAGGCCTTGAAGCAGGTAAGGTTGTAGAGACCACCAATGAGGATTCAAACCTTACAGGTCTTATCTGCGCTCAGAGCATCGCACCTCAGACATCTGTTTCACAGGGCACGGTTATCAATATGGAGCTTTCAACAGGTCCTGCCAAGGTAACTTACAGCTACAATGCAGAGATATCAGCTCCCACTGAGGGAGAGAATTTTACATATGGAATTCCTGTAAAGGTGACACTGGTCACATCAGACGGAACAACGCTTCTTAGCACTACAACCACTGATTTCCCGGTACAGGGTACTTACAAGGGAATTACAGCTCCTACAGGTACCATCACCTTTGTTTACACAGCAACTACTCCAACCTCCACCAATCCTGAGACGGGTGAGACCACAGGTGGACAGAGCCAGGAGTACACGGTAACCAGAGCGGTTACTTTCACGCAGGAGAACTAACCCTTATGCGAGGTAGAATTCTTAAGGGCATCGCCGGGTTTTACTATGTGGAGACTTTAGATCTTAAGGTCTATGAATGCAAGGCCAAAGGAATCTTTAGAAAGTCCGGAATAAAACCCATAGTCGGCGATAATGTAGAGATCGAAATAATTGATGAAGATAACAGGCAGGGAAATCTAACTGATATCCTGCCTAGAAAAAATTGTCTATACAGACCGCCTGTTGCAAATGTTGACCAGGCGGTTATTTTGTTCGCTATCGTCAAACCTGATCCCAATTACAATCTGTTAGACCGCTTTCTTATCATGATGAGGCAGCAGAATCTCCCTGTTATCATCTGCTTTAACAAGCAGGATATAGCAACTAAGGAGGAGCAAAAAGAGCTTCATGATGCCTATGAGAAATGCGGCTATAAGGTTTTATTTGTCAGTGTCAAAGAAGAGCGAGGCCTTGATGAGCTAAAGTCACTTCTCAAGGGTAAGACCTCCACTCTTGCAGGTCCCAGCGGCGTTGGCAAGTCATCTCTTTTAAACAAGCTGGTTCCCGATGCGGATATGCAGATAGGCGAGCTGAGCAGAAAGATTGACAGAGGCAAGAACACTACAAGACATTCAGAGCTCTTTTACGTAAAAGAACTTTCTGAGGGCGGCGAAGATACCTTCATAATTGACACTCCCGGCTTTACATCATTAGAGCTTCGTGATGTCACAGCCGACGAACTTATGGGATACTACCCTGAGTTTGAGCAGTTTGAACCTTCCTGCAGGTTTGGTGGCTGCTCTCATATAGCAGAGCCCGACTGCGGCGTTAAGGCTGCACTGGAAGCGGGAGAGCTCTCAAACGTCAGATACGACAATTACAGGATAATCTACAAGGACTTAAAGAATGCCCGTCCTGATTATTCCAAAAAGAAGAACTCGGAGAAATAACTTTAGAATGAAGATTTATGTAACAAGGCACGGCCAGACAGACTACAACAAAAAGAGAATGATGCAGGGAAGAAGCGACATTCCCTTAAATGAAGTCGGCATCGCCCAGGCAACGGCAAGAAGAAAGATGCTGGGAGATATAAAGTTTGATGCAGTATACTCAAGTCCCCTTATCAGGGCGGTCAAGACTGCACAGATCATCGGAAATGTTTCGGAAGAAGAGATCATAAAGGATGAGCGCATCATCGAGGCAAACTTTGGCAAGTATGAGCTGATGAACTATTACGGAACAGGAATTCCGATGATGCTGTACTGGAGCTTTCCGGAACTGTTTAAGGCTCCGAAGGGCGTTGAGACCATTCAGGAGATGATAGACAGGACAAGCTCTTTTCTTAAGGAGCTGGAACAGAAGGACTACGAGAACGTACTGGTTGCCTGTCACGGAGGAATAATCAGACCCATAAGAGGGTATCTTGAAAATAAAAAGAGCGGAATCATCTGGAGACCAAGACCCAAGAACTGCGAGATTTTTGTCTATGAATGCATAGACGGCAAACACAGACTGGTAGAGGATATTCAGTAAAGACAAGGAGACTAAAGCATGAACGTATCTGAACTTGTTTCAAAAATGACATTGCAGGAAAAGGCTTCACTTCTATCGGGAGGCGATTTCTGGCATACTCAGGCCATCGACAGGCTTGGCATCAAGGGATATATGATGTGTGACGGACCTAACGGTCTAAGAAAACAGGAAGGCGATCCCGACCACCTTGGCAAGAAAGAGAGTATCAAGACGGTTTGCTATCCTTCTGCAAACACCCTTGCATCAAGCTTTGATGTGGACATGGAGAAAAAGCTCGGAGAAAGACTCGGAGAAGAGTGCATCCGCGAGCACATCAGCATGCTTCTCGGCCCCGGCCTTAACATGAAAAGGAGCCCTGTCTGCGGAAGAAACTTTGAGTATTTCTCAGAGGACCCATACCTTGCAGGTAAACTCGCTGCTGCATTTGTAAGTGGCGTTCAGTCAAAGGGCGTAGCTGCCTGCCCCAAGCATTTTGCTACAAACAATCAGGAATACAGAAGAATGTCCGGCAACTCGATCGTCGATGAGAGGACACTTCATGAGATATATCTTCAGGCGTTTGAAATCCTGGTAAAAGAGGCTCATCCAAAGTCTATCATGTGTGCCTACAACCAGTTAAACGGAACCTATCTTTCCGAGAACAAATATATGCTCACCGATGTCCTCAGGGATAAATGGGGATTTGACGGCTTTGTCGTAACCGACTGGGGTGCAGGAAAGGGACCGGCTAAGGGCGTACAGGCAGGACTTGACCTTGTTATGCCCGGTGGACATGAAGACCACGAAAAGGCCATAATCGCTGCAGTAGAGGCAGGAGAACTTGATGAAGCGCTGGTTGATAAGGCTGTAACACGAATCCTTAATGTATTTTTCTGGAATGAGGAAAGCGTTCCTGCTGATCCCAAGCCATCAGATGAAGCTACAAGAGCAGCTGACTACGCTCTGGCAAAAGAGCTTGCGGAGAACAGTGCAGTGCTTTTGAAGAATAACAAGGTACTTCCGCTTAAGGATGACAAGAAAGTATTGTTTGTGGGTGAGTTTGCAACAATGCCAAGATACCAGGGCTCAGGCTCATCACACATAAACAGCATCTGTGTATCAAGTGCTTTGGATGCGGCTAAGGACAAGGGAGTTTCTTTTGTACGCGGATATGATACTGCAGATGCAAAGAACGATTATGTCCTTAGGGAAGAGGCCATGAAGGCAGCAGAGAATGCTGATGTTATCGTTGTATTTGCAGGACTTCCGGCTTCGTATGAGTCAGAAGGTTTTGACAGAGACGATATCAATCTTCCGCAGGATCAGAACAAGCTCATTGCAGACCTTTCAAATCTTGGAAAGAAGGTAGTGGTTGTTCTTCACAACGGCGGAGCAGTTGCAATGCCATGGATTGACAGCGTGGATGCTGTACTTGACATGATGCTGGCCGGTGATGCAGTTGGAGAAGCTACTGTAAGACTGCTCTGGGGAGAGGTCAATCCTTCAGGTAAGCTTGCAGAGACATATCCCATCAAGCTTTCGGACAATCCAAGCTTTTTGAACTTCCCGGGAGATCATGGAAATCCTGTATATGCAGAAGGGATTTACATCGGCTACAGATACTATGAGAAGAAGAGAATGTCTGTGCTGTTCCCGTTCGGACACGGTCTTACATACACTGAGTTTGAATACTCAAATATGAAGATAGATAAAGACAGCATAACAGACAATGACACTGTTAATGTCAGCGTCGACGTATGGAATGTTGGCAGATACACAGGCAAGGAAGTAGTTCAGCTCTATGTTTCAGAAAACGGCCCTAAGGTATCAAGACCTCACAAGGAACTTAAGGGCTTTAAGAAGATTGAGCTTAAACCCGGTGAGAGTCAGACGGTAACCTTTGCGCTGGATAAGAGGTCTTTTGCCTACTACAATGACAAGCTCCATGACTTCTATGTTGAGAGCGGAGATTACAGCGTGATGATCGGAGCTTCCTCCAATGACATCAGACACACAGTGAATGTACATGTTGAGGGAACAGTCGAGCTTCCTCACAACTTCACGACCTTTACTCCTATCGAGGATATCCTTGAGAGCAGGAAGGGAAAAGAGGTCCTTGGACCTATGATCGACAAGGTTCTTGCCGAGAACGACAAAGAGGGCGGAAGCGATGAATCCCTGGGCGAAGCAGGTGCCAAGATGTTTGAGAATATGATCAAAGAGATGCCTGTTCTCAGCCTCGCAAGCTTCGGTATGATGAGCGTAGACGACGTTCAGAAATTGCTGGATGAGATAAACCTATGATAAAATCTATAGTAGGTTATTATGCGCTAACAATGGAGACATTCTATGGATGAGAGAAGTGTAAAAGATCTTTTGAATCTGGTAAAGAGCGGTGATATATCAGTGGATGATGCACTGCTTAGCCTTAAGGAAGAGCCTTTTGAAGATATGGGGTTTGCAAGGCCTGATTTCCACAGGGGAATTAGGCAGGGTAAGCCTGAGGTCATCTATGGCGCGGGCAAGACACCGGAGCAGATCCTTGAGATCTCAAGAGCGCTTCTAACCCACAGCCAGGACAGAGTGCTGATAACCAGAATGTCCGCCGAAGCAGCGAACTACTATCAGAATAATGTAAAAGAAAATGAAGAGAACTTCTTTCTCTATGATGAGATCAGCAAGGTGGGTATAGCCTATAAAGAATCCGGAAAGCCTGAATTCTCGGTTCCGCATGAAGGGAAATCAGAGGGCTATGAAGGAGAGGGCAAGATTGTCATTGCCACCGGAGGAACCAGTGATATTCCCATTGCTGAGGAGGCGGCTCTTACAGCCGAGTTTTTCGGCAATAAAGTCGTAAGGCTCTATGATGTCGGAGTTTCCGGAATACACAGGCTCCTGGCCAAGGAACCTATGGAAGAGATCATGACTGCCCGTGTCATCATAGCCATTGCGGGAATGGAAGGCGCTCTGCCAAGCGTGATCGGAGGCTTATCTTCCGTACCTGTTATTGCAGTTCCCACAAGTGTCGGATACGGAGCTTCCTTCGGAGGTATAGCAGCTCTTTTGTCCATGCTCAATTCCTGCGCAAGCGGAGTCAGCGTGGTCAACATAGATAACGGTTTTGGTGCCGGCTATCTTGCAGGCATGATAAACCAACAATAAATAAGACTGGAGTATTAAACAAAAATGCAAACAACTAAATCAAAGAGAGTATTGTCAATCATTGCACTGGTACTTATCCTCGCAATCATCCTCGGAACAGTGGCAAGTGCACTTGTAGGCTGCGGAGCAGCTGAGAAAAAGGATGATGCAACAATCCGCATAGGAGCCATGAAGGGCGCAACAACCATCGGACTTGTTAACCTTGTGGACAAGATAAATAAAGGCGAAGCAGATGGCAATTATACTTTTGAGATGTACACAGCAGGCTCTGATGTAATGGCAGCCATGGTTGCCGGAGAAGTTGACATCGCCCTGGTACCTGCCAATGTGGCATGTGTAATGAATACCAAGGTAGAGGGCGGCGTATCGGTTATCGATATCAACACCTTGGGAGTTTTAAACTGCATATCTGCAAGTGATGAGATATCATCTGTTTCAGACCTTTCAGGAAGGACTGTATATGCAACAGGTCAGGGTGCAGTTCCCGAATATACGATCAGATATCTGCTCGAGGCAAACGGTGTAACTGACTGCAATCTTGAGTTCAAGTCTGAGCCGACTGAGATTGTTTCAATCTTTGCGGAAAACGCTGACGCGGTAGCTATTCTTCCACAGCCGTTTGTGACTGCAGCTCTTGCTCAGAACGAGGCTCTCAAGATCTCTTTTGACTTAAACGATGAGTGGACCTGGGTCAATTCAGACTGCAAGATTGTAACAGGTGTAACCGTTGCAACCAATTCATTTATTAAAGAGCACAAAGGCCTTGTTGAGGCTTTCATTTCTGCTCATAAAGAGAGCGCAGGCAAGGTTCTTTCGGATATTGATACAACTGCAGCACTTGTAGTTGAGCAGGGCATCATAGCCAAGGAGCCACTTGCCAAGAAGGCTATTCCAAACTGCAACATCACCTGCATTACGGGAAAAGAGATGAAGGAAACCC
>JAGBMP010000041.1 GCA_017634825.1 Butyrivibrio sp.
ATGCCCATAACGTTTTTAAAGGTCATGGCAAAAATAGGAGCTGAAACATTTCTGTTAAACTTAACTCTCATGTGAACAGTAAAATCTGTTCCCTTAATGATGGAGTTTGTGCGAACATCCTTGTTATCAGTGATGTAATACTCAGTGATAACTGCTGCGCCGTCGCCGTATTCAAGAGCTTCCACGTCAGAAACTGATTCCTGATTTTGAGAAGTCTCGGAGGCTTCTTTTGACGCCTTTTTGTCACCCTTGATCTTGGCGTCAGCTCTTTTGTCTGCTGAAGCGGCAGCTTCTCTTATGGACTCATCATCTAAAAGATTCTCCACATCACTTGACGGAAGCGGGTACTGTCCAACAAGAACCTGCTTGTAGATGTCGATCATCTTCTTGGGAGTTCCTTCCCCAAGGAGAACACCCTGATTTAAAAGAACTGCTCTGTCACAGTATTTGCTGATACTTGAAAGGTCATGGGATACAAAAAGAATAGTCTTTCCCTTCTTTTTGAACTCCTCAAACTTGTGATAACACTTGGCCTGGAAGAATACGTCACCTACAGACAAAGCCTCATCGACAATGAGAATCTCAGGGTCAATATTTATGGCAACCGCAAAGGCAAGACGCACGAACATACCGCTTGAATAGGTCTTAACAGGCTGATAAACATAGTCACCTATATCAGCAAATTCAAGGATAGCGTCCATCCTCTTTTCAATCTCTTCCTCAGAAAAACCGATCATCATACCATTGAGGTAGATATTATCGATTCCGTTGTACTCCATGTTAAAGCCTGCTCCCAGCTCCAAAAGAGCTGAAATATGGCCATCCACGTTCACTTCTCCCTCTGTTGGAGAAAGAACTCCTGTGATTATCTTAAGGATAGTGGATTTTCCTGAACCATTTGTTCCAATGATTCCGACAGTCTCGCCTTTTTTGACAGAAAGGCTCACGTTGTTTAAAGCCTTGTGCTCCTTGAACTTACCTTTTTTAGCAAGTCCAAGAGAGTCCTTAAGTCTGTCCATTGGCTTATCAAAGATTTTATATATTATATACAGATTTTTGACTTCAATAGCAATATCTTTATCCATACAAATCTCCGATTATAGAACGTCTGCGAAGTGCGGTTTAGAGCGTTTGAATATGAGGGATCCGATGCAGAATACTGCAACTACAAAGATCCAAAAATAAGTTGATGAATAGAAATGCTCAAAGAACCAGGTGTCTCCGTAAATGGCATTTCTGTAGCCTTCAACAATATAAGTCATAGGATTGAGCTTGAAGATCCACTTGTACTTATCAGGAATGATCTCAAGGTTCCAGAGAATAGGTGTAGCCCACTGGAAAAGCTGAAGCCCTATGTTTATTATCTGCAAAAGATCTCTAAAGAACACCACGATTGCGCAAGTTGCATAGCTTATGGACAAAACCAGAATAAATTCGCAGCCCACATAATAGATAAGCTGGAGCCAGTAGATGCTTGGATAATAGCCGTATACACAGGCTATGAATAAAAGCACGCAAATAAAGAACACGTGGATAAACATAGCTGCGATTATCTTGATAATAGGAAGGATACTGATCTTAAAAAGCACCTTTTTTACAAGATAGTTGTACTCAAGAAGTGATGTTGTTCCGTTTGTCAGTGCCTCTGAGAAAAAGAACCATGGCACAAGGCCCGCTGTAAGGAATAAAACATAAGGAACTTCAACACCGTCAGATACGGCCTGGGCTCTTGACTGGAAAACCCTGTCAAAAACGATGTAGTACATAACAACAGTGACTACTGGCTGGGCAAGGGCCCACACAATTCCCATGTAGGAGCCGGCATATCTTTTCTTAAAGTCGTTTATTGATAATCTCTTTATGAGTTTTCTTGAATTGTACAGTTCAACAGGCAAAACAAGAAGTCTGTCATACCAAAAGAAGACCAGAACACAGCTGACACCTATCAAGATACATCCACATATCTTTTTAAGCATCTCTGTGCGCGGGTCTGCAAGAGGATTTGTATGAAGAATAACTAAGAGCGCCAGTGAAAGCGCCAGTACGTAGAAAATCCCCAAGCCTGCGCGCTTGGGAAGTTTCTTAAGTCCCCTGATCAATACTCTTTAATTCCTTTCCACTTTGTATCCTTGTCTGAAAGGTCAATTTCTACTCCCTCAAGAAGTGGCCATTCTACTCCGATATCAGGATCATTCCAGATAAGGCCGCCCTCGTCGTTTGGATGATAGAAATCAGAACATTTATAAGCAAACTCTGCATAATCAGATAATACGTAGAAACCATGAGCAAATCCCTTAGGGATAAAGAACTGCTTCTTGTTTTCTGCTGAAAGTCTTACGCCAAACCACTTTCCGAAAGTCTTGGAATCTCTTCTGAGGTCAACTGCTACGTCGAATACCTCACCGTTGATGCATCTTACAAGCTTATCCTGTGGGAATTCCTTCTGGAAATGAAGGCCTCTAAGTACTCCCTTGTGGCTTGCTGACTGGTTGTCCTGAACGAACTCTACATCGATTCCAGCCTCTACGAAATCATTTTTATTGTAAGTCTCAACAAAATAGCCTCTTGAATCTCCAAAAACTGTAGGTGTTATAACCTTAAGTCCTTCGATCTCACATGTTTCTACTGTTATCTTACCCATTTTAAAACTATCTCCATTTTATAAATTTGTTCTTATAAAAAATTTTATTCTTATATCCTGAACTGCTGCTTGCAATCAGATTAATTTCTTTTTACAAAATCAGTTTCCCGGTACAGTTCCAACAGGAGTTCCCGGTGCCTGTCCTGCAGGAGGCGGAGTCTGTGGCATCTGCCCATTGTACTGAAAAAGACTGCTGTCGAGCGTGGCAGGATCAACGCCCTGTCCGTTTGGATTAAGGAGTTCTCCAACAACAGCCATTCCTGTGCCTGACTGTTCATCCGGTTTTCCAGAGCTGGATGCAGATGAACTTTCTGAAGAATCTTCAGACGAAGAAACCTTTTTTATGACAACAGCAGAAGAAATCTTCTCTGTCTCATCAAAAAAGTCCGGATCTGCCAAAAAGCCGTCAAGGTCATTGCCAATCTGCAGGCCATACTCAGACAAATCTCCGCTGTAATAGGAGGCAGCCACCTCAGAAGTATTCTCTTCCGATGTAGTCTGTCCCCATCCAAAAAGTGCATTTATTTTTTCAGTGTTGGCAGCATACACTATAACAAGGACAAGGAAGATTGCGCTTATTATAGTGAGTATCGCCATTCTAAACACTCTTTTATCCATAGCATGCCTCCATAGCGGAAGTTCTGCTCTACTCTGTATGACACCTCACCAAACTCGATACAACCTCGTTAGGTGTGGTGCACATCGCTTCGCTCGGCAGAACACGTTCACAGCCCCTCAGCTACCTCTTTTAAGTACTTGCCGTAGTCTGTCTTCATCAAAGGCTCAGCAAGTTTAAGAAGCTGCTCTTTGTCGATGAAGCCTCTCTTATAAGCAATCTCCTCGATACAGGAAATGTAGAGTCCCTGTCTCTTCTGGAAAGCACAAACGAAATCTGATGCGTCAAGAAGTGAATCATGGTTACCTGTATCAAGCCAAGCAAAGCCTCTGCCCATAGTCTCAACTCTGAGTTCGCCTCTTCTTAAGTACTCGTTGTTGATACTTGTGATCTCGATCTCGCCTCTTGCTGATGGCTTTACATTAGCTGCTATATCAACTACCTGGTTGTCATAGAAATAAAGACCAGGTACAGCATAATTGCTCTTTGGATGCTCAGGCTTTTCTTCAATGCTGATAGCCTTGCCGTTTTCATCAAACTCTACAACGCCGTAAGCTCTTGGATCTCTTACATAGTAACCAAAGATTGTTGCGCCCTTATCTCTTGCTGCAACTTCTCTAAGGAGCTTTGAAAAGCTCTGACCGTAAAAGATATTGTCTCCAAGAACAAGTGCTACTGAATCACTTCCAATGAACTTTGCACCGATGATGAATGCATCAGCAAGTCCTCTTGGCTGATCCTGAACTGCGTACTCAAAGTGCATTCCAAGCTGTGAGCCGTCGCCGAAAAGTTCTTCGAACATAGGAAGGTCTCTTGGAGTTGAAATAATGAGAACTTCTCTGATGCCCGCAAGCATAAGTGTTGAAAGTGGGTAGTAGATCATTGGCTTGTCATAAACAGGCATCATCTGCTTAGACATTGCACGTGTAAGTGGATAAAGCCTTGTTCCTGATCCACCAGCTAAAATTATACCTTTCATTTCAGTTCTCCTTACTTATTCTTGTACATTTTCTCATAGTACTTCTCGTAATCACCGGATGTAACGTTAGCCATCCAGTCCATGTGCTCGAAGTACCACTTTATTGTCTTACGGATGCCTTCTTTGAACATTGTCTCAGGCTCCCAGCCGATTTCTGACTTGATCTTGTCAGGAGCGATAGCATAACGTCTGTCATGTCCCTTACGATCTTCTACGTATTTGATAAGATCATATGAAAGGTGAGCCTTTCTTGTATCTGAATCATCAAGTTCATCCTTAAGAACATCGATAATAGTCTTAACAATCTCAATGTTCTGCTTCTCGTTGTGACCACCAACGTTGTATGTCTCGAAGAGACGGCCCTTTTCCTGAACCATGTCGATTGCCTTAGCGTGATCCTCAACATAGAGCCAGTCACGAACGTTCTTACCATCGCCGTATACAGGAAGTGTCTTGCCTGCAAGAGCGTTGTTGATGATAAGTGGAATGAGCTTCTCAGGGAACTGGTAAGGTCCGTAGTTATTGGAGCAGTTTGTGATGTTTGCAGGGAACTTATATGTATCCATATAAGCCTTTACAAGCATGTCTGAACTTGCCTTACTAGCTGAGTATGGGCTGTGTGGTGAATATGGTGTTGTCTCATAGAAGAAAGCAGTTGGGTCATCATCAAGTGAACCGTAAACTTCATC
>JAGBMP010000006.1 GCA_017634825.1 Butyrivibrio sp.
AATTTAAATATATCCCCGTAGAGCTAAGCTCTGCGGGGATACTATTATTATATCTTATCCTATATGAAAATGCTGAATTTCTTCCTGTTGCCCTTTTGACATCTTCATGGCTTCGTCCATGAGCTTGATCAGTTCGAGAGCACTTCTGAATTTCTCTTTTCTGTTCTCTTCAGCCCACACGACCTCACCCTGCCAGGTCTCATTGCAACAGTGCTCTATTTTTACTACGAAGGTTCCATTACTGTAACCGTTATTATGTGATTTTGGATTCATAAACACTCCTCGCAAAATTATACTTTCATTTATTATTGTATGAATCCCCCCATCATAAGAACCATCATAATATCAAGAATTTTTGAAGAATTTTCAAAATTCCTATAAAAATGCAAATATCATAGAGCTTTTATAGCTTTTTTAGGACATTTCTCCACACATGTTCCGCAATGTGTACACTTCTCCTGATCTATATGAGCTACATTGTTCTCAACAGTGATAGCTCCTGCAGGACAGTTCTTTTCACAGATGTGACATGCGATACATCCGATACCACAGTACTGGTTAACCAGTTTACCCATATCCTGAGATTTGCAGGATACAGCGCAGGTAGCGTCATACGGAATAAGATCAATAAGATGACGAGGACAAATATCTATACACTTGCCACAGGCCTTACATTCTTCCTTATCAACTACCGCTACACCGTTTACCACATGGATGGCATCAAACTGACATACAGATACGCAGCTTCCGCCGCCAAGGCATCCGTAGGTACAAGTCTTGGATCCGCCACCCGGAAGCTGAGTCTGAAGTCTGCAATCAGCTTCTCCGTTGTACTCGTACTGGCTCTTTGCCTTTTCACAGTCACCCTGGCAGTGAACATATGCAACCATCCTGGTGGAATCTCCGGCCTCAACGCCCATGATTCCCGAGATTATCTCAGCTACCGGAGCGCCACCAACCGGACACTGATTAACTGCTGCTTCACCCTTGGCTATTGCTGCTGCACATCCCGAGCATCCCGGGAATCCACAGCCACCACAGTTATTGCCCGGAAGAGCTTCAAGTATTGCAGCTTCTTTTTCATCTACATCAACATGCAGCTTAAGGTCTGCCACGCCCAGGATCAATCCGATTATGATTCCGGCACCGGCAACTACCAAAGTTGCTATGATTATTCCTGTTACCATAGTCTTATCTCCTTGTTTTATTTAAGAGCACTGAATCCTGTAAACGCTATTGCCATAAGTCCTGATGTAAGAAGAACAAGGGGCATTCCCTTGAAAGGAGCAGGAATATCGTTGTACTCCATCTTCTCACGAAGACCTGCGAGAATAACGATCGCGATAGTGAATCCTACAGCAGTTGCAAAGCCGCAAACCGTACTCTGTAGGATAGTGTATCCGTCAGTTACATTGTTGAGGGCAACACCTAAAACTGCGCAGTTGGTTGTGATCAGAGGAAGGTATACACCAAGTGCCTGATACAAAGAAACCACGTATTTCTTGAGGATCATCTCAACAAACTGAACGAGCATCGCAATAACAAGGATGAATACGATGGTCTTAAGGTATGAAATATCCAGTGGTGCAAGTATGAACTTATAGATAATGCTGCAAACCAGTGAAGCCATGGTGATTACGAAAATACACGCTGCTCCCATTCCAAGAGCTGTGTCTGTTTTCTTGGAAACGCCAAGGAAAGGACAAAGTCCGAGGAACTGGCTAAGTACTACGTTATTAACAAGTGAAGCTGTGATCATGAGCCCCACAAGACTTAAGATAGATTCTGCCATTATCCTTTAGCCTCCTTTCCAGCTTCTTTATCGGCCATTATCTTGTCTGCTGCAGCTTCTTCAGCTGATGAGCAGCATCCCTGGCCAAACTTCGATGTGTCTTTTCCCTTAGCAGCCATGTTCATCTTGATCTTGTTCATGATAGCAATAAGGAATGCAAGAACAAAGAATGCTCCGGCCTGCTGGATAAAGATACTTACAGGCTGATACTGTGAAAGGAAAGCTCCTACTGCTCCGGGAACCACTGTTCCCTCACCAAGGATCTGAACATCAAATGCTGTTCCGGCTCCGATGAACTCTCTCACAAGACCGATACATGTGATAGCACAGGTAAATCCTATACCCATACCGATTCCATCAAAGAATGCAGGAATAATACCGTTCTTGCTGGCGTATGCTTCCGCTCTGCCAAAGATGATACAGTTAACAACGATAAGAGGGATATAAACTCCAAGCGCTGCGTTAAGAGCAGGAACATAAGCTTTCATAAGAAGCTCAACCAGTGTTACGAAGGAAGCTATAACAACGATGAAGGAAGGAATTCTGACTGTTGAAGGAATTGTCTTCCTAAGTGCTGAAATAACCGCGTTACTGAGTGCAAGTACAAAGGTAGTTGCAAGTCCCATACCAATACCGTTTATGGCTGATGATGTAACAGCCAGTGTGGGACACATACCAATCATAAGGACCAGTGTAGGGTTCTCAACAACAAGTCCGTTAAAAAATCTCTCGGCAGGAGTGTTCTGTTTAAAGCCTAAAGCGCCTTTTTTTGCTTCCATGCTTATCACTGTCCTCCTTTCAATACATTTTCAAAATATGAAACTGCCGCGTTTACACCGTTTGTAACAGCTCTTGATGTAATTGTGGCACCTGAGATAGCCTCGATCTGTGAATTTGCATCAGTTACCTGACCGCTTTTTGCAACTGTAAGTGCAGAAGCTGCCTTGTCTACAAACTGCGGAACAAGAACCTTCTCAGCATTCATTCCAAGTCCGGGTGTCTCAGCGATCTTGATAATAGAGATACCGTTTATAGAGGACTCATTTGTAATACCAACTGTATAAGTGATGAAATCACCATAGCCCTTGGACTTAACCTGGATAACATATCCAAGACCGTTTCCGGAAGCGTCCTTAGCCTCTTTTACACTCTCGATAGATACTCCCGCAAAGTCTGTAGCAACCTGTGCTGCTGCAGCTTCATCAAGAGCTACGTCCTCGAAGGTCTGTGCAGAAGCAAATACCGACTGATTGGCCTTATCCTGTGCAAGCTTCTCCTGGTAAGCGATAGGGTCTTTTGTAACCTGATATACAAGTCCAAGAAGGACACCTGCAACTAATGTGATAGCAAAAAGGATAAGCGCATTTTTGATCATTGATTTTGTATCATTCATGCTTTTTTCGCCTCCTTCTTTGCTGTTTTCTTAATACCGAAGGCTCTCGGAATTGTGTACTTCTCGATAAGCGGAACTAAGAGGTTAGAGATAACGATTGCAAAGGAAACGCCCTCTGCATTAGCTCCGAATATACGGAATATACCTGTGAGAAGTCCTAAGATCACACCGTAGATAACCTTTCCCTTAGGAGTGATAGGGCATGTTACATAGTCGGTAGCCATGAAGAATGCACCGAGCATAAGACCGCCACCTGCAAGGTGTGCAGCCAGATATGCGAAGTTAAAGCCATATCCGCCAAAGAGAACTACGAACAGTGAAAATGTAATGATGTAGGTAAATGGAATCACATAATCAATGACACCGACTGCAAAAAGAATCATGGCGCCGATCACGATGCAGAGTATTGATGTCTCGCCGATGGTTCCTGCTGTCTTACCGATGATCATATCCATAACAACGGGCTCAACACCGTTCTTGAGATTCTGAAGAGGTGTTGCTCCTGTGTATGTATCTGTGATGAAATTGGTCATAATTGCAGGGAAGGATATAACAAGGAAGCACCTTCCGCCAAGAGCCGGGTTCATGAAGTTCTGTCCAAGTCCGCCGAAGATCTGCTTAACCATAATGATGGCAAAAGCACTTCCGAGGATCGGGATCCACCACGGCACAGTGGATGGAAGATTAAGGCCCAGCAAAAGACCTGTTACAACAGCTGAAAAGTCTCCGATAGTGATGGGCTTTTTCAGCGCTTTCTCATATAGGAATTCCGCAAGCACTGCGGATCCAACAGATAATAAAATGATAATAAGTGCATTCAGTCCGAAGTTATAAATACCAAAGCCGGTAGTAGGAAGAAGTGCTATAACTACCCACATCATGATATTGGATGTGGTTGTCTTACTTCTAACATGCGGATTGGATGACACTCTTCTTAAATCGCTCATTCAAATGTCCCCCTTACTTCTTTCTCTTGCCGAGCTGGATCTTTCTCATACCCTTGATCAGCTGAGTAAGCTGACGTCTTGCAGGACAGATATATGAGCAGCATCCGCACTCGCAGCATTCCATTCCGTACATATCAAGGAATGCCTTCTCATTGTTATGTTCTACCGCATCCGCAAGATTCTTGGGAACAAGACGCTCAGGACATACTTCTACGCAGCGTGCGCAGTTGATACATGCTGAAGGCTCCATTGCTGCGACCTCATCCTTGGTAAGGCAGGTCAGAGCTGAAGCTGTCTTGGTGGTAGGAACATCAAGATCAAAGATGGCAAATCCCATCATGGGACCACCGGAGATGATCTTGGCAGGCTCAGTCTTAAATCCGCCTGCGTCCTCTAAGAGTTCGCGATAGTTTGTTCCAATCCTTACTTTATAGTTCTGAGGCTCTGCAACAGCATCACCTGTGATGGTTACAATCCTCTCCATGAGAGGTCTGCCCTCTTTAACCGCTCTGCATACTGCGCAGAGAGTATCAACGTTATCAACGATACATCCGGCATCGGCGGGAAGCATCGAAGAATTGATCTCTCTTCCTGTGCAGGCATAAATAAGCATACGCTCAGCACCTTCAGGGTACTTGGTCTTAACAGCTTTTACGCTTATCTTATCCTCATCTTTAGTTAATTCTTTGAATTTGGCGATTGCATCGGGCTTGTTATCCTCAATTGCAAGAATACCTCTTGCATTAGGGAAGATACTTACAGCAATCTTAAGACCCTCTAAAAGAAGCTCGGGCTCCTCGATCATCCTTCTGTAGTCAGATGTAAGATAAGGCTCACACTCTGAGCAGTTAGCGATGACATAGTCGATCTTGTCCGGCTCTTTTGGAGCAAATTTGACAGCAGTTGGGAATCCGGCTCCTCCCATTCCGACAACGCCTGCTGCTCTCACAGCATCGATCTTGTCCTGAGGAGTCATCTCCTCGTAGGGCTTTGCCGGCTTAAACTCCACTTCTTCATACTTACCATCGTTCTCCACGATGATACTGTTGCACATAGCACCGGTTGCCAGTCTTCTTGGTTCGATTGCCTTAACAGTTCCGGATACGGTTGCAAAGATCGGTGCAGAAACAAAACCACCGGCCTCGGCAATCATCTGACCTGTAAGAACATGGTCGCCAACAGCAACAACGGGCTTAGCAGGTGCGCCAATGTGCTGGGATACAGGATACACCAGATCCCCTTTTGGCATTACTGATTTGATGGGTTTGTCCTTAGAAAGCTCTTTACCTTCATAAGGGTGGATTCCCCCCGTAAAAGTACCTCTTGCCATTTCCTACCTTCCTCCGATTTTAGAAATCTTATCTCAAAGAACTTGAGATGATATACACTTATCTATTATACTCGCTTTTGTCTAAAAAATTATGATTAATCTCAACTTTTTTAGTTATTCTTTTGTCAATAAATGCCCAATATATAAGCAATTACATGGCATGCGTAAAGGCTCATCGCAAACCTGCTCTTCTTCATGTTTTCATTCAGATCAAAGAAGAAACTCTTATCCTCATAGTCCCTCTTAAAGAAAGGAGCAAAGACAAGATCCCACTCCATAAGATACTGACCCTGTTTTTTGGTGTAGCAGTTTTCAGGCTTTGCCTTTTCCCTGAAATCCTTGTCAACAAAGGTCGCAAGACTCTTATGGATCGCCATGTCCTCCTGTGGCAGATAATAGTAATCCTTGTAATTCGAATAGAAGTACTTAAGCTCCATCTCATAAAGCGGAACTCTTAAGGTTGCTTCTCTTCCCGATGTCTTAAAAAAGCATCCGTCTACATTTCCTGAAATGGATGTCGGAAGTTCAATCGGAAGCACAAGCTTCATAAACACTTCCATCTTTTCCGTTCTGTCCAGGTCTTTATACTTATTGGCCTGGACCTTAACAGCCTTTACAGGAAGGTCAGCTGTTATGTAGTCCTGTTCATTTATCTCCTCGTCGGTCCTTACCGATACCTTGGGAAGATTATCAAACATCTTGAAGAACCTGCCATATAGAAGGATGGGTGCCATCCTCATCATTCCCTTTACGTCTTCAAAATTATGAAGAAGAAGGAGCTGCAGAAGCTCAGAACTCCTGCTCTCTTCATAGTCCTTGTATACTGCGATGAGTTTCCCTCCGTCGTACTCATCCTCTCTGTCGATCTTAAGGAACCTCTCAATTGTCTTTTGCTTGCAGTCCGGAAGTCCCAGCTGCTTTTTATATGGCTTTACCCATTTGTACAGATCAAAGGATTCAAGCCGCCCAAAGGGGTCCGTCAGCTTATGTTCCTCGTATTTACTTTGCAGGAACGGAATATCAAATCTGTCCCCATTAAAGTGCACTACTTTTGTAAAAGACCTCGAGAAGTCCGAAAACTCTGATAAGACCTTTTCTTCCTCCTGTGCATTCTCGCCAAAGAACTGCCTTATTACCCACTTTCCGTTTTCCCAAAAACCGGTACCTATCATGTAAAGGTCCGAATTTCTTGGCGAAAGACCTGTTGTCTCAATGTCAATAAAAAGAATGCCCTCTTTGCCGCATCCTACAATCTCAGGCAGCATCTCAAGAGCATCACTATTTATTCCCTCAATTATTTCACTGGTTTTCTTCATATACTCTCCCGCTTTCTAAATCCCCTACAGTATCTATGATACCACAAAAAAGACACCTCCTTGTGGTAAAAGAGGTGTCTGAGTATCATGTTTTCTAAACTTATGTCATGGGTTTCTCGTAGTAGAAGGAGTTCTTCCTTACAAATCCGATATCCTTGTAGTTAACGATCTGTTCGGTGCTTCCGATAAAGAGAATTCCGCCGGGCTTAAGGTTTGCAAAGTACTTTCTGAAGATATCGTCCTTAGCTTCTTCGGTGAAGTAGATAAGAACGTTTCTGCATACGATCAGGTGGCAATCCTTTGGATAAGGATCACGGAGAAGGTCAGCCTGTTTAAAGGTAACCCTTGATGTGATCTCACTTGAAACCTTCATCTTGCCATCGGGTGTCTCAGTGAAGTATTTCTTTTTAAATTCATCCGGAACCCCTGCCACTTCCTTCTTGTCATAGATAGCTGCCTTTGCCTTGGCAAGCACTACCGCATCAAGATCTGTGGCGTATACATTGATCTGATTAAGAGGTATGTGCTTAGATAGCATCATAACGATAGTATAGGGCTCATCACCGGTTGAACAAGCAGCACTCCAGATCTTTAAGTTCTTGCCGAACTTCTTCATAAGCTCAGGAACCATCTCCTTGTCCATAAGTTCCCACTGCTCTTTGTTTCTGAAGAACTCAGATACATTGATGGTCAGATATGTAACGAAGGAATCCAGAGCCTCTCTATCCTTTTTGATCAGATTAAAAAAGCCATCGTAGCCACTAACTTCATACTTACCGATCAGAGTATCGATTCTTCTCTTCATCTGCTTTTCTTTGTAAGCATTAAGGTCAATCTTGGTAAGATCGTAAACATTTTTCTTGAACCACTCGTAATCAGCTGCCATAAAGCGTAAATACCTCCTAAACTAATATTTAGTAGTTGTCACTACTTCAATTTTATATTAGTTCGAATTGTATGTAAAATTAAATAAGTATAAATAATATTTCGTCAATTTTTGCATAAAAATAAGGAGTGGAATAATAATCCACTCCTTAATAATTTCAGTATGATCAGTTCTCTTCGTTCTGCTCTGCGATAACCTTGTCGATGTCAACTGATACTACATCGCCCTCTTCCTCAGCAGGAGCTTCCTCTTCCTTCTCAGGAGCGAACATAGCCTTGATTGAAAGGCTGATCTTCTTGTCTGCTTCGTTGAAGTCTACGATCTTAGCTTCTACTTCCTGGCCTACCTTGAGGACATCTGCAGGCTTCTCAACATGCTCTTTTGCAATCTGAGATACATGAAGGAGTGCGTCGATACCGGGCTCAAGCTCTACGAATGCACCAAAGTCTGTCATTCTGGCAACCTTACCCTTTACGATATTTCCAACTGCATACTTCTCAGTAGCATCCTTCCAAGGGTTCTCATTATCGAACTTTCTTGAAAGAGCGATCTTGCTTCCGTCGATTGACTTAACAAGAACCTTAACTGTATCGCCGATCTTGAATGCCTTCTTAGGAGACTCAACACGGCCCCAGCTCATCTCAGAGATGTGGAGAAGTCCATCTGCTCCGCCGAGATCAATGAATGCACCAAAGTCTGTAACGTTCTTAACTACACCGTCAACGATGTCGCCGGCCTGAATTGTATCGAAGAGTTTCTTAGCTGCTTCTGCCTTCTCAGCTGTTACAAGCATTCTTCTGTTACCGATGTATCTTCTTCTCTTAGGATTGTACTCAGTTACAACGAACTGGATCTCCTGATCCTGATACTTGGAAAGATCTTTCTCATAGCTGTCTGATACAAGGCTTGCAGGGATGAAGATTCTGACTTCATCAACTACTACTGTAAGTCCACCCTCAAGTACCTGTACAACCTTAGCTGTAAGAACTTCCTTGTTGTTGAATGCTTCTTCAATTCTCTTGTTGCCTCTGTCAAGGGCAAGTCTCTTGTATGAAAGAATAACCTGGCCGTCTGCATCGTTGGTCTTAAGGACCTTAACGTCCATTGTGTCGCCAACCTTAACGGCTGTTGTAAGGTCAATACTGTTGTCGTTAGAGTATTCGCTCTTTGTTAAAACACCGTCGGACTTGTAACCAATGTTAAGGATTATCTCGTCAGGCTTAACGTCAATAACAGTTCCCTCTACAACCTCCCCTGTGTGAATTGTTTTGAACGATTCGTTAAGCATCTGTTCAAAAGTTTGTTCTGACATGTTTCTGAACCTCCTCAATAATGTTCTTTGGGGTTGAAGCCCCGGCGGTAATCCCAATCAGCTTGGCCGATTTGGGTATCTCCAGATGAAGATCATCTAAAGTCTGAATAAAATATGTATTTGTGCATTTATTTGCACAAATTTCGTACAGTTTCCTTGAATTGGAACTGTGTGTGCCTCCTATGACGATCATGACGTCAGCTCTGGATGCAATTTCCTCAGCTTCTGTCTGCCTTTCATCAGTGGCGTTGCATATTGTATTCACAATATTAATATTGTAACCAACATTTTTAAAGATTTCAATGGTTTCTTGAAATTTGTTTTTGTTAAAGGTAGTCTGGGACACGACTGTGTACTCGAGTTTTCTGTCACCTTCAAATTCCATGGCCTTTTCCGGGGAGTCTACAACGTACACAGGGCCTGTGGCGTAGCTTACAATACCCTCTACTTCCGGATGGCTCTCGCTCCCCACAACTATGATGCTCTTTCCCTTTTTGCTCTCTTCCTCCACGATCCTGTGGATCCTCTTAACAAAGGGGCAGGTGGCATCAATTACATTAAGTCCCGACTGCTCAAGCTTTTGATGAACCTCTTTGGTAACACCGTGGGAACGGATTACAACCGTACCACTGCCTATGCCTTCAAGCTCATCTACGCTCTCTATTACCTTAACGCCCTTTTTCTCAAGGTCGCTTACAACAGTCTCATTGTGTATGATCGGACCGTATGTATAAATATTCGAATTTTCTTTTTCAATCTGCTCGTATACGGTTTCCACCGCCTTGGTAACTCCAAAGCAAAAACCCGCATGTTCGGCTACGATAACTTCCATATCATCACCCCACAGCTATATGGTACAGCTCAAGTATCCTGTCCTTGACCTCATCGATAGTCATATCGGATGAATCCAAAAGCACGGCATCTTCAGCCTGTTTAAGCGGAGATATCTCCCTGTGCATGTCGCGGTAGTCTCTGTCGATGATGTCCTTCTCAATGGCATCAAAGTCACAGCTTATGCCCTTTTCCGTGAGCTCTTTGTATCTGCGCTCAGCTCTTACCTTGGAGCTTGCTGTGAGATATATCTTAAGATCTGCCCCGGGAAGTACCACGGTTCCTATGTCTCTTCCGTCCATGACAACATCGGTGGTCTGTGCAAGCTTTTGCTGAAGCTCGACGAGCTTTTTCCTCACATCGCCGTTTACGCTGCTGGCTGAGGCCATGTTGCCTACTGCTTCTGTTCTTATAAGAGAGTTTACATTCTCGCCGTTAAGATAAACAACCTGAATGCCATTCTCATATTTGATTGTAATGTCTGCGCTCTGGCATGTGGCGCTTATCTTCTCGGACTCACTTGCATCAATTCCGTTATTTATCATATACAGGGCCATTGCTCTGTACATTGCACCGGTATCCACATAGATAAATCCAAGTTCTTTGGCAACCTTCTTGGCTATGGTGCTCTTTCCTGCTCCGGCAGGTCCGTCTATTGCTATACTTCTGCTCATTGTACTTAATCTCCTGAATTTAATTTACTGCACTGATTCCAGCAAGATGTCCCGTGGACCAGGCAACCTGAAGGTTAAAGCCTCCCGTCACGGTATCGACATCAAGAACTTCTCCCGCAAAGAAAAGTCCCGAAACCAGCTTGGACTCCATGGTGGAAGGATCAACTTCTTTTACACTGACTCCACCTCTTGTAATTATAGCCTCATTAAAGTCCCTTGTCTTCTTAATCGTCATCGGAAGGTTCTTGATGAGTTTCCCAAAGGAGAGTCTCTCTTCTCTGGTAATGCTGTTTACAGGCTTCTCCGGATCGATTCCGGAGAGTCTTATCATCACAGGTATCAGCTTGGAAGGGAAAAGACCTCCCAGCGCATTTTTAAACTGTCTGTTAGGAGCATCATCGAAGTCCCTTAAGATGCGCTTATCAAGCTGGGCTTCATCAAGAGCGGGTTTAAGGTCCAAAAGGAATCTACCCTTTTTATCCTTATCATAGTAGCAGCTCGATGTCAGAACAAGCGGACCACTTATGCCGAAATGCGTAAAGAGCATCTCTCCAAAGCCGTCATATACGGGCTTAGCTTTCTTGGCAGGAGCTTTGTCTTTTGAAGGGTCCTCCAAAAAGAGCTTAAGACCCACATTTTTAAGGGAAAGTCCCTGAAGGTCCGTGCACCAGTCCTCCTCAACCTCAAAGGGAACCAGTGATGGTCTTGTGGGAATCACTGCGTGTCCAAGGTCCCTGGCAAATCTGTAGCCGTCTCCGGTAGAACCTGTTGACGGATAGGAAAGACCGCCTGTACATACGATTACGCTGTCGAACTCTTCTCTTGTTATGGGCTCATCTTTTTTGCTGTAGGTTATTGCCTTTACAGAACCTTGCTCAGCTTCTACAGAGAATACCTCTACTTCAAACTTTACATTGACACCGGCCTTCTTGACGGCATTAAAAAGAGTCCTGATGATGTCCGAGGAATGGTCGGAAACAGGAAATACCCTCTCACCTCTCTCCACCTTCAAATGGCACCCGTTGTCCTCAAAAAAATCCATCACGGCCCTGTTATCAAAGCCGTAAACTGCACTGTACAAAAACCTGGGATTTCTTCTGACATTGTCAAAAAAGTCTGTGACATCGCAGGCATTGGTGACATTGCACCTTCCCTTACCGGTTATGTATATCTTTTTACCGGGCTTTTCATTTTTCTCAAAAATAGTGACGCTTCCGCCGCTCTCCGCAGCAGCCAGCGCCGCCATCATACCGGCTGCTCCGCAGCCGATCACTGCTATTTTTTTCATATTATTCCTTATCCTTGCGATCAAGGGGAGTATTTACAAGGTGCATCCCCAGATCGTCAGAAGCAAAATCAATCTCGTCATTGAGATAAACCTGATAATTGTTCCAGGTCTCTTCCAGCATCTTAAGGTCAGCCTGAACTTCGTTGGGTCTTCTCATGCAAAGAGCTACAACCAGAGCGTTTATGACGCTGAGCGGAGCTACAAGAGAGTCAACGATTGAAGCCATCTCGCTCTTTGCCAGGATATTGCAGGATGAGTACAGGTTCATGGGTGAATGGACAGAATCGGTAATGGTGATGACCTTGGCGTTTCTGTCATTGGCAAACTCCATGCACTTAAGTGTCCTCATGGAATATCTCGGGAAGCTGATTCCTATGATGCAGTCTCTGTCCCCTATCCTGATCATCTGCTCAAACATCTCGCTGACGCTGGTGGTCCTGATCAGAACGTTGTTTCCTCTTATCATATTCAGATAGAAGTGAAGAAAATCAGCAAGAGGCTCGCAGCTTCGAAGGCCTACAATATAGACCGTTCTGGCCTTGAGAATAATATCAACCGCTGTCTTAAAGGCAGCAACGTCAATATTATTAATGGTGTGCTGAATATTTGAAATATCAGATGTAAGGATTGCCTGGAGGATCTCGCCTTCACTGCTCTTGCCGAATCTCCTGCCTACCTTCTCTACGGATCCGAACTTATCTCCCACCCAGGAAGCTAGTGCCTTCTGAAACTCGGGATATCCTTCATATCCAAGGCTCATAGCAAATCTCACAACGGTGGATTCGCTCATTCCTACGATCTTGCCAAGCTCAGCTGCTGTCATGAATACAGCCTGCTCGTAATGATCGCAGATATAGCCGGCAATGTTCTTTTTGCCCTTGCTCATTCTGGAGTAGCATTCATTTATTCTGGTAATTACATCTACGTCTGCTTCGAACTTCATAACCCCTCTGAAAACTTACAGCCTGTTACTGCGCAAATGATCTGTATACTGATTCAAGCATGTTTACACTGGTAGCCTCATCGAGGTCATAGTCTCCGGTAACTGCCATGCATCCTGCACCGTGAATGAATATCCACATCTGCATAAAGAGCTGCTGTGCATTTTTTGCACCGGCTGCTGTGGCTCTGTTTATCTCTTTTACCACGTTCTCATCGGTTCCGTTTACAAGATCGTACATGCTCTTGCCATCAGGTGTCTGGCCTGATACGAAAAGGAGCTTGAAGAGATGCGGATACTTCTGGGCAAAGCCGATGTATGCAAGGCCGAGGTCAACAAAAGGAACCTCATGGTTCTTGGCAAACTCTGCATAGTACTCTGAATAAAACTCTGCTGTCTTGGCATAAACGTCCTTCTTCAGCTCGTCCATAGTCTCATAGACTCTGAAGATAGGCTGTGTAGAACAACCTGTTGCAGCAGCAAGCTTCCTGGAAGTAATAGACTCAAAGCCCTCTTTCTTGGTTATTTTAAACGCAGCATTCACTATTTCTTTTTGCGTAATGGTAGCTTTTCTAGACATAAATCTCCTCCTGACAAGACCGCCACTTATGAATTTCAGACTATCTAATTTAGTAGCGTGCGTTATTATTCTACCCCAACGCCAGGGCACTGTAAAGAAGATTTAATAAATAATTTGTGATAAAATATAAGGATAAAATGTATTTTTCAGGGGGCAAAATATGGGTAAAAAAGAAAACTATTCTCTTCTAAGTCGTAATCTTTATGGTATGGCTGAGTTCTACAGCGGAGGTGCATTTGTAATCATCAACACCTTCTTTACGGCCTTTCTTATCAAGGCACTGGGGATGCCTGCTGCACTTGCAGGTACAATCCCGCTTGTGGGAAAGATATGGGATGCCATAACCGATCCTATCATGGGCAACATCACCGACAGAACGGTGTCTAAGTTTGGCCCGAAGAGATTCTATATACTGGTGGGCGGAATAATATCTGCTCTCACCTTCGTTGTTATGTGGGTCACAATTCCCACTAAGTCGGCAGGCGCCATGTACGCATTCTATCTGTTCATGTACTGCCTTTTCTCCACAGGTTTTACCATCATATCGGTTCCTTATAACGGACTTCTTCCGGATATGATCGATGACTATACCATAAGGGCTAAGTTTTCAAATGTCCGCATGATCTGGTCCACAATAGGCTCTGCTGTCTGTGGTCTTGTTCCGACCTTTATCATAACAGACAATACCAATCCGGCGCAGTACTTAACCTGTTCGCTTTTGTTCGGATTCCTTTTCTTTGCAACATCCATGGTAACCTTTGCAGGAACCTGGGAACATCCAAAGCCACCTGTTAAGTCCAGCATTGTAGAGAGCTTTCCTCAGGCCGTAAGCGTATTTAAGAGCAGATCCTTCAGGCTCTTTATCGGCATATATCTCTTCGGACAGTGTGGTATGGACATCGTTTCCGGAATGGCTCTCATTTACTGTGACGACGTTTTAAACGGTTACAATAACGGATGTTTTATAGCTCTTATGGCTACCCTTTTAGCATCTCAGCTGATTGGAATGCTTATCTGGGGCCCTGTGATGAACATGACCTCCAAGAGAACCACGATCCTTATCGGTGCGCCAATGAGACTTTTCGCAACACTTGGTCTTTTATTCGTTTCAAAGGAAGGTGCATCCCTTGTTCCGATCCTTATACTCACTGCCATCATCGGACTTGGTAACGCTGCAACTCTGACAAGTATCTTCTCTATCATGGCTGACATGGCTGATGTCGATGAGCTTATTACTTCCATCAGAAGACCCGGCATAGTTTCAGGAATGGCAACCTTTGCAAGAAAGATATCAGCAGGTCTGTCAAATGCAACCATAGGCTTTCTGCTTTCAGCTGTAGGCTATGACTCCTATCTTGCAAATAACAAGATAAGACAGAGCCTCGAGACCCAAAGAGGCATCGTATATATCTTTGTATTTGTTCCAGTGATCCTCATGGCTCTTCTCATTATTGTCGGCTACATCTTCCCTCTTACAGGAAAAGAGTTTAAGGTAGTCCAGACAGAGATTGCAAGGCGCAAGGGGCAGATAGATACAAAAGCAAACGGTATGGAAAAGAAAATCTGCGAAAAAGTAACCGGCATTTCTTACGACAAACTGTGGAACCCCGAAAATACACTCACTAAGGGGACAAACAAATGACAGACATAAAGTTTCTGGGAGAGGATGACTTCCTTTCCGCAATGGAAAATGAAAATAAAGCATGGTTTGAAAAAGAAGCTGCATCAGGAACACACACGAGCTTTGATGGCACCAGCCTTAGGTATTTCACCATAACACCTGATGATCCAAAAGCCTGCGTCGTCATCGTTCACGGAATGGCTGAATTTATCGAAAAGTACAGAGAATATCTCTGGTATCTGTACAAGGCAGGCTACAAGGTCTTTTTCATGGAACAGCGAGGTCATGGCTATTCAGAGGGTAAGTGCCCCGAGCCGGACGTCATATATATCGATAGTTATGAAACCTATGTAAAAGACCTGCATCACTTTATTACTGCTGTGGTAGAGCCCGGTTTGAATGGTCTTCCGCTCTTTATGATTGCTCACTCCATGGGCGGATGCACAGGAGCTCTTTACCTTGAAGAGCATCCCGAGACCTTTAAGGCAGCGATCCTCAGCTCTCCCATGATGAAGATGAAGGGCGCGGACTATCCGGCGATTCTGGTTACTCTTATAGGGCTCTATGCAAAGCTTACGGGTAAGAGCAAAAAGCTTGCACCAAATCAGAAGCACTTTGATCCTGCAGTAAAAATCGCAAACAGCAGTGCTATCTCTGTCCCAAGGTTTGAATTCCAGCTCTCCATGCGTATAGCAGATGAGCACTATCAGACCTGCGGAGCTTCCTTTGGCTGGGCTGTTGCCAGCATGAAGGCATCGAGAAAGGCCGTTAAGAATGCGGGTAAAATTAAAATTCCGCTAACCGTAATGACTGCAGGGTGCGATCATCTCATCGATCCCTCCGGCTACGAGGCTTTTAAGGAAAAAGTACCTGCCGCCGTTTTTCACCACTATGAAAAATCAAGGCATGAGATCTTCAACGCAGACGAGATCACGCGCAAACAGTATTTTACCGATGTACTCACCACTTTGGACAAGTATCTGAACAATGCAAAATAACAATGACGACAACTTAAGAAACAGCTTCATATCAGGCTCCGGAAGGCGCTTTGTTTCTGATGCAATGGAGAGCTTTCACTACACCTCCTTTGAGACAAAGAACCTCTTAAAGGCCTACTCACCCGAGATAAGATCTCCTCTTTTGTACAAGAAGGGATCTTTTGTTGAGCTTGAGCCTCACGTTATCCTTACAAAGGATAAGCTTGAGCTTGGTTTTAACATCATCTCCGGCGATACAGGCTATAAGTATGTGCTAAAAGACATCCTCTCGCTCCTAAGTGCCATCCACAACGGCGATACCATCAGTTATGGAAAACACCTGGAATTTACCCATGATCTGTCGGCCTTCACTGAAAAATCAAGGAAGATCATCCGTTTTCTTATCTCCTATTTCAGAGAGAGGCAGCTCAAAGATAATCTGATTCCTTCGGGCGCGGCTTCCACAATTTCCTACACCTACGCTAAAGGAAGAGGCAAACAGATAGAGCTCTTTGGGCATGAGATCGATGAACTGTTTGAGATACTGGATGAAGTCTACTTCTTAAATTCTGACTTCAGAGCAAGATACAGCGATGAAAGACTCCTTGAGATAGTTCGTGTATTTCCGCCCATTGACCTCAACATCGAGACGGATAAAAACGGAATAACCTTTGAAGCCAGCAGGTTTACCATGTTCGAGGGCCACTCAAACATTTATTTCGAAAGACGCCACAAACTGCACGTAGTGGACAGCGAGGTTTCAGAGCCCGTACTGCCCTTCCTTAAGTTTTTGTCAGCAAGAAGAACAGGGAATGAGCTGTTTGTATCAAACAAGGATCTGACGCTGTTTTCGACAGGTCTTTTCCCTGTTATCGAGCAGTACTTTAATGTGAATTACGGTGGCTTTTCTCCGGCCAAATATGCTCCCGACATGCCTAAGTTCAGGCTCTACATCGACATGCCCGATGAGAATAAAATAACCTGTGAGATCAAAGCCCTCTACAGGGAAGGAGAGCCTTCGGAAACACTTGTAAACGTCTTTGAAAATACAGATAAGACAGATGAAGATATCAGGCGAAATCTATTGCAGGAGAGCCAGATAATCAAGGCTGTAGGAAGATTTTTTGATTCCATAGACGAAAGTAAAAATGAACTGGTACTATCTCCCAGGCCCGGAGATGAGGATAATCTTTATACTTTTTTATCCGACGACCTCGCTGAGCTGGACAGGCTCGGAGATGTATATCTCTCAGATAACATTAAGTCCATCAACATCAGAAAGGCTCCAAGAATAAGCCTTGGCGTATCCGTCGTTTCAGATCTTCTTGAGCTCACAATGGTACCTGAGGACCTTACGCTAAAAGAACTTGATGACATCCTTAGCAGATATGACAGAAAGAGAAAGTACTACCGCCTCAAAAACGGAGATATCCTAAAGCTCACCAGTGAGGACATGGAGCTTATGTATTCCGTAAAGGACGGTCTTGGTCTTACCTCCAAAAGCATTTTGGAAGGTCATGCCTCCGTGCCAATGTACAGAGCTCTTTTCCTGAATGAACTGTCCGAGAAATCATCGGACTACGAATTTACAAGGCTATCAAGAGCAGGTACCTTCAAGAATCTGATCGGCTCCTTTAAAGATCCCGGAAGCGCTGATTATGAAATCCCGGGGGAACTTGACGGTGTTCTTCGCGACTATCAGAAAAAAGGTTATAAGTGGCTAAGAACTCTTAAGTCCAACTGCTTTGGCGGAATACTTGCAGATGACATGGGTCTTGGAAAGACCCTCCAGATCCTTACACTCCTTCTGTCCTTAAAGCAGGAAGCTATAAAGGAAGGCAAAAAACTTGGCTGCTCTCTTATCGTGTGCCCTGCATCCCTTGTCTACAACTGGCAGCACGAGATAAAGAAATTCACTCCGGACCTTAAGTGTGAACTCGCTGTTGGCATAAAGCCAGACAGAGTCAGGGTGACATCTGAAATTGATGAAGAAGAAACAGATATTTTAATAACCTCCTATGACCTTCTTCGCAGGGATATTGAGCTGTACAAGTACTTGTCCTTTGAGTGCATGATAATAGACGAGGCTCAGTTCATCAAAAATCCCACAACCCAGGTTGCAAGAGCCGTAAAGTCAGTAAGCGCTTCCTTCAAGGCAGCCCTTACCGGAACTCCCATTGAGAACAGACTCAGCGAGCTCTGGAGCATATTCGATTTCTGCATGCCGGGATATCTTTTTAGCTACAAGGCATTTAAGGAAATTCTTGAAATCCCCGCAATTGCCGAGGGAGATGAAGGCGCAATGCTGCGTCTTAAGAAGATGATCGCGCCCTTTGTACTAAGGCGCCTTAAAAAGGATGTCCTTACGGACCTTCCGGATAAGCTTGAAGAAAACATCGTAACCCGGATGACCAAGGGTCAGCAGGAACTCTATAAAGCCCATCTTCAGCAGGTCAAGATGATGGTTCAAACAAAGAGCGATGCGGAGATAAAAAATGACAGGATCATGATCCTCTCAGAGCTTACAAGGCTTCGCCAGCTCTGTTGCGATCCCGGTCTTATCTACGATAATTATGACGGAGGCTCTGCCAAGGCTGAGCTCTGCGTAGAGATGATAAAGAGCGCCGCTGAGAGCGGACACAAAGTACTGCTCTTCTCCCAGTTCACATCAATGCTGGAGAGACTTGTGTCTCTTTTCAAAAAAGAAGGCATATCCCACTATCTCCTTACGGGTTCTACCAAGAAGGAAGACAGAATAAAACTGGTAGATGCCTTTCAGGAGGATGACACCTCGGTATTTTGCATATCATTAAAGGCCGGCGGAACGGGTCTTAACCTGACTGCTGCCGACATTGTGCTTCATTACGATCATTGGTGGAATGTTGCTGTAGAGAACCAGGCAACCGACAGAGCCCACAGGATCGGGCAAAAGAATGTGGTGACGGTCTACAGACTCATCATGAAAGATACCATTGAAGAGAGAATAATCGAACTTCAGAACAAGAAAAAAGAGCTGGCTGACCAGCTCCTTAATACAGGTTCACTCAGTGCTCCAAGCCTCACAAAGGAAGAGCTTTTAGAGCTTCTAGGGTGATATCGATGACTTCTTCCATCGCATAGTCTTTTTCCTCGATGGTGATATCAGCATACTTCTCATACAGAGCGCTTCGCTCATTGTAGAGGGATACAAGGGACTGACCCTCTCTCATGACAACGCCTCTCTGCTTTGCATTGTGCAGGCGCTTTGTAAGAGTATCCATGTCAACCTTCAGATAAACCACCTTACCGATGTTCTTGTAGTGATCCATGGCTTCTTTTCCGTAAACCACGCTTCCTCCGGTGGCAATAACGGTTTTCTCCGTCTCGATCCCGGCATTTATCCTGTTTTCAATCTCAATAAAGCCGTCCACTCCCTCTTCTTCAATGATCTGTGAGAGCTTCTTGCCCTCTTTTTCCTGGATCACAATATCCGCATCCAGAAATCTGTAGCCAAGGATCTTGGCAAGGATTACTCCCATGGTACTCTTGCCTGATGTTGGCATACCGATTAAAACTACATTATCCTTTTTCATAATCCTCCTTAATGAAGTCATGCTCTCTCAGCATATAATTCCGCCGCCAAGAACAATCTCCCCATCGTACAAAACTGCACTCTGTCCCGGTGTTATGGCGCGTTGCGGCTCATCAAAGACTATCCTGGCCTTTCCATCTGCAAAGATAGTGGCTGTTGCCGGCTGCTCTTTATGCCTGTAACGGATCTTGGCAAGGCATCTTATGGGCTCACTGGGTGCATCCCCTGTTATCCAGTTAAATTCCCTGACCATTACC
Organism: Butyrivibrio sp.; assembly: GCA_017634825.1. Classification (GTDB taxonomy): domain Bacteria; phylum Bacillota; class Clostridia; order Lachnospirales; family Lachnospiraceae; genus Butyrivibrio. Next base: position 19,716 of record JAGBMP010000006.1, read on the forward strand.
TCCTTGTCGAACAGATCCTCATCATCTGCTAAGATGACGCGATTATTCTCAGTATCAAGACGCTTTACGTAGAGTCTTCTGTCCGCAGGAATTCCAAGGCCTCTTCTCTGACCTATGGTGTAATTTATGATTCCCTCATGAGTTCCCAGGACATTCCCCTGAAGGTCAACAAAATCGCCCTTTGGATAATCTTTATTCCTGTACCGCTTGATCATAGCTGCATAATCGCCATCAGGCACGAAGCAGATGTCCTGAGAGTCTTTTTTATCCTTGTTTACAAAACCGTACTCGGAAGCGATTTCTCTGGCTTCATTCTTGGTCATCTCCCCGAGAGGGAAGTATGTGTGTGAGAGCTGCTCTTCTGTAAGGTCATATAAAACGTAGCTCTGATCCTTCCCCGGATCTACTGCTTTTAGCAGATAAAAGTGTCCGTCCCTCTCCTCGATCCTTGCGTAATGCCCTGTTACGATGTTGTCGTATCCAAGGGTCTTGGCCTTCTCATAGAGGATGTCGAACTTAAGGTATTTATTGCACCTTATGCAGGGGTTTGGTGTCTCGCCTCTCTCATAACTGCACACAAAGGGCTCGATGACATTCTTTGTAAACTCTGCCTCATAGTGGTATATGTTGTACTCTATACCAAGCTTCTCGCAGACAGCCCTTGCATCCTGGGTGTCCTTTAAACTGCAGCAGGTTCCAAAGAGGTCCTCGCCTATCATGTCGTTCTCATAAAGGCGCATGGTACATCCCATGCAATCAAACCCTTTTTTTAACATAAGAGCAGCGGCTACGGAAGAATCCACGCCGCCACTCATAGCTATTAAAGCTTTTTTATTCTCGTTACTCATCATGCGTTAATTTTCTTAATAATCTCCGGAAGTACCTGGTCTATCTTGTCATTGTCTATCTGGCAGGTTCCGGCATTTGCATGTCCGCCTCCGCCATACTCAAGACAAAGATCTCCGATGTTGAAGTTCGATGCCTTATTGATAATAGACTTACCTATCATAACAGCTGTGTTCTGTTTTTTAAAGCCCCAGGCTACATGAACTGAAATTTCTGCCTCAGGGTACAGAGCATAGATCATAAATCTGTTTCCGGCGTAGATCACATCGCCTGCTGCCTTCTGATCTACCACAACAACCTTTCCCTCCATGTGGGAAATCTCTTTTAGCTGCTGTTTAAAGAGCTCTGACTGCTCATTGTAAAGGTCTACTCTCTCCCTGACATCAGGAAGCTGCAAAACGTCCTTGATATCATGATTTACACAGTAGCTGATAAGTTCCATCATAAGGTCATAGTTGGAAATCCTGAAATCATGGAATCTTCCAAGGCCCGTTCTTGCATCCATAAGGAAGTTCATAAGAACCCAGTCCTTGGGATTTAAGATCTCATCTTCCGTAAAGTCTGCAGAATCACCCTTATCCACTGCAGTCATGATCTCATCGGATATTCTGTCAAGTGCGTATCCTGCTTTCTTGTAATAATTGTAAACCACCCTGGCTGCTGACTTAGCCTGGCCTTCTATGAACCAGTTGTCGTTATCCTTCATGGATGCGTTTCTGATAAGCTCAGACTCATGGTGGTCAAAGCACATAAAAACTCTTGAATCATAAGGCAGATTGGTTGTGATATCGTTACCCGAAAGCTCAATCTTGCCGTCCTGAACATCCTTGGGGTGTACAAACTTGATATCCTCTATCAGGTCACACTCCCTTAAGATCATCGCACAAACCAAACCATCAAAATCGCTTCGTGTCACAAGTCTCTTTTTGTCGCTCATATTGCCCCCGATCCTTATGCGTAGCGGTATACAAACAGGTCGTATACCAAGTGAAAAGTGTCCTTATTCAGTATATCACTTTTGACATGGTTTACGAAATAACAGAAAGCTGTTTTTAATAATAAGTTAATATAGTCCTGCTCCGTCGTCGTGTAAAAGAAACTCCGGATCCTGATCGGCTGCCGTGGTAGCCAGCGCATCGCACCTTTCATTCTCGGGATGTCCGTTGTGTCCCTTTACCCAGTTCCATCTTACCTTGTGTGGCTCTACAGCCTTTAAAAGCCTCTGCCAGAGTTCTACGTTCTTAACAGGCTTTTTGCCTGCTGTCTTCCAGCCGTTTTTGACCCAGCTCTTTAGCCAGCCTTCATTAAAGCCGCTGATTACGTACTTTGAGTCTGAATACATCTCTACTTCACAGGGCCTGTTAAGACTCTCAAGCCCCACTATAGCGCCCATCAGCTCCATTCGGTTGTTGGTGGTCTTGTCATACCCGGCGCTTATCTCTTTTTCATGTACTTCACCCTTGGGGTCTATATAGCGCAAAACTACGCCGTAACCTCCGGGTCCGTCGGGGTTTCCCCTGGCAGATCCGTCAGAATATATGCTAACTTGCATGTAAAATCTCCTCTCTAAGGAAGTTCTGCTCTCGCTTCGCTCGCCAGAACACGCTCCTACTAAACTCGAGAATACCTCGTTAAGTAGTCACAGCCCAGCTGCCTGTCTTTAAGAATCCGTCCGCCATCTTCTGCGCATTTTCTACGATGTTTTCATCATAGCCCAAAACCTTAAGAAGCATGATGGCGTTTCTCGTTGTAGCCGGGCCTTCTTTGAGCTTATAGTCAAATTTGACGTCATTATCCGTCACATCACCCTCAAAGTGATATATCTCATAGATGTCTTTTAAAAGAGCCGTCAGCTCGATATCATGAGTCGCAGCAAAGCACTGAACTCCATTCTCCGCAAGGCTCCCTAGGATCTGCGTGGAAGCTGCGATTCTCTCGACAGTATTGGTTCCGCGAAGGACCTCATCCACAAAGCACAGGACCTTATTGCCGGAAGTCTTGGATTTATCCACTATCCTCTTAATGGACTTGATCTCGACGATGTAGTAACTCTCTCCCATTGAGATATCATCCTTAAGTGCCATGGATGAATAAATCCTGTAAAACGGCGCACAGTACTTGCTGCCAAGCACCGTATGGATTGACTGGGCAAGAATAGTGTTTATGGCACAGGTTTTAAGGAATGTGGACTTACCGGAAGCATTGGATCCTGTTAAAAGAACTCCTTCCTTTGCCTCAATGGTGTTGGCAACCGCCCCATCTATAAGGGGATGGATCAGGTCTTTTGCCACGTAAGAATCACCTGTAAATTCAGGAATAGTATATCCGTTTTCAAAAGAAGCCCTAAAGCAGGCAACGGATACTTCCGCCTCTATCCTTCCTGTGATCTCAAGAATCTTATCAAGCCTGTCCCTCTTTGCCATAAGCTGTTTGTACATCTGATTGAACTTGATCAGATCTATATGAGTCACCATGCGGATGTAGTCCAGGAGGAGATCAACCGGATTTCCGCTGGAATTGGTCTGAGCTGATGTAAGAAGAATTGAGGAACCGGCCCTGAAGGAAGAAAACTCCTTTGAGATAGCGTTAAGTTCCCTGATATCCTCTGAGAAAGCCTCAGCCTTTATCCCTGAAAACTTATCAATGGATTTGATCACTCTCATGACATATCCGTAAGTTACAAGGTAAGGAGTTATATCACTCTTTATTCTAAAATAAGATACAATCTGTACGAGCATCAGAATAGCAAGTGCTATAAATCCCAGCGCAAAGTTCACAAAGCAAAAGCCGATTGCAGAAAGGATCAGGGCAATCATAACAAAATGCCTGGTATTGCCGGCACCTGATATGTTTTCAAGATAGTCGATGTAGTCATATATCGAGTATCTGCTGTTATTGCCGATCTCCCAAAAGATAGTCTGTATCTTTCTTCTGTCCTCATCATTCTCCTGAAGGAAGCTAACCTGATCTTCAAAGGACTTAAAGTCATCCGCCTGTCTGGGGGACCTTAAGAGATAATAAAGATACTCCTCTCCGGCAGCGGAAAGACAGTAATTAAGCCTCTTGTAAACCTCGTCCATTCCAAGATCATTCCAGGTGATATCGTCAATCTGCGCATCTTCCGGATGATTCTTAAAAAAGCCCGCGACGTGGTCAAGGTCATCCGCCTTATATTCCCTTGCAGGGGGATTTCCGTAATTCTTTATCAGCTTACTTAACAGGTATTTCCTGGCATTGTGCTTATCCCTAAGTCCCAGCACAAATGCGATGACTATAAAACAAACAACCAGGAATATTATCATGTATCCTTCCATATCAGCTGTATAACCTCTTCCCGATCTCTTCTGCTTTGGCGTAGATGTCTGCAGGCTCTGCGCCAATATTGAAGTTTCCGTTTTCATAGCGGATGATACCGCCGATCATTGTAAGTTTAACGTTTGACTTGCTTCCGCTGTAAACAATATTCTTGACGATATTGTTGATGGGCTGCATGTTGGGCTGATAAAGGTCCAGCATGATGATGTCAGCCTTCTTGCCCTCTGCAAGATAGTCACAATCATTAAGTCCCATAGCGTGAGCGCCGTTAACTGTTGCCATCTTAAGGACTTCGGCTGCGTCAACGCTGGAAGCATCCATGTTCTTTAGCTTGGCAAGTCCTGTCGTTAAGAACATCTCTCTGAACATATCAAGGCAGTTATTGCTGGCAGGGCCGTCTGTTCCAATTGCTACCGGAATGCCCTTTTCAAGGTATTTGGAAATAGGCGCAATTCCACTGGCCAGCTTGGTGTTGGAGCCCGGATTGGTCACAGCATAAAGACCTCTCTTCTTCATGATCTCCATATCCTCGTCACTGGTCCAGACAACGTGATATCCACCTCCGCCGTAATCAAACAGACCCAGAGAATCAAAGAATTTAATGGGAGTCATACCGTATCTCTCGATGCACTCTTTTGTCTCAGACTCTGTCTCCTGAATATGTGCCCAGAAAGGAGCTTTGTATTTTTGAACCAGCTCTGCTGTCTTCTCCAGAAGCTCTTTTGAACAGGTATACTCAGCATGAAGGCCAAGGATAAATGAGTTGTATTCATCCCTTCCGTTTAAGTCGTTGTAATACCCCTCGAGCATCTCCACCGACTGGCTGAAGTTATTGACACAGCTGGTCTGAACGCAGCGCATTCCGCAGTCTCTGAAGGCATCCGCAACTGAATAAGGTGTCAGATACATCTCAAAAACAGCTGTGACTCCGCTGGTCAGATACTCCATGATGGCAATCTTGGACAGATGATAAATATCTTCTGCTGTCATCTTGGCTTCTATGGGGAATATCTGTGTGTTAAGCCAGTCTGAAAGCGGAAGATCATCAGCCTTGGATCTCATCAAAGTCATGGCTGAGTGTGTGTGTGCATTCTTAAAGCCGGGCATAAGGAGATTCTTTTTGCAGTCAATCTCTCTGTCCCATATAAGTATTGAGTCCTTGTGCTCCTCACAGTAGCTAAGGGCCTCTTCTTCTGTTCCAACGAACTGTATAGTATCGCCGTTTACCCAGACTTCGCCGATAAAGATCTCTTTTCCCGGCTCCATTGTCAGAATTCTTGCGTTATAGAATCTTGTTCTCATACTTCAAACCTCTTGATGGATTCAGATACAAGCTTGGTGAAAAGAGGTGCTGCCTTATCTGCAGCCTCCTGAACTTCCTCGTGTGAAAGAGGCTCACCTGAGATGCCTGCTGCCAGATTAGAAATGCATGAAACTCCGCAAATACGCATGCCCATGTGGTTTGCTGCGATTGCCTCGTTTACGGTACTCATTCCCACTGCTGAAACGCCGAGCTTAGCCAGCATTTTGATCTCTGCAGGTGACTCAAATGAAGGGCCTGTGCACTGGCAGTACACACCTTCCTTAAGATCGATCCCGTTCTCTTTTGCAACGGCTCTTATCACGTCCTGAAGGTCTTTCTTGTAGACATTGGACATATCGGGGAATCTTGGTCCGAGCTCATCGAGATTTGGTCCGATAAGAGGATTAGGTGCAAAGACTGAAATGTGATCTGTGATAAGCATAAGATCACCTGCGCCAAAGCCTTCGCCAAGTCCGCCTGCTGCGTTTGTGAGGAAAAGAATCTTAGCTCCCAGCATCTTCATAAGTCTTGCCGGAAGAACTACATCGCTGATATTATAACCCTCGTAAAAGTGGATCCTTCCCTTCATGCATACAATCTTCTTATCTCCAAGGTATCCGAAAATAAACTTTCCTGCATGTCCCGGAACGGTTGATACCGGAAATCCGGGTATATCACTGTATGAAATCTCTGTCTCTATCTTGATATTCTCTGCAAATCCGCCAAGGCCCGAGCCCAAAACCAGTGCTACATCCGGCTCAAAATCAGTCACCTTTCTTACTGCCTCTTTGCACTTGAGTAGTTTTTCATATACTGCGTTTCCCATAATCATTACCCCTTTCTGTTGGTTTCATCTAATGATATAACATCTGTGTCTTCATCTGCAAATTCTGTTGTATCTTCATTTACAGCTTCTTCCAGATATGGTGTAAGGTCCGGATTAAAGAGCCTTCCCTTTATTACAGGTTCAATGGTGTTGTTCACCGCATGAATCACAGCTTCCTTCATACCGCCCTTTACAAACCTTGAGATAATGGCGCTCTCAAAGCCTGTGCCCTCAATTGAGAAGTTCTTAAGCGTGTCATGGAGCATGTCTGCTCCGGGAGATTCCTGCATTCTTATCTCGACTCTTCCGGGAACTGACGGATAAATGAAGGTAGCCTTTTTATCCACCCTGTCTACTGCATCATCCTCAAAGTAAATGTTAAATGTTCGCTTGCTGGCTTCCTCTAAAAAGTACACTTCATTCCTGATTGTCAGCCTGTTGTACTCATCCCTGGTGCATACAGAGTCCAGTGAGACCTTGTAGTTCTCGCAGTGAATGTTGATGTCGCTGGTATATCTTTTGCCTCCAAAGCCGCAGCGAAGCTTGTAAATAACCTCTCCTTCATAGATGTCTATGTAAAAAGCGTTATCCTCTGTTAACCTGAATCCGATCTTCTTCATGCCGTCGGTGAAATTGTTGTGCACTATCTGCATCATTACCGGCATAAAGCCTATTCCCGTGGTCTCAAGGTCATAAATCTTCCCATCCAGCTTTTTAAGCCAGGTAAGGATCAGCTGATTCTCATTCCTGATATTGTAGGAGTTTACTGCCGATTTGAAGTCAGTTCTTTTACCCGAAAAGCTTATGCTCCTGTTTCTGGGAGAGCCTGTGGTCATGCGCACCGTTCTGTTCTTCCAGCCTCCCGAACTGATAACCGGGAAATCTGCTGTTCTTCCGCTCACGGACTTGCAGATAGCCTTAAGCTCCGTAAGCGCCCGGAAATCCTCTGGGAGAGGCGTATCAGACACCTCTATGACGTTCTTCATTCTGTCACGGATCTTGATGGCCATACTACTGGTCTGGAAAACATCGCTGTTACCGGCATTGGTCACTATGACCATATCAAGGTCAGGATAGACAAAGACATTCTGTCCCATCATACCGTTGTAGGCAAAGCACCCTTCTCTGTCATCATTGATCCATAGCTGATAGCCGTAATATGGATTGTCCTCTCTGCCTGTCTCTATCTGTTTGGTAGTGGACTCTATTACCCATTCTTCAGGAATCAGCTGCTGCCCGTTCCAGACACCTTTCTGAAGGTAGAGCTGGCCGAGTTTGGCCATATCCTCAATTCGCATGAAGGCTCCCCAGCCACCCTTTGTGATGCTCTGTGGACAACTCTCCCAAAAGACTCTCTTGATACCCATGGGATTAAATAATCTCTCTTTGCAGAAGTCAAAGAGGGACTGTCCCGTGATCTCAGTGACTATGGCAGATAGCATGTAAGTATTCATGCTGTTGTATTCAAATTTTGTTCCGGGATCGAATTTAAAAGACGCCTCCAAAAAGCCTTTTCGCCAGTCATTGCCACTGATGGCTCCTATCTCGTTAAAATCAACGCCTGAAGACATATTGAGAAGGTTTCTGACTGTCATTGTCTTTCTGAAGATGCTGAAAGGCCCAAGTCTTGGGCTGAATATATCACTGAGCCTGTCATCGAGGGTGAGCTTGCCATCGCCCATAAGGATACCTATGGCCATTCCCGTGATGGACTTACACATGGAATAAGTGACGTGCCACATATCCATATCAAAGGTTCAAAGGCGCACTCAGCGATGACCTTCCCATGGCGAAGAGCCATAAACTTGTGCATTCTGCACTCCCTGTCCGCCTGAAGGTCCCTGATCAGGTCAGTAAAAAAAGCAGAGCTTACGCCCTGAGCCTCCGGAGAGGTTCTCTCCAAAAACTGTTCATCAGGGAAGGAGAAGCCCCCAAATGCTTTCTTCTGGGGATTAAAATCCACCTTGCTGATTTCGCCGGTCTGCCTGGCGACCATCTTCATAAGAAGCTCTCCAACGTAAAGTTCTGCTCTTGGCATTTATGTTTACCTCCATGAAGGATTCATTTTGTAAAAGTCAGTCCTTAAGAGCCCTCATAGAGTTAAGTATTGCTATTACCGCTACTCCTACATCTCCGAATACTGCAAGCCACATGGTGGTAAGACCAAGTGCTCCCAGGATCAGGATGATCAGCTTAACCGAAAGCGCAAAGACTATGTTTTCTTTTACAATCCTTATGATCTTGCGCGCGATCTTCATAACAGTTGAGATCTTGCTGATATCATCATCCATGATGACTATGTCTGCTGCCTCAATAGCAGCATCAGATCCCATGGATCCCATGGCGATTCCAACGTCTGCTCTCATA
>JAGBMP010000042.1 GCA_017634825.1 Butyrivibrio sp.
GATAACACCGTCACCGATATCGATGATTGATACATCGAATGTACCACCACCAAGGTCGTAAACCATGATCTTCTGCTCTTTCTCGTTATCAAGACCATAAGCCAGAGCTGCTGCTGTAGGCTCGTTGATGATTCTCTTTACCTCAAGACCTGCAATCTTACCAGCGTCCTTAGTAGCCTGACGCTGAGCATCATTGAAGTATGCAGGAACTGTGATAACTGCTTCTGTAACTTTTTCGCCGAGATACTGTTCTGCATCAGCCTTCAGCTTCTGAAGGATCATAGCTGAAATCTGCTGAGGTGAATACTTCTTGCCGTCGATTGTACGGCCGTGATCTGTACCCATATCTCTCTTGATTGATGAGATTGTGTTCTCAGCATTTGTTACAGCCTGACGCTTAGCAGGCTCGCCGACGATCCTCTCGCCGTTCTTTGTGAAAGCAACGATTGAAGGTGTTGTTCTAGCGCCTTCTGCGTTAGCGATAACGGTGGGCTTACCACCTTCCATAACTGCTACGCAGCTATTAGTTGTACCAAGGTCGATACCAATAATCTTACTCATTTCTTTTTCCTCCGTTTATAATAATAAGATTCTGTATTTGCTAAGTTATTGTGCTACAGCCACCATGCTGTGTCTGAGCACTGTATCATGGAACATGTATCCCTTCTGAAGCTCCTGGGCAACGATTCCGGATTCGTATTCCTGAGATTCCACCTGCATTACTGCATTGTGGAGGTTTGGATCAAACTCTTTTCCAACCGCTTCTATGGGGGTTACTCCGAGATCTTCAAGCTGCTTGATGAGCTGCTTGTAAATCTTGTTCATGCCGTCTGCAAAAGCTCCGTCTTTCTCAGCCTCGGGAACTGCTGCAAGACCTCTCTCAAAGTTATCTACTACAGGAAGGAGCTTCTCAAGGACATTGCCCTGTCCAAGTTCGAACTGCTGTGATTTCTCTTTGTCGGTTCTCTTCCTGAAGTTCTCAAACTCCGCCATCTGTCTCAGGACCTTATCGTTTAGTTCATCGATCTTTTCCTGAAGCGGATTCTTTTTTTCTTTTTTCTTATCTTCTTTTGTTTCTACATCAGGTTCTTCTGTGGCATCTTTCGAATCCTCCTTAGTATCAGGTTCCTTCTGTGCCTCTTTTTCTTTTGTTATTTCTTTTTCCTTGGCTTCCTCTTCAAGCTCTTCCATGATGTTCTCAAGAACTTCTTCTTTTTTCTTTTCCTCAGCTGTCTTAGCCTTGGATGAAGCCTTCTTCTTATCTTCGCTCAATTCAAATTGCCTCCTTAAAGCTTATGTTGCTAATCCTTTTTATATAGATCATCAAGTGCATGACGCATGTTCTTAAGCGTCGTTATAACCTTGTCGTAATCCATTCTCTTTGGTCCGATGATTCCTACGGTACCCTTCATGCCATCACCAAGCTCGTACGTTGCAGTAACAACACTGCAGTCCTTCATGGACTGGATCGGTGTCTCATTTCCGATGTAGACCTGGATTCCGGTCTGTTCATCATCGGATGATAGTGTGTCCTCAACGATACTGGAGAGATCCTTGGTATCCTCAAAGGTGCTGATGAGCTCGCTGGCCTTGGCCGAATCCGTAAGCTCCGGATACTTGAAGAAGTTCATCGTACCACTGGTATATATCTGAAGGTCGTCATCTGCTGTGATGGACTCTGCAGCTGCATCAATGACGTTTCCGATGATCTCACTGTGAATACCGGCTTCCTGCTTGACTGCTGCGATAAGGCCTAAGTTAATGTCCTCTACAGCAAGTCCGTCCAGCCTTGTATTCATGAGAATGTTAAGCTTGAGCATTGTTGCGTCATCAAGTTCCTCTTCAACGGGAATGATCTTGTTCTTAATGACGTTTCCTTCTATGACGATGGTCGCCAGAAGGTGCTCTGCATCAACCTTGGAAATCTGGATGAACTTGAGCTTGTTCTTGCGGATCTGAGGTGCTGAGATCATTGTGGCGTAGTTGGTATCCACTGCAAGGGTCTTGGCCACCTGCTTAAGGAGGTTCTCAAGCTTCTCTTCCTTATCAAGAAGCATCTCCTTCATGTTCTCAACTTCCTGATCCTTCTCCCTTAGCATCTCGTCTACATAAACTCTGTAGCCCTGGTCGGAAGGAATTCTTCCTGCGGAAGTGTGGGGCTGAATTATAAGTCCCATCTCCTCAAGGTCTGCCATCTCATTTCTGATGGTGGCGGAACTTAAGTTAAGATCAGTGTCCTTGGAAATAGTCCTTGATCCAACAGGTTCTCCTGTCTCAAGGTAGTTCCTTACTATTGCATGTAGTATGGTTCTCTTTCTCTCATCAAGTTCCAAGTCTGTACCCCTTCCTCTGTCTCCGGATTTCATTGAAAGGCTTTTGTTTTGAGTTGTTAGCACTCAACTCATTCGAGTGCTAACATCTTCTCTGTAACATAAAATATCACTCGCGGGAATTAATGTCAACCTTCTAAATGTTAAATATAGATAAAAAAACAGCAGGCACTGAAAGTGTCTGCTGTCTGTAGTCTCATATATAAGAGAATGATCAAAGATCGATTCTGCCCTGTACCTTGTCATCAACAACGTAGTAAGCTGCATTCTCTTCAGGCTTTACATAAACGCTGAGCTTCTTCATAGCGTCTACATCTCCACCCATCTCATACTGGTAGTTGTTCTTAGCATTTGTAACGATTGTATCGTATGTAACGTTTCTGTCACCATACTGAAGAACGATGTTAGTCTTAACTTCTGTTGTTGCTGCTGCCTTCTTAGCTGCTGTAGCTTTCTTAGCAGGTGCTGCCTTCTTAGCAGGTGCTGCCTTCTTTGTCTCAGCCTTCTTGGTTGTAGTAGCTTTCTTAGCTGCAGGCTTCTTAGCCTCAGTCTTCTCAGCTGCCTTCTTAGGCTCAGCCTTCTTAGCAGGTGCTGCCTTCTTAGCTGCAGGCTTCTTAGCTGCTGCCTTCTTAGCAGGTGCCTTCTTCTCTTCTGCCTTAACCGGAGCTGCCTTAACTTCTGGTTCCTTAACTTCTGCAGCTACAGGTGTCTTGATTGTTGCAACAGGCTTCTCAGCTGCATCAGTCTTCTTGATCTCTGCCATTTTTACATTTCCTCCTCAAAATCATTGTCTGATTTGTTGTAGCTCGTTAAAACAATAAAGCGATTACGAAATAGAGTTTACACTCATTATTTAGCATTGTCAACGCATTTACAAAGTTTTAAGGACTTTTAATCCTTGATATATGCGGTATAAACAGAAACCAGAGTCAGAGAAAACAGTATTCCCGCGAGTATGTCGGTGGCCCAGTGCACTCCAGCCAGCATTCTTGCGCATACTCCGACTACCATAAGCACGACGCCAGCAATAGTCAGTATTCTGACATAGCTCTTTTCGGAAAAGAGTCTTTTCCATGCGATTATGGCGCTTCCAAAGACGCTGCAGATGATCAGCACGTGGCTTGAAGGATACGAGGTCTCAAGCTCAGTCTCTCCGGGCGGAATGATCGGCCTGTAGTTGATCGGGATCTTGCTGAAAGCAACATAGATGATCGCAACCACCAGATACAGCATTCCAAGTCCAAGGATGACCTTTCCCACCTTAGCAATGCTCTTTGTCTGCACAAGTCTTACAACGCCCATAAAAGCAAAGAACGCAACTACCAGAAACGCCAGCACCATAACAAGATCCGAAACCTTATCAAAGACTTCGTTATATCCAAGAAGATTTGCAACAGCTCCGTTTAATGAAGAAAAACCAACGGATGTGCCTTCCGGACCTATGGCCGCTCTGTCCACAAATGCTGTGAGAGCCGAGAAGATCACGGTCACCAGCAAAAGACATATCGGCTTTGTCGATGTATTTTTCTCAAACTTCAATTTAAACATCCCCTTTCGGCATTACTTGCCATATTCCTCTTTAACAAATTTCTTAAGGGCAACCATTGCTCTCTCAACCTTTTCGGTATCGATGCAGTAAGCCATTCTGAAGAACCCGGGAGCTCCGAAGCCGTCAGCCGGAACAAATACCAGATCGTACTTTAAAGCTTTTTTACAGAAGGCTACTGAATCCTCTTCCAGTGCCTTGGGCATTATATAGAAGGTTCCGCCGGGCTTAACTACTGTAAAGCCAAGCTCAACAAGTGTGTCGTAGATGATGTTCATGTTGGTCTCATAAACTGAGAGATCCGCTGTAAGTGAACATACCTTGGCAACAGCCTGCTGGATTATTGAAGGAGGACAGTTGTGTCCTGTGCCTCTTGAAATCTGTCCGCACATGGGAACGATGATATCAGCACCCTCGCAGGCAGGATTTACAGCCACGTAACCGATTCGCTCTCCGGGAAGCGAGAGTGACTTGGAGAACGAATAGCAGCTCAGGGTGTGATCGTAGAACTTTGAAACATAAGGTGAATCTGCGCCCTTGAACACGATCTCTCTGTATGGCTCATCTGAAATAAGGAAAATGTTGTGACCATACTCTTTTGACTTCTCTCTTAAGATATCGGCAAGTCTCTGAAGTGTAGCAGTTGAATATGCGATACCTGATGGATTGTTAGGTGTGTTTACAAGAACTGCTGCCACGTTCTCATTTATCATCTCCAGGAACTTATCGAAGTTTATCTGGAAAGAGCTTGTATCTGCCGGAACTACGCTGAGCTTACAGCCTGCGCCTGTGATGTATGGGCCGTACTCAGGGAAGTATGGTGCAAAAGCGATCATCTCATCCCCGGGCCGAGTCACTGCTCTTACTGCATGTGCAACAGCACCTGCTGCTCCGGTTGTAGGGAAGATGTGCTCCGGACCGTAATTCATTCCGAATCTCTCATTCAAAGATTTTGCTATCTCTTCTTTGTATAGAGGGTTTCCAAGGCTTGGTGTATAACCATGAAGTGTCATGGTGTCCTCTTCCTGAAGGAGCCTTATCATCTCATCCGTAAACTCCTTGGGAACTTCCACGCTTGGATTTCCCAGACTGAAATCAAATACATTCTCGTATCCTACTTCTTTTCCCCTGGCAGTTGCATACTCTGAAAGCTCTCTTATTACTGACTTGGCTCCCAGCATGCTCTTGTATTGCTCGTTTATCATAGCCGTTCCTCCTAACTATATATATGGCTGTTTTCACAGACTTAGTCGTAGTATCTGTATGATTATAGCACAATGTTTAACAGTTTACATCATTAAAGTGTCATCATGCGCGCAGCTCTCCAAGCTTCTCAATAAGCGTCTCGGCGTCTTCAAGAAGCTGCTTCTCTGCCTTGGTGGGGTTTGTGTCCTTCTTGTACTTGTAGACAAATACCGGAATGCCGGTGCTGTGGAAGGCCATGTTTCCCTTGTAGGAGGCGATAAAGCCCGGGATCTTGCCGGGATCTATCTTGGCGTTTGGACTTATCTTGATCTCGATACTGCCGTTTCCGCCCTTTACTTCCATGATGTAGAGCTCATGTGCCCTTGCACGTAAAAGAGATATACGAAGAAGGTTAAGTGCCGTCTCGGGAACTTCACCGAATCTGTCTATGAGCTCGTCCTTCATCTCATCGCATTCTGCCCCGTTCTCTATGCTTGCGATCCTCTTGTAGATCTCAAGCTTCTGATCCTCGTTTAAGATATAATTGTCAGGAATAAAGGCACTGACATCAAGATCAATACTTGTTCCGGGCATATCCAGGACTTCCTCGGTATCCTCGCCCTTTCTGATCTTGACTGCTTCACCAAGCATCTTGCAGTAGAGGTCATAACCGACTGCTGCCATGTGTCCGCTCTGCTTTTTGCCAAGGAGATTTCCTGCGCCTCTGATCTCAAGGTCCCTCATGGCGATCTTAAATCCGCTGCCCAGATCGGTAAATTCCTTGATGGCCGCAAGTCTCTTTTCCGCAACTTCCTTGAGCATCTTGTCTCTCTTATACATAAGGAAGGCATAGGCTGTCTTGTTGGATCTTCCGACACGGCCCCTTAACTGATAGAGCTGGGAAAGTCCCATCTTATCCGAGTCATGGATGATCATGGTATTAACGTTGGGGATATCAAGTCCTGTCTCAATAATAGTAGTAGAAACGAGAACATCTATGGTTCCGTCGATGAAGTCGTACATGATCCTCTCAAGCTCCGACTCCTTCATCTGACCGTGGGCAAAGGCAACGTTGGCTTCAGGCACAAGCTTCTGAATTCTGGCAGCTGTGTCAGCTATTGTGTTGACTCTGTTGTAAACATAGTAAACCTGTCCGTTTCTCGAAAGCTCTCTGACAATGGCCTCTCTCACCAGCTCGTCGTTGTACTCCATGACGTAGGTCTGGATCGGAAGTCTGTCGTTGGGCGCTTCCTCAAGAACACTCATATCTCTGATACCAACCAGTGACATGTGAAGAGTTCTGGGAATAGGAGTAGCTGTCAGTGTCAGAACGTCAACATTCTCCTTCATGGTCTTAATCTTTTCCTTGTGGGTTACGCCAAAGCGCTGTTCCTCATCAACAATCAAAAGACCGAGGTCCTTGTATTCAATATCCTTTGACAGGAGCCTGTGGGTTCCGATGACAACATCAACAAGACCCTTTTTAAGGTCTGTAACAGTCTTTTTCTGCTCGGCAGGTGTCCTGAATCTGGACATGAGATCAACCCTCACCGGGAATGCACGCATTCTCTCGGAGAAGGTGTTGTAGTGCTGCTGAGCAAGGATGGTTGTGGGAACCAAAACAGCCACCTGCTTTCCGTCCTGAACCGCCTTGAAAGCCGCGCGGATAGCCACCTCTGTCTTTCCAAAGCCAACGTCTCCGCAGACAAGTCTGTCCATGATACGGCTTGATTCCATATCTTTCTTGGTATCGTCGATGGCAGTGAGCTGATCCTCAGTCTCCTGATAAGGGAAGGCATCCTCAAACTCCTGCTGCCATACAGTATCTTTTCCGAACTCAAAGCCCACAGCCTGCTGCCTCTTGGCATAGAGCTCCACAAGATCCTGAGCCACCTCTTCAACCGCAGCTCTTACCTTGTTCTTGGTATGGCTCCAGTCGCCGCTTCCAAGCTTGTTGAGCCTTGGCTTGTGAGCGTTATCATCATCGCCGCCGGATGCGTACTTCTGGATGACAGAAAGACCTGTAGCAAGAACATAGAGATTTCCGCCACCGCCGTATTCGATCTTGATGTAATCCTTGACCACGTGGTCGGTCTCAATCTTCTCGATACCTCTGTAGATACCAAGACCGTGGTCCTCGTGAACAACATAGTCGCCTATCTTAAGGTCAGCAAAGTCGGAAATCTTCTCGCCGCTGTACTGGCTCTTTTTCTTTTTCTTCTTCCTTGTGTGCTCGGTGAAGATATCACTCTCCGCAATGACTGCGAACTTGATGTCAGGATACTCAAAGCCCTTCATTATCCTGCCGTAATAGGTCATGATCTCGCCGGGCTGCAAGACTCTACCCGGATCCTCGCTGTAAAAGGCGCTGACAAGGTTGTCGCGAAGGTCCTCAACTATTCTCTTTGCCCTTGTTCTTGAGCCTGAGAGAATGAGCACCTTATAGCCTCTCTTTGCGTAATTCTTAAGGTCGCTGACCAGAGAATCAAAGCTGTTGTTGTAGGCTGCGATACTCCTTGCCTTAATGTCCCAGCTCTTTTCCGGGGAAAAGAGATTTAGAGAAGCCGGCATTGCAAGAGCAGACACCAGGACTCTCCTGCCGTTACCCATTCTTGCTATGCAGTTGTCTATAGGGTAAAGAATGTCCATCTGTCCCGGAAGCACGTAACCTTTTTCAGCTCTGTGGGTCATGCTCTCACGGAACTCCGCTTCAACAGCCATGGCGTGTTCCTGAACGCGCTGTGGCTCGTCGATAAAGATACAGCTCTTACCCTTGGGGAACATCTCCTGGATGGTGACTGTATCTTCATAGAAATATCTGATATAGCTCTCGAGATTGACTGCTGCCTTTAGTTCAAAGAGCTGTTCCCTAAGCTCCTCAGTCTGCTTCTTAAGCTGATGGGCTTCTGCAGTCTTAAACTCATCTCTTAGAGCTTTTACGACTTTATCTGTATCTTCCTGAATCTTCTCAAAGCCCTTTTCAAGCTCCTCATCCTCAAGGATGATCTCGGAAGCCGGGTAGATATCCACGGACTCCAGCTTTTCAAGGGATCTCTGGGAGAGAATGTCAAAGCTTCTTATGGAGTCGATCTCATCGCCCCAGAGCTCAATTCTGAAAGGGTTTTCCTCTGTAAGGTCAAAGACATCCACAATATCTCCGCGGATTGAGAACTCGCCGGGAGCTTCTACCTGATAGTTTCTGGTATAGCCCATGGTGACAAGCTTTTTGCCAATCTCAACAACGTCTACCCGACTGTGTCTGTCCAGAGAAAGAATGTGATCCCTTATGACTTCGGGCTTTATCTGCGGAGTCATCAGGGCAGCAAAAGTAGTGACCACCGTTACGGGTCTTCCCTCGATGAGCCTTCTCATGCATCTGATTCTCTGTCTTGCGATCTCGTTGCTGTGAACGTCGGCCTGGTAGAAGATCAGATCCTTGGCGGGATATACTGTGACATTTCTGTCGTAAAACTTGTAATCCTCATAGATCTCTTTTGCCCGAAGGTCAGAGTAGGTCACGATGATCCTGTACTTGAAATCAGCGCCAAGACCGTCTATGAAGTGGAGCTTCTGCGAGTCAACGCAGCCTGTTACCTCAGCGCAGGCAAAGGGCTTTTCAAGATACTCATTTATTTCGTTAAATTCCTTAAGCTCAGAAAGGGGTGTGGTGATCGCTCTCATTTAATTTTTCCGTTGAATTTGTTCATGGCGCTGTCGGTGCCTTCGTCAATGATGCAGGCGACAGCTTCGGCTGCTCTTTCAATACTTTCCTTAATAAGAGTGGCGTCTTCTCCCTCAAAGTGTCCAAGGACCCAGTCCACCATATCCCACTGTTTGGGCTTTTTGCCAACTCCGATGCGGACTCTTGAGAATTCATCATGCCCAAGCAAAGCTATGATGTTCTTAAGTCCGTTGTGTCCTCCGGCGCTTCCCTTGGGGCGAACTCTGAGGTTCCCCACATCAAGCTCAACGTCGTCGGAGATCACGATGAGATTTGTCTTTGAATCTATTTTAAAATAATTACAGATAGGAGCCACTGCCTCACCACTGAGGTTCATGTAAGTCAGGGGCTTAACGAGTATAACTCTCTCACTTCCTATCCTGCCCTTACCGTAGGCTGCCTTAAACTTGGTCTCTGTAAGGCCTATGTTATATTTATCGGACAGGTGATCAATGGTATCAAAGCCCACGTTGTGCCTGGTTCCGAAATATTTTTTCTCCGGGTTTCCAAGTCCTACTATAACGAACATATTGCCGTCTTCCTCTTTATTCTTCCCTGAAAATAATGCCTTTAAAAATTCGAACATCCCATCCCCCAGCATAAATCAGGGGACCTAGTAATCTAAGTCCCCTGTTATTATACCCATTATTCACTTTAAGCTATTGTCTGTCAAGCCTCTGCAGGCGCTTCCTCGCCCTCGGGCTCCTCAAGAGATGCCTTGTCGTAAGCCTCAAGAATCCGGCTCTGAAGTACGCCTCTCATGTCTGAGTTGATGGGATGCGCGATGTCACGATACTCTCCATCAGCTGATTTCTTGCTGGGCATTGCAATAAAGAGTCCTCTCTCGCCCTCGATCACTTTGATGTCGTGTACAACGAACTCGTTGTCAAAAGTAACCGAAACAACTGCACGCATCTTGCCCTGCTTTGTAACCTTTCTAACACGAATATCTGTAATCTTCATAGTGTAACCCCCTCTTGATTACAACTCTATTTCCGAATAACCTTAGATTACGTACCTCTCGTTATTCTCTACGACTACCTTTATTCCATTTTCTTCTTTATAATATGAGTTTGCCTGTATTGTGCCGTGGCTCTCTACAATGCAATTCTCAATATGTGAGTTGTCTCCGATGTATACATCGTTCAGAATGATTGAATTCTTGATGTAACAGTTGTTTCCGATAAAGGCGCCCTTGAAGATAACCGAATCCTCAATGGTTCCGTTTATGATACAACCGCTGGAGATAAGGCCGTTCTTAACGTTTACCCCTACGTTATACTTAGCCGGCGGAAGGTCGGAAACCTTGGTGTAGATACCCGGATACTCACGGAAGAAGTACTGACGGATCTCAGGCTTTAAGAAGTCCATGTTGGTCCTGTAGTAATCTTCTACGGAAGCAATGTTGCTCCAGTAATCCTTGATCTTGTATCCGTATATTCTCTTCATATCCTTGTATCTTACAAGGATGTCTCTAACAAAGTCGTATCTCTCTTCCTCTTCGGCTCTCTCAATGAGCTCGATGAGCTGTCTTCTTCTGATGACATAGATACCACAGGAGATGGTGTTGGATCTGGATACAACGGGCTTCTCCTCGAACTCCTCGATACGGCTCTCCTCGTTCATGCGAACGGTTCCGAATCTCTCGGTGTCGATCGTTGCCGGCATATCCTTGCATACAACCGTGATGTCAGCCTGCTTCTGAATGTGGTACTCAAGAAGCTTGCCGTAGTCCATCTTGTATACGCAGTCTCCTGAAGTGATTACCACATACGGCTCGTGGCAGCTTCTAAGGAAATCAAGATTCTGTGCAATCGCATCAGCTGTACCTCTGTACCAGAGATTACCTGATGCCTTAACTGCGGGAGTGAATACGTAAAGTCCCCCCTGCTTACGTCCGAAGTCCCACCACTTTGATGAGCTCAAGTGTGTGTTAAGACTTCCTGCGTTGTACTGTGTAAATACGGCTACTGTCTGGATATGAGAGTTGGTCATGTTGCTGAGTGCAAAGTCGATACTTCTGTAAAAGCCAGCCACCGGCATTGCGCAAACCGCTCTTCTCTTGGACAGTTCCTGCATTCTGCTACTGCTGCCGCCTGCTAAAATAATACCAATCGCCCTCATACTTTAATCACCTGCCTTATCTAATGTTCTTCCGCTGTCCAGGACTCCGTCCACATAGTCGTCAGCAGTTGTAACTCCGGAGATCATAGTGTTCTTCCCGACCTTTACACCGTCAGGTATAACCGATCTCTCTCCGATAGTGCAGAGACCCTCGCAATAAATTCCGGGCTTGGTCTCATTCTCTTTTTCCTCGAAGGTTCCCAGTATAACGCCGTTTCCGACCTGTGCCTTCTCAGCAATGATAGCTTTCTCAATGCTGCAGTTCTCACCGATCTGAGTCTCGTTCATGATGATGGAATGGCTGATAACCGTTCCCTTACCAATCTTGACGCCGGGT
Source organism: Butyrivibrio sp. (assembly GCA_017634825.1). Lineage (GTDB taxonomy): Bacteria > Bacillota > Clostridia > Lachnospirales > Lachnospiraceae > Butyrivibrio. Next base: position 11,244 of record JAGBMP010000042.1, read on the forward strand.
CCTATAACTGAGTTGTAAACCTTACCTTCTATATCGCAGCCTTCGCCGACAATACTTCTCTCAATGGCGCTCTCCGGACCAAGGTACTGTGGCGGCTGAACTCCGCTTGCTGTGTATATCTTCCAATACTCTTCATAGAGATTGAACTCAGGCACGATATCGATAAGCTCCATATTGGCTTCCCAGTAAGATGTAAGAGTTCCTACATCCTTCCAGTATCCGTCGAACTCATAAGCAAATAACGACTGTCCATGTTCCTTGCAGTAAGGAATGATATGCTTACCAAAATCCAGTCCTGCCTGATCTTTATTCTTGATAAGCGCATCACGAAGGGTCTTCCATGAGAAGATATAGATACCCATCGAAGCAAGATTGCTGTGTGGATGCTCAGGCTTCTCCTCGAAATCCACAATGCGCTTGTTCTCGTCTGTTATCATGATACCGAATCTGCTGGCCTCTTCCATAGGAACAGGCATAACAGCAATGGTAACGTCAGCACCGCTTGACTTATGAAAATCAAGCATTGTCTCGTAGTCCATCTTATAAATATGGTCACCGGAAAGAATCAGGACATAGTCCGGGTTATAGTTCTCCATGTACTCCATATTCTGATAGATTGCGTTTGCAGTTCCTGTGTACCACTCACTGTTCGCACTCTTCTCATACGGAGGAAGAACTGTAACTCCACCGAAGTTACGGTCCAGATCCCACGGTATTCCAATTCCTATATGGGAATTAAGTCTGAGGGGACGATACTGTGTCAGAACGCCGACAGTGTCCACTCCTGAATTGATGCAGTTGCTGAGCGGAAAGTCAATGATGCGATACTTCCCCCCGAATGAAACTGCAGGCTTTGCCATCTTAGATGTCAGAACGCCCAGTCTGCTGCCTTGCCCACCTGCTAAAAGCATGGCGATCATTTCTTTTTTTATCATGCTCCACCTCGTTGCTAAAAAGATTTTGCGACTCACCAAATTGCCTTTTTTTCTAACTTTAAGTATATCACAAGGTCACCGGCAAAAAAATACAAAAAAACCTAAATATGATATATAATTTCCGTAAACGTTTTCGAATTGTCTGACTTTTTGACTTTGCATAAATTAGTGCTAGAATAAAGTAGTTTCTTATTTAATAACGAAGAGGAAGAATATGTATAAAATTGATTTTAAAAATCCCGAACATATCTATTTTATCGGTATCGGTGGAATCTCCATGAGCGGTCTTGCACAGATTCTCGTGGAGGAAGGCTTTAAGATCTCAGGCTCCGATATGAAGGAGTCCCCAATGACAAGAGCTCTTGAAGACAAGGGCATCAGAATCTTCTACGGACAAAAGGCTGAGAACATCACATCTCTCGGAAACATAAACGCTGTAGTCTACACAGCAGCTGTCCGTCCCGATAACCCGGAATTCGTTGCTGCCAAAAACGCCGGCATTCCGATGCTTACAAGAGCTGAGCTCCTCGGACAGATCATGAAAGAGTATGATCTTCCCGTGGCTGTATCAGGAACTCATGGTAAGACCACCACAACCTCAATGCTCTCCAAGATCCTTTTGGAGGCAGAGACAGATCCCACCCTCTCCATCGGCGGAATCTTCAGTGACATAGGCGGAAACATCCGCGTTGGTAAGTCCGAGTACTTCGTAACCGAAGCCTGCGAATACACCAACAGCTTCCTTAGCTTCTTCCCCAAGATCAGCATCATTTCAAACATCGATGCCGATCATCTGGATTTCTTTAAAGACCTTGATGACATCAGACACTCTTTCAGAAAGTTTGCCGAGCTCCTTCCCGAGGACGGAACTCTTGTTATCAACGGCGAGATCGACAACGTTGAAGAGATCACAAGCGGCCTTAAGTGCAGCATCATAACTTACGGCTCAACCAGTGCCTATGACTACTACCCGACAGATATTACCTATGACGATCACGGTAATCCATCCTTCACAGCTCATCTTCCGGGAGGAAAAGAGCTTGAGATCACCCTTTCTGTTCCGGGAATCCACAACGTTTACAACGCACTTTCAGCAATCGCAGTTGCAAACATTCTAAATATAGAAGAGAGCAAAATTGTGTCTGCGCTGGATGCATTTCACGGAACCGGCAGACGATTTGAATATAAGGGTGAGATCGGCGGAGTTACCATAATCGATGACTACGCTCACCATCCCACAGAGATCCGTGCCACACTTACTGCTGCACAGAATTACCCTCACAGCAAGATCTGGTGCGTATTCCAGCCTCATACCTACACCAGGACCAAGGCACTTATGAACGAATTTGCCGAGGCACTTTCTCTGGCAGATCATGTCATCCTTGCCGACATTTATGCAGCAAGAGAAAAAGACAATCTTGGAATAAGCTCACGTACTCTGAGGGATAAGATTGTTGAACTTGGCCACGAATGCAATTATTTCCCTACCACGGAAAACTTTAATGAGATTGAAAAATTTCTTTTGCAAAATTGCACTAAGGGAGATTTGTTGATAACCATGGGAGCGGGAGATGTTGTAAAAATCGGCGATGAGCTCCTTGGAAGATAAAACTTATCCACATTTCCACCCGGGAAAACATTTTATGTAAACTTTATTCGGTGGATAAAGGTCTGGCCCAGAAACCCTATGCCAGACCTTTTTTAATTAGATTTGTAATAAATAATCCACGTTATCCACATTGTCCACAAAACTCCTTCAAATTAGAAACCCTTGATGTTTACTGGATTTCTTCGTCACTTTTTCCATATCATTTTAAAAATCCCCATGCTATAATCTGAATTGTTCCGAAGAACCAAACAATTCTTTTTCGGATATTTTATGAAGTAGGTGATGAAAGTTTATGATGGGGCGTGTGACGATCAGTTCTAATTGTGGGGAGGATTCTACTTATGTTTCCAACATCTTTATTGACGAATATATGCAGGACGCAAACGATGCGCAGATTAAGATCTACCTCTTTTTACTGCGTATGATGAGTGCGAATTTACCTACCAGTGTCGAGGCTCTGGCAGATAAATTCAACCATACGGAATCAGATGTTATCCGTGCACTTAAATATTGGGAGAAAAAAGGACTTATCAGTCTTGAATACGACACCTCCCAGAACCTTACCGGAATTCATATGGAAGATATCGTAGCTTCTCAGCACAGACGCTACGGCAGAAGAAGGGGTGACAGCGTTCAGAATCAGGCAGCTGCACCGGTAGTAGCACCTGTAGTTACTCCTGTTGCACCTGTAGCTCCGGTTAAGACCGCTAAGGCAGCTACTACAGATGTTTCTAATCTCCTGTTCATCGCAGAACAGTATTTCGGTAGAACACTTACAAGCACTGAGATGCAGACCATCTGCTACATTCACGATGATCTGGCTTTCTCAGACGACCTTTTGGACTATCTGATGCAGTATTGCGTCGATAATCATAAGAAAGATTTCAGATATATGGAGAAGGTGGCCATTAACTGGAATCAGCAGGGCATCAAAACGCCAAAACAGGCCCGCGCGGAAATCTTTAAACATGACAGCGACTTCATCGCTATCATGAAGGCACTCGGTATGGAAAACTCACCTACTGAGAAGGAGACAAACTTCATTCTCAAGTGGCGTGGGGAGTTGGGATTTTCGATGGATATTATCCTGGAAGCCTGCGACCGCACTGTTATGGCGACACAAAAAGGACGTCTTAAATATTGCGACGCCATTTTACGCAGCTGGCACGAGAAGAATGTTAAAACAAGGGAGGATATTGCCAAGCTTGATGCCAACTTTACCGCAGATCTCGCCAAGAAGAGATCTAAGGCTTCCATATCATCCATCGATACTAAACTTCGTCTAAGCGAATCATCTATTCGTTCGGGCGTATCCCAGAATCGCTTTAATCAGTTCCAGCAAAACACTTATGATTTTGCCGAGCTCGAGAAAAAGCTTCTGGACAACTAAAGCTCCGACAGATTGGGGAATCAGGTCGGACGACAGTTCATAAGCTCGGCCCTGTACCTTGGCCCGGCGGTGGCACTTAGCCTTCCCCGGAGCACGTACAGGGCCATACTTATGTGTAGTGTAAGGGCTGAAGAATTTACGGTGTTGGAGGGATACGGCTGGGATAGTTATATATATCCCCTTTTCTCGGCAAACCGGGCACTCCGATGAGCCCAGGGCATCAATATCTGCGTGCATTGGCACTTGATATTGATTGGTCTCATCTCCGGGTTTGAAATCGAAAAGGGGATATATATAACTACCCCATCCTTACACATCGAATATATGTAAATATGATTCAGACATACTTCATATTTGAGTGTGGTTCGAATATATGTAGATGGGGTTAATAGATCTCAGATGCATATTATTTATTGATTGAGTAGGGTTCAAAGGTATTTCGAATATAAAATAGATACATATCAAATTATGAGGAGTTAGTGTATGGCGTTAACAAATGCGCAGTATGATGCAATAATGCATGAGTATGAGGAGAGACGGTATCTGCATAGGCAGGAGCAGGAAGAAAGGCTTCAGAGTGTTTATGAGGCCGTTCCCGGGTATAAGGAGCTTGACGATGAGACCGCTACTGTTTCTGCAGATTTTGGCAGAAGGAGGTTATCCGGTGAAATACTGGATAAAAGCGAGCTCAGAAGGCAGCTTGATGAAATAGCCAGACAGAAGCAGGTTCTGCTTAGAGAAGCAGGTTACTCTCCTGATTTTCTGGATATGGGTTATACTTGTCCTGACTGCAAGGATACCGGGTATGTAGGCAATGAGAAGTGCCATTGCTTCAAGCAGAAGATCATTGATACTCTCTATGATAAATCCAACCTGAGAATGTTGGTAAAGAAGGCGAATTTCAGGAATATGAAGGATTCTTATTATCAGGGAGAGGATCTGGTCAAATTTCTGGGGGCGAAAAAAACTGCTGAAGAATTTGTGAATAATTTTGGCACCGACTACCAAAATTTATTTATTTATGGTACAGTTGGTACGGGTAAAAGCTTCTTGTCCATTTGTGTGGCAGATGAAGTACTGAAAAAAGGCTATTCTGTAATATATTTCAGTTCAATCGGACTGTTTGAGATGATTGCAGAAAACACCTTTGATTACAAGGCCAAGGATGAACTCAGAGCCCTTTATGATGATATCTATAACTGCGAACTTCTGGTTATAGACGATCTTGGCTCAGAGAGAATAACAAACCTTGTCACTTCAGAGCTCTTTGCACTTTTGAACGAGAGGGATAATCGCAAAAAATCAACTATAATTACATCTAATTTATCGCTAGAGGGATTACAACAAGCCTATCAGGATCGAATTTTTTCGAGGGTCACAAGCAATTTCAAATTGCTTAAATTATCAGGTCCTGATATTCGAAACCAAAAGAAGATTGCCCAAAAAGAAAGCGAGGATTTTCACTAATGCCAAGAAAAGAGGAGAAGCGTAATCTGGAGACCATTCCTGTAGGTTCCCTTGGAATGATACCCCTAAAAGGTACAAGGCCACTTGCAGAGAAGGTTGATTACTATCTCGTTAAGTGGAGAGCAGAAAGAGAGAATGAGCATAAAGGCAGCCTGGCATTTACCGGCTATGAGCGTCCTTCCTATATTCTTGAAGCTGAGATTCCCAGATTTGGAACCGGTGAGGCTAAGGGTGTTATCAAGACATCCGTACGTGGAGATGACCTGTATCTCCTGGTAGATGTATGTAACTATAACGAAACATACAAGTTATTCGGACAGGAAAATCACATGTCCCCTGATGATCACTATCAGGATCTTAAGAGAATCATTGCTGCCGTAGGTGGTAAGGCCAGAAGAATTACCGTTATCATGCCTTTCCTTTACGAGTCAAGACAGCACAAGAGAAGTTCCAGAGAGTCCCTTGACTGTGCTATCGCACTTCAGGAGCTTGTAAACATGGGTGTTGATAATATTATCACCTTTGATGCACATGATGCCCGTGTTCAGAATGCTATTCCTTTAAATGGTTTTGAAACTGTAAGAACAACATATCAGTTCATCAAGGCTCTGCTCAGAAGCGAGTGGGATCTCAAGATCGACTCCGAGCACATGATGGTAATAAGCCCGGATGAAGGTGGTATGAGCCGTGCAATTTATCTTGCCAGCGTCCTTGGTCTTGATGTTGGTATGTTCTATAAAAGACGTGACTACACTCAGGTTGTTGACGGAAGAAACCCTATCGTTTCTCACGAATTCCTGGGTACCAGCGTAGAAGGCAAGTCAGTTATCATCGTTGATGACATGATCTCCTCCGGCGAGAGCATGCTGGATGTAGCAAGAGCCCTCAAGGACAGAAAGGCTTCAAGAATCTATGCATTCTCAACCTTCGGTCTGTTCACATCAGGTCTTGATGCATTTGACAAGGCTCACGAGGAAGGCCTTATCGACAAGGTATTTACAACAAACCTCATCTATCAGTCACCTGAGCTTCTTTCAAGAGACTGGTATGTAAGCTGCGATATGAGTAAGTACATCGCATACCTCATTGATACACTTAACCATGACGCTTCAATCAGCGATCTTCTTAATCCTGTTGAGCGTATCAACAACATCATTGAGAGATATAACAGCGGAGAATTAATCGCTTCCATGAAAGCTGAAAAAGCTCAATAATAAAGTCAAAAGAAAAAGCCTGATCGTCAGATCATGCTTTTTATATCCAGTACTTTATCAACTTTTCTATAGAGCTTTTTTGACAGCTCCTCATCGGGCTGAGTTAAGTCCGGTACCATTATGACCTTGCACCCTGCCAGATAAGCGCTGGTGACACCATTTGGAGAGTCCTCAACTGCGAAGGTTTCC